>NZ_CP064952.1:670274-1005411 GCF_011038885.2 Schaalia sp. ZJ405 | reverse complement strand
TAATTCGGCGACACGTATTCCTGTCGCGTAGACCAATTCGAGAATCGCCCAGTCACGTACAGTCTGCGGCTCATCCTCATTGACGTGGTCCCTGGCGTGATTCATGAGGGTGGCAGCATCCTCAGCGTCGATGACGTAGGGGAGTTTCTGATCAGCCCGTGCAGTGACAAGAACTGCTGCAGGATCCGTTGTCATCACATGATGATCGTTTGCCCAGGCCGTGAAGTTACGTATTGCGGCAACTCGTTGCGCCGTTGTTGATCGTGAAGCTCCCTCAGCAGACATCTGAGAAAGCCATGCCCTCAGACGTCTCGTGGTCATCTCATCTTGAAGCTGTTGAGCGGTCACTGATTCGTCGCGGCCAATGCTGACAAGAAATTGTGTGAGGTCACGTCGGTAGGCGCGGAGCGTATGACGGGAAAAGCCGCGTGAATGCTCCAAGTAATCCACCCACTGGTTCACAAGACTTTCGGTCATGTCGTCATTCTAAGCTCACGGGGTGCTCCCAGATGTTGCAGCCTTGGAGGTGTAACGCGGGTTTCGACGATATCCACCCGATCCGGAACGCACGTACCCGAGAAGCTCAAGCTCGGCGAGACCGCGAAGCACTTCGTCTTGGGAGAGGCCCGCGACTCTGGCAACACGTGAAATTGAGGTTCCTTGTCGCATCGGCAAGGCCTCCCAAATTCTCCTGAGCGTAGGGGCAAGCCCATCGGTTCCGTGATCAGCGGTGACAGGATCACCAAAGAGTGGCTGTTGCATTCTGATCTCCATTGGTTCGATCAATTCACTACAGTCGTCGGCATCACGTATGAGCGTTGCCCCATGACGAATCAGCTCGTGGCATCCGGTGTACAGCGCAGATTCAACCGGGCCGGGAACAGCTCCCACCGGGCGACCAAGTTCCATTGCCCGCCGGGCAGTGGCAAGAGCACCGGAACGCATCCCCGCTTCAACGACAACTGTTCCTCTCCCCCACGCAGCGATCAGCCGATTGCGCCCAAGGAAACGCCATTTTGCCGGACGCCAATGCGCAGGAACTTCCGAAACAAGGGCTCCTCCGCCTTCTTGAATACAACGAAAATCATCGGCATGCGCTACGGGATACACATGACTGATACCCCCTGCGAGAACAACGACTGTTTGCCCTTCCCCGGCACGACATCCGCGATGAGCTGCGATGTCGATTCCGAACGCTCCCCCGGAAATAACGGCCCAACCTCGCTCAGCCAGTGAACAGGCAATGTCGGCTGCGAGCATTTCACCTCGCTGTGTTGCAGCACGCGCCCCAACGATGGAAATACAGCGATCGGATGCAGGTAATGTTCCGCTGATCCACAGTCCAACCGGTTCAGTCGGTCCAAGGTCGCTTAGGACACGCGGCCAGTCCTGATCTGACGGAATGACCAGTTGGTGCCCCAGGGTGTTGGCCTGCTCAAGTAACGCCACAGCATCGAGACCGTCGATTCGTGAGTGCCATTTCTTCCACGCTCCCTCCCAGTCACGATTCGGCCCGAGCAAGCGCGTGGGCAGCGGCCCCGGGTGTTTTGCCTGCGCCCATAGGCGAGCCTCCTCATCTCCAAGCGCTGCGCGAAGGGCCGACGCGTAGAGATCACCGGGTTCGATAACTCCTGTCCACCAGGCCGCGTGGATGTGCGCGTCGTCAAAAATCTGCCCCATCAGGACCTCCTGTTCGCAAGGTCAGCGCGTGCGCGAGATCATCAAAATGCGGTTTCCGGCGTTCATCCATGTCTGCCAAGGTCCACATGAGACGCAGAACCCGATCAGCCCCGCGCATTGACACACTGCCCTGATCAATCGCACGATCAAGCCGAGTGACGAGTGCCGTATCGATTCCGGAGTGTTCTCTGACCCAACGGCCCGGTACTTCAGCGTTCAAGCGCCACGGAGTGTCTTTCAATCTGTGGATGGCCCTCTGACGGGCCTCGGCCACGCGATCGCGAACCAGGGACGAGGACGGTGCTGCCGTGCGGGCAAGATCCGCTCGCGTTGGGACCCTCATACCGATCGTGATATCGATCCGGTCAAGCAGAGGGCCTGAAAGCCGTGCAAGATAGCGCCGGCGAACGATTGATGAACAGGTGCATGCTCGTCCTCGTCCCCTTCCCCCGCCGCAGGGACAGGGGTTCGCAGCGAGGATCAACTGAACACGAGCGGGAAACTGGGCTGAGCCACGGACCCGGTGGATCGTCACGATGCCCTCCTCTAGAGGTTGACGCAGAGCGTTAAGAACCGCCGAAGGAAATTCTGCTGCCTCATCGAGAAAGAGAACTCCGGCGTGGGCAAGAGAAACCGCTCCCGGGATGATCCGCACCGATCCACCGCCGATCATCGCTGCCATCGTTGCGCTGTGATGTGGAGCCTGCAAAGGAGGAGTACGGATCAATTCCTGCCGATCGCGGAAAACCCCGGCGATGGAATGAAGGGATGTCACGGTCAACGCCGCTTCGTCATCCAATTGGGGAAGAATCGTTGGCAAGCGCGCCGCAAGCATTGTTTTCCCTGAGCCGGGTTGCCCCACGAGGAACACATGGTGACCACCCGCAGCGGCGATTGTCAGCGCGTTCACCGCAAAGTCCTGACCGCGCACATCCGACAGATCAATCGCCGCGCCCAAAACCGGTTTCCGTTGGCTTGATGTCTCTCCCCCACTAAGTGAGCCGCCACCATAGGCAACCGGACGAACCGCACGGCCACCGAGCGCGTTGACCATGTCTGCGCAATGCTCAAAGGCGTCCACATCTATTCCTGACACAAGGCGTGCTTCGGCGGCAGATTCGGCAGGAACGATCGCTCGTGTGATCCCCTGAGAACGGGCAGTAACGAGTGCAGGCAAGACCCCTGGAACAGCCCGCATTGATCCATCGAGGCCCAGTTCACCAATGATGACCGTGCGATCGAGGGCACGTTGCGGCAGTTTTCCAGCAGCCATCAGAACTGATGCTGCAATCGCAGCATCGAAACCTGATCCTGACTTCGGCAGACCTGCCGGAGAGAGGTTGACGGTGATGCGTCTGTTGATGACCTCAATGCCGCACGACTGCAATGCCGAACGCACACGGTCTTTTGCTTCGCGTAAAGAAGCATCCGGCAAACCGACAGTGTGAAGGCGACGAGTCCTCGTCCTACATGTGTTTCAACATCAACGATGTGGCCGTCCAATCCGACCATCGCAACTGACCGGGCAACGGCAAGATGGGTGTCCGACATTATGCGACCTGCCGTATCCACTCGCATGTAGCACCAAGTTCCCGCAAGTCATCCGGGATGTCTCCCCTGGAAATCCGCTGGCGGGCCGAGCAAGGAAGAGTGATCGCGACAATGTCGATCCGCATCGGAAGCGACCGGTCATTGCGCGCCGCCCACGCGCCCGCAAGCCGCCGAAGAATCCGGATCTTGCGACGGTCCACGGACTCAAGAGGGGTTCCGCATCTGACTCCTATTCGCGTGCGCACCTCAACAGCCACGACAGTACGCGTGTGGGAATCTCGTGCAATGAGATCAAGTTCTCCGCACCGTCCATCCCTCCACTTCCGGTGAATGATCTCCAACCCAGACTCGCACAATAGATGCTCAGCCGTGCGTTCACCGGCGTCACCCAGTCTTTGACGATGATCCTCTGCCATCGGTTGTCACCTCCGGCTCTCACAATCGCGCTTTTCGTCTGGCCCAACAAGAATTCCCCCGCATCCTGTGGATAGATGCGGGGGAAAGATCAACCTGTGGATAACCGACGGCCTGGTCCACTCCAGCTCATCGGAGCCGAGCCGCGTTGAGCGGTGAAAAATTCCAGGAACTACGGGATATCCAGCTCAGGCTTCGACAATTCCTCAACGTTGACGTCTTTATAGGTGACCACGCGCACCGAACGCACGAAGCGCGAGGAACGGTAAATATCCCAGACCCACGCGTCATTCAAGGTCAGCTCGAAGTACACGTCACCCCCGACCTGCCGGGCCTGCACATCAACGTGGTTACAGAGGTAGAAGCGTCGTTCCGTTTCAACAACGTACTTAAACAGGCCGATAACATCCCGGTATTCCCGGAAAAGCTCCAGTTCCAGCGAATTCTCGTAACCTTCAATTTCGTCACTCACGCGACTATCATGCCTTTCCTTGACCTGTAGCCGCTCATTCTCACCGGCGCGCCTTAACCCAGTGGGAGGTTCCACGATCTGCGATGAAAATCGCTGGCCCCCAAAAGTTTCAGACCCGCGACGTGGGTGCGCGACGCGTATCCTTTGTTCTTCGCCCAGTCGTACCCAGGATCATCAACGCTCGCCATCAGGCGATCACGGGAAACCTTCGCCAAGACCGACGCAGCTGACACCACGGTGAATGCTGCGTCCGCTTTGACGTGCGTCACCACCTTGGGAAGCGCTCCCTCAAACACCGTGACGTTGTCATCTCTGCCCTGCTGGACAAGCGCGGCGCAGGAGAATAGATCATTTCCGGCGGCCAGCCAATTGTGAGAGCCATCGAGGAGGATCACCCCGGGGGTGTGGCCACGCATCTGCAACTGCCCTAACGCCCGTAAACCCGCCAATCGGAGGGCACCAATGATTCCCACAGCATCGATTTCCGCCGGAGACGCCCACCCGACTTCACTATCGATCACCCATTGGGCAACTTCCGGTTCCAATGCTTCCCGGCGTTTCGCCGTCAGCAGCTTAGAATCCGTCAGTCCCGTGGGAGCTGGGCCGGTGTGTGTATCGACGAGGGCGACGCCGACTGCAACCGGACCTGCCAAAGAGCCGCGCCCGACCTCGTCAATTCCGGCGACTACGCCATAACGACGGGCAAAATCCTGTTCAACGTCGCTTGTTGCCAGCTGCTTCATCGCTGCGAAGCATCCGGAGTGTCGGAGAAGACTTCACGATGACCAATGTTCGTTGTCCAACGATTGAAGGGGAAAATCACTGCCTGTACCGTGCCAACAACGGAGGAAACGGGAATATAAGGGTATTCGCCCTGTCCCATGTGATAGCGAGAATCCGCAGAATTCCCACGATTGTCACCCATGACCCACAGGCTGTCTTTGGGAACAACAACATCGAATGGAATGTTCGAGGGCGCTTGACCGTCCGCAATGTAGGGCTCATCCACAGGCTTCCCATTGACCGCGAGCTGCCCAGTTGCCGTGCAGCACGTCACGTGGTCTCCTCCCACACCGATGACGCGTTTAACGAGGGTCTGCTCACCACCGGCAGGAACGAAGCCGGTGAATTCGCCGAACTGAGTGAACATGCGACCAACGTTCGTTGAGGCTTCCTCGGGTTTGCCAAGCCACCCCATATCATCACGAAAGACAACGACATCGCCTCGCCGAATATTCTTCGTCAACGCATCAATGCGTGACACGGCGATTCTGTCTTTTTCAATGAGAGTGTTCCGCATCGAAGGGGATGGGATCCAGAAAACCTGAACAATGAAGGCACGCAAAAGAGTCGATATGACAAGCGCGACAACAACGATCGTCAGAAACTCTTTGAGCCAATTCAGAGGACTTTTCCGACGGCGCTCCTCTTCCATCTCCATCTGTCGAATCGACGGCAAATGGGATGGACCCGGGTCAATACCCGCACGTTTCGCGTCGTATGCGAGGGTTTCCCCACTCATATGGTCTCCTGACATCTGCATTATTCGGGCTCTGCACGTACTGTGGCCCGGCACCCTACAACGAGGGTACCGGGCCACAACCCCTGAACCGGGAGACTCACCGCCGATTAGTTCGAACGGTGCTCCTTGATCTTCGCGGCCTTGCCGCGACGATCACGCAGGTAGTAGAGCTTGGCGCGACGCACGGCACCCTTGGTGACGATCTCGATCTTATCGATCGTCGGGGCGTGCAGCGGGAAAGTACGTTCCACGCCGACACCGAAAGAAATCTTACGGATCGTGAAGGTCTCTGACACGCCGTGACCGCGCCTAGCGATAACGACGCCCTGGAAGACCTGAATACGGGAACGGTTACCCTCGATGACCTTCACGTGAACCTTGAGGGTGTCACCCGCGCGGAATGACGGAATGTCATCGCGCAGTGAAGGGGCATCAACGATGTCCAGCTTCTGCATGTGTGCTCCTTGACGCATCCGCCGCAGGTCAGCTACGTCGTTATTCGGCGGGAACGTGCCCGCAGCGATCATGCGATCCAACCGCGTGATGTCCCCCTGCGGCAGGTTTCATCCGATCGGATCGACTCTCTAGTTTCCCATATCTGCTCAACACTCAGCGAGGATTTTTCCTGTCCTCACTCCTCATCAGGCGTGAGATTGCGCACGAGTACAACATCGCGGTTCACCACACCCCCAACATCAAAGGTCCGGCGCCCAACCTTCCTAAAGCCGTGACGCTTATAGAACTTTTGAGCCCTCGCGTTGGCTTCGTTCGTTCCCAGAACAAGGAATCGCGCACCCAGCGAGGCGGCGTCCTCAGCAGCCCTTTCAATGAGGGCCCCAGCAATGCCGCTCCCCTGCCACTGAGCATCCACATAACACTTCGACAAGTAGGCCCCCCCGGTTCCCACTCCACGCATTTTCGCAATACCCGCGGGAACGGACTCGGGTTCTCCCAGAAGAGTAAGGGTGTAGCCCACCAGCTGTCCGTCAATCTGCGCGACAAGAATCCGATGAGAGTGCGGGCTTGCAAGCATCGACGCGAATGCTTGCGGTGACAGTTCCTCGGCGATGAATGCGTCGATCGCTTCGCGTGGCAGGGATTCAGGGCACGCCAGCGGAAAGGTTCGCGCGGCAAGGTCAGCCAGCGCGTCGCCCTCGTCAATGTGAGCTTCTCGAAGAGTCAGGCGACTCACCTGACCGGGTGCCCCCAGGGCATAACCCAACGAAGCAAGGCGTTCACGACCCGCTGAGCCAAGGGACGCGGGGTCAATTTTTGTCAACAGATCGGGGCGGCGCTCCACGGTTCGTTCGATGGCACGCATGAGGCGCCACTGACGGATCCGTTCATGGTTGCCACTGAGCAAAACATCGGGAACTGGGAGGGAATTCCACTCTCGCGGCTTCGTGTACACGGGATATTCAAGGAGACCTCCTTCGTAGGATTCTTCCTCGAGGGAGTGAGGATTCCCCATGAATCCGTCTAGGAGTCGAGCAACGGCTTCGACGAGGACGAGGGCGGCCACCTCTCCGCCGTTGAGAACATAGTCTCCAATTGAGAATTCAAGGACCTCAACGTCTCGTTGCCGGTAGTGGTCAGCCACTCGTTGATCGATACCCTCGTAGCGACCACAGGCAACGATGATGTGCGAGGCCGATGCGAGGTCTTCAACGATCGCCTGAGTCAGGGGCACGCCTGCGGCGCTAGGAATCGCCAGTACGCGGCGCTGCGTAGACGGGTCCACCTGCGGTGGCTTCTGCCCCTGATCTTCGGTTCCATCATCACTCAGGTGACCAACCGTGCCATCCTTGTCCGATGTATCTGTCGGGATTTCGTCGTCAAGGAGATTATCGAGGCAACGCCCCCAGATGTCGGGGCGCATGACCATGCCTGCTCCCCCACCAAAGGGCGTGTCATCAACTGTCCGATGACGGTCGGTGGTCACATCTCGCAAGTGATGAATCGCGATGTCCACAACTCCCGCATCTGAGGCTTTCCCCATGAGGGAAAGGTTCAGCGGCTCGAAATACTCCGGGAAAATCGTCACCAAGTCAAAACGCATCACTGCCTCCCCTGTGCGTCGGCGCTCACCGCGTTGTCGTCAAAAAGTCCGGGAATTGCATCGACACGCACGTAGCCGCCTTCGATGTTGACTTCGGGAACAAGCTCCTCGACGAAAGGCACCATGACGTTGCGTCCGTCGACGCGAACAAGGAGCAGATCCTGAGCCGCACCCGATTGAACTCCGGCAACGACGCCACGATGACGGTCGTCAAGATCACGTACGTCGAGGCCTTTGAGGTCGTGAACGTACCACGCGTCCTCTTCTTCGTGTTCATCAACAAGCAAGTGAGCTCCGCGTAATTTCTCAACGGATTCTCGTGATGATGCTTCGTCGAAGCGGACGAGGACGCGATCTTTGTGAACCCGCACCGACGCGATGGTCACAGACTCAGGCAGCTGTGCCTCGCTGGTCTCGGCGGGTGTTGTGTCGTTCTCGTGGGCCGGGGAATTTGAGATTACGCCGGCGTTCTTTGGCTTTGTCGTACGAGGAGGCGACACGTCAAAAACTGCGCCGACGGTGAAGATCTCAGGGGCGTCGGTGCGCACGTCAATGAGCGCCTCGCCTTTGAGTCCGTGTGCTGGCCCAATCACGGCGGCGGTCAGTTTCACGTGTCCTCCCAAAAAGGTACGGTGTCGATGAGTCATAGACAACGGGGAGGGATCCGAGCTTTTCGGATCCCTCCCCGCAAAAGTGATGGTGTTTACTCGCGATCGGTGTCAACAACGTCGACGCGAACGGTGCCGTGAGTCGACAGAGCTCCGATCACCGTACGCAAAGCGCGTGCGGTGCGCCCGCCGCGGCCGATCACTCGACCGAGATCGTCGGGGTTGACGCGAACCTCGAGCAGCTGTCCGCGACGCATGGAGCGCGAAGACACGTGAACGTCGTCAGGATGATCGACGATTCCGCTGACCAAGTGTTCTAGCGCATCCGCAAGCATGCTCAGGCGTCCTCACCGGAAGCGGCTTCTTCTGAAGCAGCTTCGTCTGATTCTTCAGCCTTTTCGGCTTCAGCCTTTGCCGCTGCCTCAGCAGCAGCCTGAGCTTCCTCTTCAGCCTTCTTGGCGGAGGCCGCGGCCTTGCTCTTCTCGGCTTCAGCTTCGGCGGCCTTCACCGCTTCAGCTGCGAGAGCTGCCTTATCTTTCTCGGAAATGAGGACGCGTGAAACAGCATCCTTCTTTCCATTGAACTTCGCGATATCGCCCGTCAGGACGAGCAAGCGACGAACCTGGTCGGACGGCTGTGCGCCAACACCGAGCCAGTACTGTGCGCGATCAGAATCGATGCGAATCACCGAGGGATTCGGCATGGCATCGTAGATACCAATCTCTTCGATGACGCGGCCGTCACGCTTCTTGCGGGAATCGACAACGACAACGCGGTATTGGGGCGCATGGATCTTGCCCATGCGCTTGAGGCGAATTCGAACTGCCACTTGAGTGGTCACTCCTGTATCAATCGGTGTGGAGGCGGCGCGAGAACGGTGGGAAACACGAACCAACGCTTTCTCCGGGACACGGCGAACAAGGTGAGAGGGCCCTCGAACAACCGGGTACTCGAACAATTCTGCCATGAAATCCCCCGATCCCCAATCCACTCTCCCTTGACGAGGCCAAGAATTCGCGTGCAATCCCTCACGAAATCCTTCAGAACATTGCAACAATGGAGCCATGAAGCCGACCGACGCACCGAATTCACAGCCCCTGAGTGTTTCCACTCCTTCCCCCTCTGCACTTCCCTCGTCGATTCCTCAAGCACTTGCCCTCATCGCAGGGAAAATGGCACAGTCGTGCGGATCCTTCCTGATCCCTGCGTCATCGTGCGTCACTGACGTCGCAACAAAGGCGAACCTCCACGATCCTGTGACCATTTACGATCGTCAACTCGAATCGGCATTGCGTCATCTGTGCGGCTCCATCATCCCGGGGTGCCGGATCCTCGGAGAAGAGCACGGGGAGTCCGTCCTCGTCCCCATTCAGAACGCCACGCAAAGCCAGACCCCGCAGGAACACTCTCCCTTCCCTCAGGGCTTCACCTGTGAGTTTTACGAACCTCACCTGGCTGAGGCAACGCGGCTCGTGTCAGGGCTTGGCAGTCGGGTGCGCTGGATCGTCGACCCGATCGATGGAACCTCAAATTTCGCGGCGGGGCTACCCTGGTTCAACACGTCGATCGCCGCCGAACTTGACGGGACAATTGTTGCCGGAGCGATATGTGCTCCCCTCCTGGGTGAACTATTTGTCGCCGATGATACTCAGGCATGGTGCGAAGGCCCCTCCGGTCGTCAGGAACTCACCGGGGCAGGGCCGTCCTCGGAAATAGAAGCGGTCCTCATTGACTACTATCCCCGCTTTGCTTTCCTGAGAGACGACCCGGTGGCCGCTGCCGCATACGAGGTGCGACTCGCTGACGCCTATCAGTCGATCCGGCGTCTCGGAGCGTGCGCCCTCGATCTGGCCTATATCGCCGCGGGACGCTGCGGAGCGATGATTGGCACTGCATTCGGTCCGTGGGATGTGGCCGCAGGCCTTCACCTGGTGAAAGTTTCGGGAGGATTCGTCCTCAACCTTGATTTCGGGCAGCAACTCCCCGATGGTTTGCGTGCCGGTGTTGTTGCAGCGTGTCGCGGTTTAACACCAACGACAGCGATCGAGGTATTGCTCGAAGCTCACAGCCGCGCACTCGCCAACGAATGAGGATGCGGCTCACGCGCGAGGATGCGCGAGACTCCTAGCAAGACGGTGTGTTTTCGGCGACGATGACACCGTTCCTCACAACGACTCCAGGGCGGCGCATCCGCCGAATGTCTGAGCGCGGGTCTTCGTCGTAGACAACAAGGTCGGCGCAGGCCCCGTCGAAAAGACTGGGCAGATACATTCTGGCGCGCGTTCTCCACGTGGCAGCGTCAATCACTGACGAGGGCGATGCCCCGTACTCCACCCAAAGTTCAAGTTCCTTGGCGATGGTCCCGTGGTCCTGATAACCACCAGAATCCGTTCCCATTGTTAACGTGACGCCGGAATCGGCGAGCATGGCGAAATGTTCTCGACGGTTTCGATACATCGCGTTCATCGTCTGGCCGTAGCGGGGATATTTTTCCCCGGCTTGCGCGGCAAAATCGTTGAAAAGTTCAACCTGTCGCAGCGTCGGTGTCACGAGGATGCCGCGCGCCGCAACTTCTTGTGCCTGATCCGCATCAAGTCCGGTTCCGTGCTCGATGTCGTCAACGCCAGCTTCGAGGAGGTCATCAATGACGACGTGGGAAAAGGCGTGTACTGCCACTCTCGCTCCGGCGTCATGAGCGGCCTGGACAGCATCAACGAGGACGGACCTCGGCCACAGCGGTGCAAGGTCAGCATCGGCCCCTTGGGACCGGTCAATCCAGTCACCAACGATCTTCACCCAGCCATCTGAACGACTCGCTTGCGCGGCAACGTGGCTGGGAAGGTCTTTCGGATCGTCAACATCAACGGGGAGTCCTCGAATGTACCGTTTGGGGCGCGCCAGGTGCTGTCCGCATCGAATAAGGATCGGAGCTAGCGGTTCGTCCTGAATCCATGAGTTATCCCGTGGGGTTCCACAGTCCCGAATCGCAAGAACACCAGAATTGACGGTCTGGCGCACCTGGCGGAGCTGATCAGCGCGATCAATCGGTCCCTTGGCGCCAATTCCAATGTGACAGTGAATGTCAATGAGGCCGGGGACAGCGTAGCCGCGAAACGTCGGGGCCAAGCCACCGGCATCCGCAACGATACGTCCGTTCTCAATCAGCCACGTTCCCCGCGTCCAGGTTGCGTCACTATCGGGCGAATCAGCCCACAGCATCCACCCGTCAAACTTCACGACAGTCCCTTGAGCATTCTCTTGACATCGTCGGGAAGGTCATCCATCGTTGGCCGAGCCGCGGGGGTTTGCGTGGGCGTTGACACACCGAAAGATGATCCCTGCGAGGCTGCTGCATTGCCTCCGCGTTGGTCGCGCGGCAGCATGGCCTCAAGTTCTTGTTGGCGACGTTTCGCGGGATTACCGGACCGTGCTTTCTTCTTAATACGTGCGCGCTCCGCTTTCGCCTTGCGGGCATTCGCCTTTTGTTTGGCTTTTCCGCCGCGGCCGGGCATCTGGCCAAGTCCCGGCATCCCCATTCCCTGACCCATCTGGCCCATCATGTCGCGCGCTGCCTCGAAGCGCTTGACGAGGGAATTGACGTCGGCAACGGTGGTGCCTGAACCGCGGGCGATACGCGCACGACGTGAACCGTTAAGGATTGACACGTCGTTGCGTTCTGCCGGCGTCATCGACCTGACGATTGCTTCAACACGATTGACTTCGCGTTCATCGAAGTTCTCAATCTGATCGCGAATCTGCGCAGCCCCGGGGATCATGGACAGCATCTTCTTCATCGATCCCAGCTTGCGAATTTGTTGGAGCTGGGAGAGGAAATCAGTGAGCGTGAGCTGACCGGACATCGCCTTTTGCGCGACCTTCTCGGCCTCTTCGGCGTCCATTTTCTTCTCGGCCTGCTCAATGAGCGTCAGGACGTCTCCCATGTCAAGGATTCGGCCTGCCATGCGGTCGGCATGGAAACGCTCAAAGTCGTCGAGCCCCTCACCCGTGGACGCAAAGAGGATCGGAGCGCCGGTGACCCCTCTAACCGACAGGGCAGCACCGCCGCGTGCGTCGCCGTCAAGTTTTGACAGGACAACGCCGGTGAACCCTACTCCATCACGAAATGCCGTTGATGTTTGGACGGCGTCCTGACCAACCATTGCGTCGAGGACGAACATGATTTCGTGCGGGTGGACTGCGTCGCGAATTGCGATCGCCTGCTCCATCATTTCCGCGTCAACGCCGAGACGACCTGCGGTGTCGACGATGACCACATTGATGCCGTGACGGATCGCGTGGTCAAGACCGGAACGGGCAACCGCAACCGGATCGCCGATGCCGTTACCAGGTTCGGGAGCCCAGACCTCAACTCCAGCGCGTTCACCGACGATTTCCAGCTGTCCAACGGCGTTGGGTCGTTGAAGGTCAGAGGCTACGAGGAGAACGGATTTACCTTCCTCGCGCAGCCACTTTCCCAGTTTTCCAGCCAGCGTGGTCTTACCCGCACCTTGAAGACCTGCGAGCATGAAGACCGTGGGGCCACGGTCAGCGAAGTTGAGTTCCCGGGTCTGTCCACCGAGGATTTCAACCAGCTCATCGTGGACGATCCTCACAACCTGCTGGCCGGGATTGAGCGCCTGAGACCGAGCTGCACCGTAGGCTTTTTCCCGCACCGCGGTCGTGAACTGCCGGACAACAGGCAGCGCAACATCGGCGTCGATGAGGGCGCGACGAATCTCTGAAATTGAACGGTCAACATCTGATTCCGACAGGACACCGCGCGAACGCAGTTGTCGGAAAGACTCAGTCAAACGATCGGAAAGGCTCCCGAACATCGACACTCCCATCACACACGGTCAGTACATCATTGCTAGCGAACTGGGTGTAAGCCTATCGCAGGAGACGTCTCCGCCTCGTCCTCGTCCCCCAAAGAGCAGATTTCAGCTGTCGAGAAGGGCATCGACGAAGCCCTGGGGATCAAAGGGAGCGAAGTCGTCTGCCCCCTCACCCAGGCCAACGAACTTCACGGGAACCCCGAGTTCTTTCTGAACGGACACAACGATTCCGCCCTTTGCGGAGCCGTCGAGCTTCGTCAGAACAATTCCCGTCACTCCCACAGCCTGAGCGAAAACCTCCGCCTGTTTCATCCCGTTTTGCCCCGTTGTCGCATCGAGCACGAGGAGCACTTCGGAGACGGGAGCCTGCTTCTCCATGACGCGCTTGACCTTGCCTAGCTCGTCCATGAGCGTCGACTTCGTCTGAAGACGACCCGCAGTGTCAACGAGAACAACATCAACGCCCTCGTCGATTCCGCGACGGACCGCCTCGAAAGCAACGGACGCCGGGTCTGCTCCTTCACGGTCTGAACGCACAACGTCAACACCAACGCGAGTGCCCCAGGTTTCGAGCTGATCAGCAGCGGCGGCGCGGAATGTGTCTGCTGCTCCCAGAAGAACCTTTCGGTCCTCGGCAACGAGGACGCGCGCGAGTTTGCCTACCGTCGTTGTTTTTCCGGTGCCGTTGACACCAACCATGAGCACGGTGGAGGGAATGGTCTTCCCATCGACCTGTGATGGGTGAAGGTTGAGTGATCGATCCATCGACGGATCGATGAGACGAAGAAGCTCTTGGGAAAGAATCTGACGAACTGCGTCACGATCCGTTGTTCCTTCGACGGCTACGCGTCGTTTGAGTGCCTCCATGAGCGAGTCCGTGGCTTCGAGCCCCAGATCAGCCATGAGCAGGGAGTCTTCGATTTCTTCCCAGTCGGTTGCACGCAGATCTCCGCGCGCAAAAATGTCGAGAATTGCACGGCCAACAACCCCGGAGCCGGCAAGACGTGCACGCAGTCGCTGAAGCCTCGACGGGACGGATTCAGGAATCTCACGTTCGCTGTCAGGCGCCGCCTCCTGCGGTGTTGGTCCGGCGCGCGGTTCCACCGGGGATTCCTCATCCGCGGATGCTCCATCGTCTGTTTGGACAGCCGGTGGGATCTGTTCCTCTGCCTGTTCAATGTGCGGTTCGGGCTTCGATGAACGCTTCGTGGCGATCAGAGCGATCACGAGGCCAACAACGACAACTGCTGCGAGGAAAAGAAGCCCGATTCCCAGCGGTTCCTGGAAGAAACGAATAAGAGAGTCCATGAGTCCATCATCGCCTATTGTCGACGCAGCAAGCAAAGGGGTGACCAGATTCCGTTACGTCCGGGAAACACCATCGCTCTCAACGAGCACAGCTTCGACCGGGGTAAGCACAATCCCCTAGTCGTTGGAACCACCCGGATTCAATTCCGTGTGCGAGTCCGAGGCGGTCGCCCGATTCCGGCGCTGTTCTTTTCTCTGCTCGAATTTATCTGTGATGCTGTCAATTCGTTCAATGCCCGGGAGGGTGTCGGCATCAAAATACGCCGATCCCGTAGTGGATGACTGCTCAAAGACATCGAAGAAATTGGCCAGTGTCGGGGAAACCTCGGTGCTTGTGGTGGATTCGTGACGGTTTTCCGCGCGCAAGCGCGCATTTTCCTCACGGAGATGTTCTTGCCATGACTGGGCAGGTCGCCTGATCAGCGCAAGACCGACAACAACAGCCACGCCAATTCCCAGGACAACCACCATTGTCACAATCATCACCGCAAGACCTTCGACCATAGTGTGATTTTCCGTCTTAGCTCCTGAAATATCTGTGTGGCACACGCGCCTATATCTCTTCGTGATCATGAGGTCTCTCACGTCGTTGATCGCAGGATCCTCAGGAAGAAAAGACGAACGTCCGCCCCGGAGCATGAGCCGAGGCGGACGTCGATCGACACTTTCAGTCGAGATAGTCGCGCAGTACCTGCGAACGTGACGGGTGGCGAAGTTTCGACATCGTCTTCGACTCGATCTGACGAATCCTCTCGCGGGTTACGCCGTACACTTTGCCGATTTCATCGAGGGTCTTGGGTTGACCATCACCCAGACCAAAGCGCATCGACACAACACCCGCTTCACGTTCAGACAGCGTGTCAAGAACATGGTGGAGCTGCTCTTGAAGCAAAGTGAAGGACACGGCATCCGCGGGGACGATTGCTTCGGAATCTTCGATGAGGTCACCGAATTCCGAATCGCCGTCTTCTCCCAGAGGAGTGTGCAGGGAAATCGGTTCTCTGCCGTACTTCTGAACCTCGACAACCTTCTCGGCTGTCATGTCGAGTTCCTTTGCAAGCTCCTCGGGCGTGGGTTCGCGTCCCAGATCTTGAAGCATCTGACGTTGAACGCGCGCGAGCTTGTTAATGACTTCGACCATGTGAACCGGGATGCGGATCGTGCGCGCCTGGTCTGCCATAGCGCGGGTAATTGCCTGACGGATCCACCAGGTTGCGTACGTTGAGAACTTATATCCCTTCGTGTAGTCAAATTTTTCGACCGCACGAATGAGCCCGAGGTTCCCTTCCTGAATGAGGTCAAGGAACTGCATCCCTCGTCCCGTGTAGCGCTTAGCAAGCGACACAACAAGACGCAGGTTCGCTTCAAGCAGGTGATTCTTCGCCTGTTGGCCGTCTTGAGCGAGGAAATGGAGTTCCCGTCGCTCCTTCGAGGTCATCTGGTCGGCCTCGTTCTTCAGCTTGTACTCAGCGTAAAGACCCGCCTCGATGCGACGGGCAAGATCGACCTCTTGTTCCGCATTGAGCAGGGACACCTTGCCGATCTGCTTGAGGTAATCCTTCACAGGGTCCGTGGTGGCTCCTGCAACCGTCACCTGCTGAACAGGTTCGTCGGTTTCATCGGAATCGGAAACAACGAAGCTGCCTTTTACCTGGATTCCCGAGGACGTCCGTTCACGCAGCGCGGCACCTTCTTCAGCCTTAGACGGGTCATCGTCGCCGTCTTCTGCGTCATCGTCTCCCTCGTCGGACGGGTCGTTCTCGTCGGCCACATCGACATCCGTATCGTCAAGATCTTCTTCGACGAGGTCGAGGTCTTCCTGTTCGATATCCTCATCTGCCTCGAGGATCGGACGTTCCGTTTCCTCTGTTGGCGCAGCCTTTTCTGCTGCCCGCGCACGCGAGGTCCGGGGTTTCTTCGCTGAAGCTGAGGCAGTCTTCTTCGCCGTCGACGATTTCTTTGATGACGCCGTCTTTGTTGCTGACGAGCTTTCCTTCGTCTTCGCAGCCTTCGCCTCGGGCTCCGCCGCCGTCTTCGCCGTCGATGACTTCTTTGGTGAAGCCGCTTTCTTTGCTGACGCAGTCTTCTTTGCTGCAGCGGTCTTCTTCGCCGGAGCTGCCTTCTTCTTCGTTGCCGTCTGACGAGTAGCCGTCTTCTTCGTGGGCGATGACTGCGCCGAGTCGGAGCTGCTCGCGGCCTGATCTGTCGTCGGTGCAGCGTCTGCTGACTTCGTTGCCTTCGTCAAGGTCCGGCTCTGTGCTGTGCGGCCCTTCGACGCGGTCGACGTCTTCACCTCATCGGCTTTCTTCTGCGAGGTGCGTGCAGAAGACTTCGCAGAGGTCTTCGTTGCCGTGGAGGACTTCTTCGTGGCAGAACTCTTCACCGCCGCTGTGTCCGCGTCACTCTGCGCTGTTTTGCGTGCACGAGATGGCGTGGTCTTCCGGGCGGACGCAGGGGCTTTCGCGCCTGCCTTCGCTTGAGTCTTTTTCGCGGTTTCTTTTGTCACTTGATCAGCATTTTCAGTGGTACTTTTACGAAGAGTCGTGCCTACAGCGCGAGATGCACTCACACCTGTGCCTTTCGTGGGGGGACTGGCCTACTGCCGAACCAGCGGTTACGGCAAACTGCGTTCTATTATAATCGGACTCATTCCTTTTGCCTGCCCAGTTTTGACTCTCTGCGCCGTCAATCCTCTTCGTGATGGTTCACACAGCCACTCCCAGGCACACTCCATACAACGACTCTCACGACAAGTTATTCCGTGATGGTTCGCACATTCACTCCCAGACGCACTAGGCTCTCCCCCATGACTGCCCTTCGCGAACGCTTCGCCACCCAAGCCACGCTCATCGATTCAGCAACTCACTGTGCCCTTGATCAGACCATTCGTTCGCTCCCCACGGGAGTTGTCGATGCCGATTTCGCTGACTCGGTGCGCGCGGCAATCAGCGGAGGAAAGAAGTTCCGCGGGCTCCTGGCCTTTCTCGGAGCATCTCTTGCCGAGGACGAGGACGACGACGCTCGCTTGGTAGAGGTGAATAATCTCGCAGCGGCACTTGAGCTGTATCAGGCTTCCGCATTAGTTCACGACGACATCATCGATCACGCGTTCACACGACGAGGCGCCGCAACAACTCACCAACGGCTCGCGGGCACGCACCGAAACAACGGATGGGTTGGTTCAGCCGAGGAATTCGGACAGTCCGGGGCAATCCTCGTGGGCGATTTCCTCTTTTCCGCCGCTGAGCGCGCACTGCACGCACAGTGTCGCAGTCTTCGACCAACACATGCACAGCGTCTCATGGATCGCTTCACCACGATGCATGCGGAAGTTGCTGCCGGGCAGTTCCTTGATCTGCGCTCCGAGCAGCTCCCCCTCAACCCCGAAGATTCCTTCGCAATATCAGCGCAGGAAGCCCGTCGAGTCATTGTTCATAAGTCTGCGCGCTACTCGATCGTGCATCCAGCTGCTCTGGGTGCGCTTGCCGCGGGAGCTTCCGACTCGGCGGTCTCCCTCATGGATTCCATCCTCACTCCCTGGGGGATTGCCTTCCAACTACGTGACGATGTGCTCGGAGTCTTTGGGGATCCCTCCGTCACCGGAAAACCCTCCGGCGATGATCTGCGCGAAGGAAAACGCACGGTGCTCTTGGCCCTCACCTGGGCCAAAGCCCCGGTGAGGGCCAGAGGCGTCCTCGTCAATGTCCTAGGAAATGCCCAGGCGAACGCCACCGACATCTCCTTAGCGCAAGAAGTTGTGGCGACCTATGGGCAAGCCGACCATGAGCGTGAAATCGCTGCACTCGTTGATGAGGGAGACAGGCTCCTCGACGCCGCGGACCTCTGTGAATCAATCACTGAGGATCTGCATGACCTGGCACAGATCCTCACCGACCGAGTCAAGTAGGCGCTCAGCTTCCCCGCCGGTGTCAATGACAGCGAGCGGAGAAGTCAGCGTCTTAGAAGGCAAGCGTTGAGGCGATGGCATTCACCCGATGATGACGCCCCGCAACAAGCGCATCGATGGGACGTTCACCGAGTTCGTCCTGCACTGAGTACAGCCAGGCAACGGCCTCTTCTTGGGTGAAACCATCGTCGGACAGCAGAGTGAGAGTGCCGGGGAGATCGAAAAGGGGTTCCCAGCCATTCTCCCCCTTGACGATGATTTCCGCTGGGATCACGCGGTCTCCGTCCTCGTTAATGACGGAGAAAAGCTGACGATCACGAATCAGCTGCTTGATGCGTCTGGGTTCGATCCCCAGTTTGCGGGCAACTTCTTCATAGGACAGGAACGAAGACGATTCACACATGACTCAAGCCTAAACCACTCACGGATATGCCTGGATGCGAGCCTCACAGACGCCCACCCTTGACCTTGCGGGTAGACGGGGATCCACGGGGGAACCCGGAAGATTTTCACCCACAGGGTCACCTCGAACACACACGTGAATAGGCGCTCAGCCAGCGCAGGCATCCAGGCACGCCGAGATTCCACAGGCTTGAGTGGGTATTCCTCCCATAGAATCCGAGAGTGACTTCATTGCCTCCCTCCGCACCAGGCGGTGCCGACCCGACTCGCATGCACGAGGCTGACCAGGCTCAGCAGCTGGGTGATCTCAATACGGAGGCACCCACAAACGCCACGACCAACGACTCTCAAGTCCTTGACCCTCTCATCGGAATGGTCATTGACAACCGATATACGATCGACGCACGTATTGCACGTGGCGGAATGGCAACGGTTTACCTCGCTCACGATCAACGCCTCGATCGTCCCGTCGCTCTCAAAGTCATGCATCCCTACCTTGCGGAATCCGTTGATTTCGTTCAGCGTTTCCGGCGGGAGGCGCGGGCAGCCGCACGAATCCTTCACCCGGGAGTTGTCTCCGTTTATGACCAAGGAGTCATTCACGGGCAGGGGTATCTTGTCATGGAGCTTGTTGATGGGACAACGCTGCGCTCGCTGTTAACTGCACAAGGCACTTTCACCGTTGAACAGGCCCTGAGATACACCTGTGATGTCCTCGAAGCGCTCCGAGCTGCTCATCGCGTTGGGGTTATTCACCGGGATATCAAGCCCGAAAATGTTCTCGTCCCCACGGAAGGGACCGTCAAGGTCACAGACTTCGGGCTTGCTCGCGCCGCATCCGAGGTGTCGATGTCAACGACCGGGTCAATGCTGGGAACCGTTGCCTACGTCGCCCCAGAAGTTGCTTCCTCAAACACCGCGGATGCCCGTACCGACCTGTATGCCGCGGGGATCATGCTCGTCGAAATGATCACGGGACGTATTCCGTGGGCTGGTGAAAGTCCTCTCCAGATCGCACATCATCATGTCAGCGACGACGTTCCCCTACCGTCAGCTGAAGTGGATTGGCTGCCACGGGAAATCGACGACCTCGTTGCCGCCCTCACAGCCCGTGATCCCAACGAGCGCCTGGGCAGTGCTCAAGATGCTATCGACGCAACGCAGCGTGTCATCGCAGCGATTCCTGATGACATCGCCCAGCGCCGGGCCGACCGACCCGAGTCCACGATGCCATCGACCGGCACGAAAACCACAGCGATTGTTGTCGACACCCTCACGGCAAACTTGCCGGCTCAGATCCAGACGACCTCGCAAGCCGTTGTTCATGCTTCGGGGGCCACGTCCGCCGTTGCCACTGAGGGCAAGGGACGCCGCCGGCGGGCACCGAAGATCATCGCAGCCCTGATCATCCTCATCATCGTTGCCAGCCTCGGGGGCTGGTGGTGGTGGTCCGAATACGGACCCGGTTCCTACTTGACGATGCCCGAAACAACGGGGCGTTCAACCACTGCCGTGCAGTCAGATCTTCAAGCTATGGGGCTCGGAGTTGTCATCGAAGAGGAGTTCTCCGATGACGTTCCCAAAGGAAAGATCATCACCTCTGACCCTGAGGGAGGAGCACCCGTTCATAAGCGGGCCGACGTCCGGCTTGTGTCATCCAAAGGCGTCGACATGAAAGTGGTTCCCGATGTTGTCGGTCAGACCCGCCAGCAGGCAACAACCGCGCTCACCGATGCGGGATTAGTCCTCGGCAACGTCGCTGAGGAATACTCAGAGGACGTGAAATCTGGACACGTCATTTCCCAGAAGGTGAAGGCGAAGTCCTCTGTCCCCCATGACACGTCGATCGATATCGTCCTCTCGAAGGGCCGTGAGCCAATCGGGGTTCCCAAGATCGTTGGAACCGAAGCCTCCGCTGCGAAGAAGACCCTTGAGGATCTGGGGCTCGTGGCTTCCTCCTCGGAGGCTTTTTCCGACACGGTCCCCGAGGGAACGATCATCAGTCAGGAACCTGAGGCCGCAACAACGCTCCACCGGGGAGACACCGTGTCCTACGTTGTCTCCAAGGGCCCCGAACTGGTCACTGTTCCCAACGTTGTCGGTAAACAGCGCGACGAGGCAATCTCAATTCTCGAAGCCGCCGGACTCAAAGTTGAAGTTCACAACGTTCTCGGAGGGGTTTTCGGCACCTCTCGTTACACGGATCCAGATGCGGGGACCTCGGTGAGGAAAGGCTCAACGATCGCTCTGTACGTCGTCTAAGTTCTTCTGGGATCTCACGTCGACTCACCTTGACTCCGTCGCGGCGTTTTGGGGGGACGAGGACGAGCTGCCTCGCACCTTTTGTCCCCGCAACCGCGTCCTCGCACTCTCGTTTCTCATCACCGATGAGTCTTGACGATATGCGCGAGGCGGCGACCAGATGATGGTCGCCGCCTCGTCCTCGTTGATCATCGGATCCCACCCCAGGACGCCGAGGCGCCTGGGGAACCCGACATCTCCTTACTTGCGCGCGAGGTTACGCAACACGTACTGGAGGATCCCTCCGTTGCGGTAGTAGTCAGCCTCACCGGGGGTATCGATCCGCACGACAGCGTCAAATTCGATGGGCTCTGCGCCTTGACGCGTCGCCGTCACATGAACGGTGCGCGGGGTGCGTCCCTCGTTGAGTTCCTCAATACCGGTGATGTCGAAAACCTCATCTCCCGTCAGGCCGAGAGTATCGCGGGTTTCTCCCTCGGGGAATTGCAGAGGAAGAACTCCCATTCCGATGAGATTTGATCGGTGAATACGCTCAAAGGACTCGGTGATAACAGCGCGGACACCCAGAAGCGACGTGCCCTTTGCTGCCCAGTCACGCGAGGACCCCGAACCGTATTCTTTCCCACCGAGGACAACCAACGGAACCCCGGCTTTCAGGGATGCCTGTGCCGCGTCGTAGACCGCAACAGTTGGAGCACCTTCCTGCGTGAAGTCTTTCGTGAATCCGCCCTCAACTCCGGGAACCATTTCGTTGCGGATACGGATATTTGCGAATGTTCCGCGGATCATCACCTCGTGGTTTCCGCGTCGGGACCCGTAGGAGTTGAAGTCCTTGCGAACCACGCCGTGCTCACGGAGGTAACGTCCAGCAGGTGTGTCTTCCTTGAACGCTCCCGCAGGGGAAATGTGGTCTGTGGTCACCGAGTCACCGAGCTTGAGCAGCACACGCGCCCCGTGAATGTCGCTGACGGGTTCGGGGTCGAGGCCCATTCCGTCGAAGTATGGGGGTTTGCGGACGTAGGTTGAGGCGTCATCCCACGCAAAGATGTCACCGTCGGGGGTGTCGAGGCCCTGCCAGCGTTCATCACCGGCGAAGACATTGGCGTATCCCGTTGTGTACATCTCCCGGTCAATCGTCTGATCGATCGTTGCTTGAACTTCGTCAGCGTCGGGCCAGATATCGGCAAGGAAAACATCGTTGCCTTCGGGGTCTTGTCCCAGGGGTTCGGTGTCAAAATCGAAATCCATCGTGCCGGCCAGGGCATAGGCAATGACCAGGGGCGGCGAGGCAAGGTAGTTCATTTTGACGTCGGGATTGATCCGGCCCTCGAAGTTTCTGTTGCCAGAAAGGACGGAGACAACTGCCAGATCAGCGTCGTTGACCACTTGGGACACTTCGGCGGGCAGAGGGCCGGAGTTGCCGATGCACGTTGTGCACCCATATCCGACGACGTTAAAGCCCAGTGCGTTCAGCGCCGGCCACAGCCCGGCTTTCTCGTAGTATTCGGTGACGACCTGAGAGCCGGGTGCCGTTGATGTTTTCACCCACGGTTTCGTTGTCAGTCCGCGAGCAACGGCGTTGCGCGCGAGGATTCCGGCGGCAACCATGACCGAGGGATTCGATGTGTTCGTACACGAGGTAATTGAGGCAATGGCGACGGCTCCGTGGTCAAGCGTCGTCTGGGTTCCATCTGCAAGGGTCACAGGGGTGACTTTGTGTGCACGACCATCGCCTGATTCTCCCGGCGCATACGTTGGGAGGGCCTCACGGAAGGATTCTTTCGCGCGCGTGAGTTCGATACGGTCCTGGGGGCGCTTGGGGCCGGCAATTGACGGCACAACCGTTGACAGGTCAAGTTCGAGGTACTCCGAGTACTGGGCTTCGCGCGACGGATCATGCCAGAGCCCTTGCGCCTTGGCGTACTCCTCGACAACGCGGATCGATTCTTCGGAACGACCGGTGAGGCGCAGGTAGTCCAACGTGACATTGTCGATGGGGAAAATTGCCGCGGTGGAGCCGAATTCGGGGCTCATGTTGCCGATTGTTGCGCGGTTTGCCAGGGGCACTTCGCCAACGCTCTCACCGTAGAATTCAACGAACTTTCCAACAACTCCGTGCTGGCGAAGCATCTGAGTGATTGTCAGGACAACGTCTGTTGCGGTTGCGCCCGCGGGGATTGATCCGGTGAGCTTGAAGCCGACGACCCGGGGAATCAGCATGGAAACAGGTTGGCCAAGCATTGCGGCTTCGGCCTCGATTCCTCCGACTCCCCATCCGAGCACGCCAAGGCCGTTGACCATTGTTGTGTGTGAGTCGGTACCCACGCAGGTGTCGGGGTATGCCAGGACGGTTCCGTCTTCAGTCGTTTCGGTGAAGACCGTGCGAGCCAGGTATTCGATGTTGACCTGGTGAACGATTCCGGTGCCCGGGGGAACAACCCGGAAGTTCTCGAAAGCTCCTTGTCCCCAGCGCAGGAATTGGTAGCGCTCGGCGTTACGTTCGTATTCGCGTTCTTTATTGACTTCCAAGGACTGGGTGAGTCCAAAGGAGTCGATCTGCACGGAGTGGTCGATGACCATTTCTGCCGGGGCGAGCGGGTTAATCCGCGTAGGGTCGCCGCCGAGGTCGGCAACGGCCTCACGCATGGTCGCGAGATCAACGATGCAGGGCACGCCCGTGAAGTCTTGCATGACGACGCGTGCGGGGGTGAATTGGATTTCTGTGTTTGGTTGGGCGGGGGGGTCCCAGTTCGCCAATGCGGTGATCTGCTCGGCGGTGACATTGGCGCCGTCTTCTGTACGCAGGAGGTTTTCTGCGAGAACTTTGAGTGAGTAGGGCAGCGTATTGAGCCCCTCAACCGCGTCGAGCCTGAAATACGTGTACTTCTTGGCGTCGACGGTGAGTTCACTGCGCGCTCCGAAACTGTTGAGACTCGTCATGAGGCCTCCCTTGGCACGATCGAAAATTATCTCGATATCAAGATAACTACGAGTCCCCACGCCCGCAACCACATCCGACCAGCAAAATTCGTCGGCCATCCCCCGCAGTTTTTTCCGCGTTATTTCGCGGATTCTCCCCTTCACCCACACGCCGTCGATTCCACAGACATTCTGGGGACGAGGACGAGCGCGCACCTTTTACGCAAAAGCGACGGTTCGAATATGCGTCAGCCCCGCAGAAGTTCCGCCACCGTTTCCACGTGATGCGTGTGCGGGAAGAGATCCCATGCCTCAAGGGATGCGACGCGATATCCAGCCTCAACCAGAGTGCGCAGATCGCGCGCACCCGCAGCCGGATCACACGACACAAGAACAATGCGCTCGGCTCCAAGCTGAGCAACTGCCTCACAGACGCCGCGTCCCGCACCTGAGCGCGGCGGATCCATAACAACAACGTCGGGCCGCGTCGACCTCAGCTGAGCCCCCAACTCCGCAACTCCTAAACGATCAACCTGACCGTGGAACGCCGACACAGCCGGGAAGCGGGCGAGAGTGTCCCCCGCGTTTCGGACCGCTTCCTCAGCACCTTCAAGGCTGACGACCTCTCCGCTGTCACCCACACGCTCAGCGAAGAGACGCGTGAAAAGCCCCGCACCCGAATACAGTTCAACAACTGAGGCTCCGTTTTCGACGTGTGACGCCCGATCAACGGAATCAAGGAGGGCCTCAGCTCCACGGATGTGTGTCTGCCAAAAACCGGAGGGAGAAACACCGTAGCGGAACGTCCCCCTCGTCCTCGTCCCCACATCCCAGTGGAGAACCTCTGCTGCCAGGGGCTGTCCGTCAGCGCAAAACACTCCGCGCGGCGTCACCAGCACGGGGTCTTGCCCGTTGGGTGCAACCACTCTGAGACGATCTCCCGGGTGCCAGAGCCTGGCCAGGGGTGAGTGAGCATCAAAGAGGCCGAGAGCGCTGATTGATTCAACGGCGAGCGGCATTGCATCAAGAGCCACGACCTCGCTGCTACGGAATCGGTGCATCCCCGCGTGACCGTTTGCGTCGATGACGAGTTCAATGCGGGAGCGACGATGGGTTAACGGATCCGATGGGTCCTCGTCTCCGGGTGCTGCTTGGACCTGGACACCACCGAGGTTGGCGACTTCCTGAGAGAGGCTCTCCCCTGCGATTCGGCGCAGCTGTGAGGCAACGACGTGGGCTTTCCACGTACGTTGGGCCGCAGGTGCCACATGAGCGAGTTCTCCCCCGCCGACTCCGCCTGGACCGGCCTGTGGCCACACCGACTCCACGCGGTCTTCACTGGCGTCAAGGATCTCAATGGCATCGGCCCATGCAAGGCGTTTCTGCGCTGAGGTGATCCGCGCTCGCACTCGTTCACCGGGGAGGGCGTGGCGGACGAAGACGACGCGCGAGGATGGGTCTCGTGCCACGCAGGCGCCACCGTGTGCGGGATCGTCCACGGTGAGTTCAAGAACCTCATCGAGGCCACGTGCGGTGTTCTTTTCGGTACGGCTCACTATTCCTCCACAGTTTCGGGGCCAACGAGAGTATCGCTGCTGGGCGATGGGATCGTCGTGGGACGCTTAAATGGGTCGTTGACCAGCTGATGTCCCTCAACTTCCGCGTCCTCACCAAGTTTCCAGGGAACCACGGTGATGACCACGCCGGGGACTCCCAGCAGGGCCCGCCGCAGGCGCAGGGCCATCTGATTATGCAGCGCGTTTTCCCACCAGTGTCGAACAAGGAATTGGGGCATGTAGATGACCAGCATTTCCGAGGGCGAGCGCTTGCGTCGCGTGCGAACATACTGAAGGATCACCTGAATGACGTTGCGGTATGGGCTTGACAGCAGAGTCAGGCGGATGGGAATACCCGATTCTTCCCATTCGGATCTGATTCGGCGTTCCTCGGTTTCGTCGGCAACAACGGACACTAATTCGATGGCGGAGGGTTGGGATGCGCGGGCCACCGCGACCGCGCGCATCGATGGTCGAGAGAAGTTTGACACGAGGATGAGTGCGCGCACACGGGTTGGCAGTGTTCTCTTGGCTGTCCAGTCGTCAACGCGCAGCTGGGAGCGGATTGTTTCGTAGTGGCGGTGAATTCCTTGCTGGATGAGGAACACCACGAGGATCATCACGAGAGTGATCCAGGCGCCGTGAGCAAATTTCGTGATGAACACGATGATGAGAACGAGGCCGGTCATCATGAATCCGATGACGTTCACGGCACGTGAGCGCAGAACTCGTCCTCGTTGCTCTCCGCTTTGACGGGTCCGCAGGATCCGATTCCAGTGGCGAATCATCCCCAGTTGCGAGAGCGTAAAGGAAATGAATACTCCGACGACGTAGAGCTGAATCAGCCGCGATACCTGCGCGTTAAAGCCAAGAACGAGGACGATGGCGGCGGCTGATAAAACAATGATGCCGTTGGAATACGAGAGTCGGTCACCGCGTCGGTACATTTGGCGCGGAAGAAAAGCGTCGCGCGACAGCACGGACGCGAGAGTGGGGAATCCGTTGAACGCGGTGTTTGCGGCGAGGACGAGGATCAGTCCGGTCACAGCGGTGATGATGAAGAAGAAGACGGAGCCTGCTCCAAATACTGCCGAGGCGATCTGACTGATCGCCGGGGCAATCTGGAGGTCAGCTGGGGCTGGTTGTCCGTTGAGAGTCAGCTGCGAGGCTGGGTTTTCAACGATCTTCACCCCGGTTTGGCGGGCGAGGACGAGAACGGAAAGCATCATTGTGGCCGCGATAGTTCCCAGGAGCGCAAGGGTTGTCGCGGCGTTGCGGGACTTGGGGCGACGCAGCATCGGTACACCATTGGAGATGGCTTCAACACCGGTCAAAGCCGCGCAGCCTGATGAGAAAGCGCGCATGAGGAGGAAAGCGCCGGCCAGGCCAACGAGTCCTTCCTCGTGCCCTCCGGTAGCGACGAGGTCGTAGTGGGCTGTTGGGGCTGCGCCGAGGTTCCCGGTGACCCATTCGATGACTCCAACAACAACCATGAGCGCGATTGCCCCCATGTAGAGGTAGGTCGGAATGGCGAACGCTCCCCCGGCTTCGCGGGTCCCCCGAAGATTGAGTGTTGCAAGAATAACGATGAGGGTCACCGCGATGATGGCTTCGTGGCCTGCAAGTGAAGGAAGTGCTGTGGTGATGTATGCGGCACCGGATGACACTGACACCGCTACCGTGAGGATGTAATCAACGAGCAGCGCGGAGGCCACAACAAGCCCCCACGTTTTCCCAAGATTTGTTGACACCACCTCGTAGTCGCCGCCACCGGAGGGGTAGGCGTGGACCGTCTGCCTGTAGGAGATCACCACCACCGCGAGAACCGCTGCAACTGCGACCCCGACCCACACGGAGTTCAAGGCGGCGAGGGATCCTGCCAATGCCAAGGTCAGAAGGATTTCGTCGGGTGCGTAGGCAACGGATGAGAGCGCGTCGGAGGCAAAAATCGGCAGGGCAATACGCTTGGGAAGCAGCTGGCGACCCATCGAATCCGACCGCATCGGACGACCGATGACGAGGCGTTTCGCACGGTGAAAGATGTTGTGCAACACGGAGCAAGACTATAGCCCCGCGAGGCAAAGCGAAACGTCGCATTGGACCTTTGTGAGGAAACGAGTAGTTTTGGAGCGTGCACTTTGTGATTATGGGATGCGGGCGCGTGGGGTCGAGCCTTGCAACTCACCTGGATGCTGACGGACATTCTGTCTCGATCATCGACATTGACCCCAAGGCGTTCTCTCGTCTTTCCCCCGATTTTTCGGGGCGTCGCGTCACGGGCCTGGGCATGGACCGCGACACGCTTCGTCAGGCAGGGATCAAGGATGCCTACGCTTTCGCTGCTGTCTCCAGCGGAGATAATTCCAACATCATCGCGGCACGAGTCGCTCGTGAAACCTTCAACGTTGAGCGTGTCGTTGCCCGCATCTACGATCCGACCCGCGCTTCCGTCTACGAACGGCTCGGAATCCCCACGGTTGCCTCGGTTCAGCGAACAACCGAGTCGGTACTGCGCCGGCTCCTTCCTCCCAACGCCTCCCTCGTGTGGTCACATCCCACCGGCGCGGTCTCCCTCGTCAACGCAACCCCGGTTGCCCAGTGGTACGGGGTTCCCTATCCGACGGTGGAAGAACTCACCGGGCGACGCATCGTCTTCACCTCGCGTATGGGAGCTGTTCTTCCGGCCTCGAATGACTTCGTTGTTCAGGAGTACGACCAGCTGTACTTCGCAATCCCAGGCACGGACGCAACCGAGTTGCGCGCGATTCTCACCGAGCCGCCCAAATTGGAGGCCTAACATGAAAATCGTCATTGCAGGAGCTGGGACTCTGGGGCGTTCCGTGGCTTTGGAGCTACTTGACCACGGCCACGACCTCACTCTCATCGATCACAATCCTGAAAAGCTCAAGGTCGCCTCCGTTGCCGACGCCGACTGGGTGTTAGCTGACGCATGTTCTCCCGATGCTCTGCGCGACGCAGGTGTCGCCGACGCTGATGTCATGATTGCCGCCACCGGGGACGATAAGGCAAATCTTGTGGTGTCGTTGCTAGCGAAAACAGAATTCGCTGTTCCGCGGGTTGTTGCGCGTATGAATCACCCGAAGAATGAGTGGCTGTTCAACGAAAGCTGGGGGGTTGACGTGTCTGTGTCAACTCCGCGCATCATGACTGCTCTCGTTGAAGAGGCGGTGTCCACGGCAATGCCGGTGCGCCTGTTTTCCTTCTCATCGGCTGAGGTGTCGATGTATTCGATTGTTCTTCCGTCGGAGTCCCCACTGGTTGGTCAGCGCATTCCGGCGATCACCTTGCCCGCGCGAACGGTTTTGACGTCGGTCCTACGAGATGACCGTCCCCTCACGCCAACGGTGGATGACGCCTTCGAGGCCGGTGATCAGTTGCTTCTGCTGGTGCCGAACTCTGATGGTTCCGCCTTGAAAGCTCTCACCGATCTTGTTCAGATTGACACCGGCGACGGAGGCGACGCAGCGGACGGTTCATCGGCTGCCGACGCAGTGTGATTCGTGATTCTTAGGCCTCACTTAGCCGACGTTTCACCCACGAGGCGTTGCTTGAGTCCGTGGAACGGTTTCATACCCAGCCACGTCACCCAGCATGCAAGAGCAAAGAGAGGGAGGCCGAGGACGAGTTTCGCTATCCCCAGGGGTGCAACGAGTCCCGCTGCCCACAGTGGCACCTGCACAGCTAGGCGCAGTGCAAAGACACCGACCCAGATCCATGACAGGGCAAGACCTCGGCGTTTGAGGTCCCGGTAGGCGGGGTTGGAACGCCAGTCGGGTCCGAGTTCTAACACGCGGCTGGCCACAACCGAGACGATATTCCGGCGGATGAGGATCGACAAGAGGATCGCGATTGCGAATGCGCCCGATGTGATGAATCCCCAGATGAAGTAGTCTTCACCGCGCCCAGAAAGCAGAGCCCAGATCACGCCGATGCCCACGCCGATCAGACCGGACAGTGCCTGAGTGATGGGTTGGCGTTCGATGATGCGGATTGCGCAGGCAACGAGTGCGGTGGCGGCCGCTGCCAAGAGCGTGAATGGGACGTCCCGTGAGATGATGTAGACGATGACGAAGATCAGCGGAGGAAGAGTGGATTCGATGAGTCCTCGCCAGCCTCCGATCGTCGACTTCCACGAGAATTCGTCAGCGTCAAGTCGATCAGCCCACTGATCAACGAACGCCGAATGTTTCTGCCCCGTGTTGGCAGCGTCGCTTGGGTCGCTTAGGGCAGCATCGGGGGTTGCCGAGGGCTGCGACACGTTCGGCGTGTCATGGGCTGGGTTCGTCAACGACGGTCACTCACTTTCCATTGCGATGATGCGATACGCGGGATTGATGATCACCAGGTGATCTCCTTGGAATCCCGCGGTGCCTTCGACTTCGAGATGAGCGCCAACGGAAAGCCCCGGGATATCTCGTCTCCCCGGCCAGCGCAGTTCAATGGAGCCGGTGCCATCGTACAGTGTCGCCGCGAGGGAGAGCGTTGACCCTGCCGGGGGGTAGGTCATTGAGAGGACGGATCCGAAGAGGGTGGCGTGCTGACGATCACGGACCTGTCTGATCGCCGTGGTTCCACGACTCGAACGCGTCCGGTCCTCGTCTTCGGCCTCGTCAATGATTCGGGGATCTTCATTCCACCTTCGGACCAGAGAGTCGCGTAGGCGGGTGAAGAATCCGTGTTGCGTTGCCACCACGGCCTCCCCAGCTTAGAGATCCGGCGTCTGCGTGGCGCCGGCGGGCAGGTGGAGGGGAAGGAGGTCAAGGCGTGCTCTGGGTTGATCATCTCGCCGCACAACGATGCGATCAATGACTTTTTCAATCTCAGCTCCGGCCTCGTCATCATCGGCAGCGGGCCCGATGATGTCAATCCGAGCAAACCAGCGCGGCCCTTCCCGGCCGATAATGCGCATCCGCGAGGTCGCAGCCCGACCATCAGGCATCTCCACGGGCACGTCAGCAAGCAGTTCCGCACCATAGCGTGTGGTGAGGTCTTCGACCTTTGCCCCATCGGTTGTCAGCTGCGATCGGATTTCCTCACGCACCTCGTCCCACACGCCCCCAGAGCGCGGCGCCGCAGCGACGCTCATCTGGATTCCCGAGACCCCTAAGACAATGAGGATCCTCAGAACTGTTTTCTTGTCATCGGCGACCTGGGTGCGCAGCTGCATTCCCTTCACTGTGGGAATGAGGATCGACCCTAGGTCAATGTAGCCTTCCGACAGGTCAACCTCATGTGCGGATCGAGGTCCAGGAGTCCCCCAGATCGGGTCGTCATCGCCCATTCGGGGAAGACGGCTCTCCTCTTTTTCCTCAACGGCGTCGACGGCTTCGTGTTTCTTCTTGCGTCCAAACATGACGGGCACTCAGCCTGCACACTCGGTGCACACCGGAAGACCATTGTCATCGACGTGGTCAAGCTGGGACGCATGATGAACAAGGAAACACATCGAACAGGTGAACTCGTCGTCCTGACGCGGCACGACGTGAACAGTCAGTTCCTCCTTGGACAGGTCGGCGCCGGGTAGCTCAAAATTCTCCGCCGCCTCATTTTCATCTTCTTCGATTTCCGCGGAGCCGGCATCGTTTCGACGCGACTTGAGTTCCTCAATGGAGTCCTCAGCAACGTCGTCTTCGTTCTTACGCGGAGCGTCGTAATCGGTCGCCACTGTCGTCCCTTTCCACTAGCGGGGATATACGGCACCGTGAGGTGCCTTAGCGCAGGGAGGATAACACTTGTGGGCGCCAATTGCTATATCCGCTCATCTTTTGTGGAGAACAATGTTGGAGACACTCGGCGAGGCATGCGGTATCGTCGTACACAATTTGAGACGATTCGACGTGGATCATGCTGCGCAGGAGGTGGAGATGATCGAGCTTGAATTGCTCGGCGTTGGAGGCGACGGGGAGTCCCTGGTGTTTACCGACACCCAGGGGGAACGCTATCAAGTCCCCATCACCGATGAGCTACGCGCCGCGACACGTCGTGATCGTCCGCGTATCGAGGTTGCCCCCGAACCAACCGCTCAGTCCCTACGTCCCCGCGACATTCAGTCTCTCCTACGCGCCGGCGCCAGCCCTGAAGAACTCGCCTCCGCCCACGGCATGGATGTCCAGTCGATTCGCCGCTACGAAGCCCCCGTTGAAGCCGAAAAACAGTACGCTCTTCAACGCGCCCGCTCCATTGTCATCGGATCAGAGCCTGACGGTCCCCTCATGGGTGATCTCGTTGTTGACCGGCTCGCCGCTCGCGGTGTCGATCCGCAGTCCCTCACGTGGACGGCTCGTCGTGGGTCGTCGGGCCCCTGGCAGATCTGTTTAACTTTCGTTCAGGGAGCAGCCGAACATGCGGCCCAGTGGAGCCTGCATCCCTCCGGCGGCCTCGATGCCGTTGATCAGGAAGCCCAGTGGCTCACGGAAACCGTTGCTCAGGCTCCGACCTCGTCAATTTTTACACCGCTGCCCCAGTCGGATCCGCAGCACGAAAGCGATGACGAATTGCGTGCGCGTGAGGCAATTGTTGATCAGCTCAACGCTGCCCGTGGGAAACGTCAGGACATCGAGTACGACATTGACGAGGACGAGGACGCCTCTTTCCTCGATGAGGAGCCGTCGGACGCTCCTGCCACTCACGAGCCGCAGCGTGGGTCAATTTCGGCGAGAATCTATTCTCTTGCACAGGCCCGGACGCGAGTTGATTCCGATTCCGTGACCGAATCAAATTCCGCTGATGCTCCTTCGGGAGCCGATGCCTCGTCCTCGTCCCCCAAGACTGCGGAACGGGCCAGCACTGGGCGAACCATTCCTGCGGTGGACGCACGTCCGCAGGAGAGGGAATCGGTTCCTGACAAGGAACGTGCGTCGAGCCCGGCGGTGAAGCCCGAAAAGAACCAGGCGGCGGAAAAACCCGCGGTGACCTCGGTCAGTGATGCCACGTTGCCAGGACTTGAGGATCTTCACGCAGAACAGCCTGCAACGAAGAAGACGCACACGCGTCGGCGTTCGGTTCCCAGTTGGGACGAGATCGTCTTCGGATCGAAGAACTAGTGGCTTGAGGAACTCAACCGGAAGCTCCGTTTCCTCGCGTGTTCTTGACGTGCTTGTCGAGATTTTTGTGCTTGCTGTCACTGGCCGTTAGTTCCTGGCCGAGGCGCTGCCTGCCAGCGGCACGGCTAGCTCAGTTCAATGACGGGGATTCGCATTTCTTCGGACGTCAGCGATCCGTGAACTCCCGGCATGGCGATCGCCTGGGGGCTCTGCGTGCGTGAATCAACAACACCGAATCGCTCGCGCATGAGCACGAGGGCAGCTCCGATGACTTCCCCGCCATCACCGGCCCCAATGAGCGGCTGAGAAACTGCCGGGTCAATGACCCAGGCACGTTCCCCAAGAAATTCACGCCAGCGCTGACGCACAGCCTCTTGGCTTCCTCTGCGCGCGTGAACATGAACGGCTCTGGTCTCCCCCGCGATGGCGACAACATCCTGGGCAAGCTCGGGAGTGGAGGCAACGTCAATGATGGTGTTTTGTGCGATGTTGACCATCCCGTGATCGGCGGTGAGGATTGTGCGGACGCCGCGAGGAAGACGCCGCAGAAGAGAGCTCAGCCCCGCATCGAACTCTTCGAGTGCGCTCACCCATTCGAGTGATCCCACGCCTCGTGAGTGTCCGGCATGATCAATGTCGGACCAGTAGAGGTAGACAACATCCACGCCTTGGCGCAATTGGGCAAGAGCCGCATCAATTCTGTCATTCCACGAAAGAGCACCAACGTGATGCGCTCCGCGTAGGGCCGCCCTGGTGAGCCCTGAGCCGGCGAAAGACGGCGGGGAGATGACCGCACAGGTAGCTCCCTCGTCGCGAAGGGTCTCGAAGTGTGTTTCCTGTGATTGCCACTGCTCAGGAGCTGGACCATCGTCGAATGCCAGGAGGTTCATCACGCGCATGTTGTAGAGGATGGAATACCCAACCATTCGTGTGGCACCGGGGTGTGCTCCCGTTCCAAACGCAGTGATGGCCGCAGCCGTTGTTGACGGGACAACCGTATGGATTGACCGCATCGAATCACGGAAACTCCGCAGGGTTGGGGCGTGTCCGAAGTGTTCGCTCAGCGGGATCGCACCGAGGCCGTCAACAAGGATGACGAGGAGCTGACGTGCTCCTGCGTCTAACCCAAGGGACATTCTCGCGCGGTGGTCTGCCCGCCGAAAGGCTCGTCCCTGGGAGTCAATTGTTGCCAGGCTAGCGGCGAAAACATCGGTGAGCTGCATGCCGCCTGCGTCGGGCACATCTGCCCCGGGGACGAGGGCGAGCGCGGCGCTGCCCCCAACGAGATCACCCTCAGTGCCCATGATGTGTGCCCACGAGGGCGGTGAGTTCGTTGACGAAATGCTGAGCCTCGGCGAGAACATCCTCACCGTCGGCTGCGGCTGAAATCCGTAGGCTCAGGTCATCGGGAACAGTTTGAGCCGAATACCCGTGGTCTCCAAGGCACTGCGGGTCATCGCATTGGAGAGGTTCGATATCTGTCCGACGAATTCCTCCCATATCGATAGACACCGAAAGTTCGGTGACTTTCTCATCCGTGCCTAAGACTTCAGGTGATTCCACTGCCTCAAAGGTTGACATCGCACGGATCTGATCGATGGAGTAGATTCCCGTTGCCACACCTGCGCGCCCATCCTCAAGCTCATCAATGTGCAGGTGAACAAGAACCGAACGCGTCAGCGAGGCAATCGTCAGGTGACGAAACATTGATCCGCGATCGAAGGCCGCGTCCAACTGGCAAACCGTTGCCAGCGGTTCCTCGCCACCGAGGGCGCGACGTAGTGCCCGGGCGGCAAGTTTCGGATAAAAACCGGCGTGCTCGATCCGTGTCCATGTGTCCATTCCCCTATTGTGCCGCCTCCGGCGTGTAACGTGAAATGCTCAGCTTTTCGCGCGGGATAATCCACATTATGCCGAAGAAGGATCCAACGCTTGACCTCCCCAACGTGGACGAACATATTTCAGAGATCGACGTCTCCACCGAGATGCGCGGGTCCTTTTTGGAGTACGCGGTTTCCGTGATTTACGCCCGTGCGCTCCCAGATGCACGTGACGGTCTCAAGCCCGTTCAGCGTCGCATCCTCTTCCAGATGGACCAGATGGGTCTTCGCCCTGACCGCGGGCACGTGAAGTCTCAGCGCGTCGTCGGTGAGGTCATGGGTAAGCTCCATCCGCACGGAGACTCGGCGATCTACGACGCCCTCGTTCGTCTTGCCCAACCTTTCAACCTACGCCTCCCCCTCGTTGACGGTCATGGAAACTTTGGTTCCCTTGACGATGGGCCCGCTGCCGCGCGCTACACCGAGGCACGTATGGATCAGGCGGCCCTCGACCTCGTCACCGGGCTAGACGAAGACACCGTGGACTTTGTTCCCAACTATGACAATCAGTTCATGCAGCCAGAAGTCCTGCCTGCGGCTTTTCCTCAACTCCTGGTCAACGGAGCCTCCGGGATCGCGGTCGGCATGGCAACGAACATTGCTCCGCATAATGTTGCCGAGACAATCGCTGCTTCGATTTATCTCATTGAGCACCCCGAGGCTTCAACGGCTGATCTCATGCGTTATGTTCCCGGCCCAGATCTTCCCGAGGGCGGTGTCATCGTTGGTCTCGACGGAATCCGTGAAGCCTACGAAACTGGTCGTGGAACCTTTAAGACGCGGGCGAAGGTGTCGATCGAACGTGTGACGGCCCGGAAGATGGGTCTCGTTGTCACGGAGCTGCCCTACATGGTCGGACCTGAGAAGGTCATTGAAAAAATCAAAGAAAATGTCAGCTCGGGGCGTCTCAAAGGTATCTCAGCCGTGCAGAATCTCACGGACCGGGTGCACGGCCTGCGTCTTGTCATCGAAGTGAAGAACGGGTTCAATCCCGAGGCAGTTCTTCAGCAGCTCTATCAGCGCACTCCGCTGGAAGATTCATTCTCAATCAATGCCGTTGCCCTTGTTGGCGGACAGCCCCAAACTCTGGGCCTGAAGCAGATGCTTCAAGTGTTCGTTGATCACCGCTTGGACGTGACAACCCGACGTTCTCAGTTCCGTCTGACGAAGTTCGAGGATCGGCTCCACCTGGTTGAAGGTCTCCTTGTCGCGATCCTCGACATTGACGATGTCATCGCGATTATCCGTTCGTCCGATGATGCCGATGTTGCTCGCACGCGTCTGATGACGGCTTTCGACCTCACGGACGTTCAAGCGAACTACATTCTCGAACTCAGGCTTCGCCGCCTGACAAAGTTCTCCCGCATCGAACTGGAAAGTGAACGCGACGAACTTCGGGCGAAAATTGCCCAGCTGCGTGAAATCCTCGCAGACGAAGCACTCCTGCGTGCGCTGGTGATCTCTGAACTGCGCGATGTCTCCCAGCGACTCGGCACTCCCAGACGCACCCTTCTCCTTCAAGCTCCCGGGGCCGAGGACGCAGCATCGGCTTCCCAGGGTGCGGCTTTGGCTGCCGCACTTCCGTCGGTGTCACGATCAGGCAAAGGGATGGATTTACAAATCCCGGATGACCCCTGCGTCGTTGTTCTGTCGTCAACGGGTGGGTTGGCCCGTGTCGAGGGAGCAGATCCCCTTGAGCCGGGTCCACGCGCCGCTAATGACGGTTGGCGCGCACAGCTGTCAACAACCGTTCGCTCCCAGATTGCCGTTGTCACCGCTGATGGTATTGCCCACCGGATAGAGGTCGTTGATCTTCCGGCTCTTCCTCGTTTCGAGACGGGCCTTTCTTTCTCCGCAGCAATGAATGCGTCGACCCTGCTGCACACGGAGGCGCCGGCCGTGGGGCTTCTGGATCCCGCAAGTGATTCGGTCGTTGCGATGGGGACAGCTCAGGGTGTTGTCAAGCGTCTGCGTGCCGACGTGCTTCAACGTGATGAGTGGGAGGTCATTGCGCTGGCTGACGGCGATTCCCTTGTGGGTTTTGCTCCCTGCCCCGATGACGCAGACCTCGTGTTTATCTCCTCCGATGCGCAACTCCTGCGCACACCTGCGGCGAAAGTGCGGCCACAGGGTCGCACCGCCGGCGGTGTTGCCGGTATGAAGCTGGCATCCGATGCGCGTGCGCTGGGTTTCTGGGTCGTTGATTCGCCTGACGAGGCCGTCGTGGTGACGATTGCTGCCGCTGAGGGAGCGCTGCCGGGAACTGGGCAGACAACGGTGAAGGTTTCTCCTTTTGCAGTGTTCCCGTCGAAGGGACGCGGCGGTCAGGGTGTGCGTGCGCAGCGTTTCCTGCGCGGCGAGGACCGCCTTGAGGGGGCATGGGTGGGGCCGCGGCCCGCGCGTGCGGCATCTGCCGAAGGCACACCAATTGATCTTCCTGCCGAGGACGAGCGTCGTGATGGCTCGGGGGTGCCCGTGACAACACCGATCGCCTCGATCGGTTAGGAGCATGCTGCCTGAGAGTGTGGATGGTGGACCGGGTGGCGTCGGAACATTTGCGGAGTAATTTCCTAAATTCTCTTGTGATGACGCCTATTCCATCGATATAGTTTGTACGTAACGTTGCGTTACAACTCGATCTATTCACGCTCACAGTGCTCCGTATACCCTGCACCAGGGGTTTGGAATGATGTACATCAATTCCGGATATACAACGAAGGCGTACACGAGGAAGACGCCGGTGGGTATTTACGCTGAGAGCGGCTACTACTACGGTGGTCATCTCACCTCACACTGGCAGAACCTGTACTGATCATCCTCCACGAAAGGCACGGTGTCGGTAAGACCTTCCACTGGTGTAGGGTCTTACCGACATCTGAGGAATACTTAAATGAAACACACCCACATCCTCGGATCTTTTCTCCTCGTTACCCCATTGCTGTTGTGTTCGTGTGCCGGTGGTGAAAAACCGGTTGGTCTAGACGATCTTGTGGGCAAGGGCTGGCATGCTGACATCGAGCAATTAAGAGCTGAATCTCGCGGCACACCATACGAAGATATTTACACTCAAATCCTGGAAGATGAAAAAGTCAGTGACGAGGAGCTCTCCGAAATACGCGCACGCCACCTCAGGTGCGTTGAAGACCAGGGAGTCAAAGGCTTCCAATTCCATGATAATGACCTGGTGATCGGATACCTGGAAAACGGTGACGCGGATGCAGCAGAGAATATCCACAAGCAGTGCGACAAGATGCTCGGCACCGAGTCTTTATGGTCACTATACGGTAATATGGCCACAAATCCCCAGAATGTGGACCAAAACGAACTCATCGCAATATGTTTACGTGAACTGAAGGTTGTAGAGCCAACATACACGGGAAAACAATTTATTGACGAAATGGAACACTATATGAATACCCACGAAAACTCTGAGGGTAACGTCGACGGCGATCCCAAATTGTCTCTTTCATACACGGTTGACCCAGAAACCGGAGCCGACGCCGCACACCGCTGCATTGTTGAGCCCCAGAAAATCCTCGATCTCTCAAGCAACAAATAACTTAGACCTCGATCGCGTAGAGGCGCGTCTGACCAATGGTTGTGAAACCCAGATAATCATAGACAGCTAACGCCCCTGAATGATTCGCCGACCCCAGGCCCGCACCGATCCGCTCCATGCCCGCCCTGGCCTGAGCACGCATCGACGCAATAATCAAGGCATCAACGACTCGCGTATTACGCCACTCCTCAAGTACACCCATCTGGTCGATATAGCCTTCTTTCCACCCGAAGACCGCCCAGTCCTGCGTGTACTGGGAAGCTAAGAGGAAGCCAGCAACCCGAGCGCGATCACTCATCCGATCAACAGCGAGGAAAGACCACTCAGGAACAAAAGACGTACGACCCTGACGCCACTGCTCCTGCGTCAAAGGCGGGCGCCCCCATTCCTTCTCTGACAGGCGATTCGCCGCACGACGAGCCGGTTCCTCCCATTCTTCACCCCACGGCTCAATCGACAGGTAGCTGGGAAGAACTGGATCCTGAGGAATAGCAGTTAGACGAGCACGCAATTCGTAGTATGTGCGCGTCCACTGGAAACCCCTGACCTTGAGCGCTTCCTCCAGATCGTCTTCACCCGCTTCAACATGGCTGACAATCAGTCGTCGCTGACGATCATCCACGTCATCAAGGAGCAGCCGCGCCGTATGTTCCTGCCAATCAACAAGAACTCCCCCTAAGCCAATTCGCCGGAAAAACGGATCTACTCCACCAGTGCACACACATTCAACGTATCCGGGGTATCGCACGAGAACATGCCCAAAAGCGACCATTCGTCCTCGTCCCAAGCCGCGCGTGGCGTAACCTGCAAGCCCCACCCAGGTTGAAGCTGAACCCAGCATCTCCGCAACTTCCCCACGAGACGTTCGATAGGGTGGATTATCTTGAGCTTCCATTCGCGCAAACAGCGCAGCTAAGTCGTCAATATGAGATTCGCTCAGCGGCTCCCAGCGAATCCCGTTGCTGCTGGGAGGCAGGAGAAAGGCGTCGTCACCAACGGCTGTCATCTCTTACTCCCCTCATTGGTTGATCGTATAGAACACTTCCGCTTGAGCATCAACAAAACCCAGGTGCTCATACATGCTATGAGTCTGCGCGTCATGCTGACGATCAATCTGAACACCGATCTTCGCAACACCCGAAGCGCTGACCGCAGCGATCGCAGAACGAACAAGAGCGCTAGTCAAGGAACGCCCCCGATGATCGGGATGAATCCCCAGGATATCGATATTTGCCTCGCTGACCCCTGTTGCAGCCCATCGATCCGTGGGACGAGACACTCCAATATATCCGATCGGAGCACCCGACGAATCACAGGCAACAAAGGACCACCGCATTTCCAGCGAATGAGTCAGAGCATCCCACGACCGTCCAAAACAGCGAGCATTGATGTCACGAGACGAAACCTCGGCATGAAGAGCATCAAGATCACCTGGTGCAACCGAGTCCCACGCAACCACCGAATACCCGTTCTTTGGAGTCGGCCGCGTCTCCCCGCCAACGATCTCCCGGTACATCTGCTGGAACATATGCTTTGCGTAGAAACCCGCCGCGATATACATCCGTCGCCGATCAGTCATATGGGCGTCAACGAAATTCGAGATCGACGACGGACGCTCACTATCTGAACCGTACGTGTCCACAAGCATCTGGCGTGCCCGACCATCTTGCCAATACAACAGGGCCCGGCCGATGCCTCGTCCTCGCCAATGAGGATGCGTATAGGCGCGGATCGTCGCATGGGCGCGCTGGCTATCCTCACCAACGGAACTGAGCATCTGGGAACGAATGACGCGCACAGACGCGACCGCACAAATCCGACGTTCACGGTCCAGACCGACGATCGTCTCCACCCAGTCGACCCCGTGGCGTCCCTCGATCATGTCTGCAATTTCCCGCGTCGACACGCGGTGAGCGGTGTCATCCATCGTCTCAGTTTCACGGATCAACGAATACACCGCAGGCGCATCCGACGCCCGCATTGGTCGAAACCTCAAGCCGAGATGCTCTCCGGGATAGGGTACGGACCCGGGGGGCGAAAGACGCTCAGCAAGTCCAGTCATGCCGTCCATCGTAGAGGAAAGCGGGTCTAAGGTCATGTGTAGACCTTCGTCGGGCGAAATGACACCGAAAAAAGCGAAACAAAGGCCTGCGACCACGCGGTCTATGCGTCGATTCTTTCTCGATCCAACGCAGCCGACCCCTCGACAATGAAATCACGTCGGGGGCCAACAACCGAGCCCATGAGCAGCTCAAAGACATCCTCAGCCTCGCGGAGCTCCTGCTCATCCCCCAAAGTGATCCGACGAAGCGACCGGTGCGCACGATCCATCGTTGTCTCAGCCAACTGATCCGCATCCATCTCGCCCAGACCCTTATACCGCTGAATCGGTTCTTTCCACGTGCGCCCCGAACGTTTAAGCTCTCGGAGCTTGTCGTGAAGTTCATTCTCGGAATAGGTGTACAGCAGTTCCTTTGGACGCTTCCCCTTGCCCGAAACCTCGATCCGATGCAGGGGCGGAACCGCCGCATACACTCGACCAGCCTCAACGAGGGGCCGCATGTAGCGGAAGAACAGCGTGAGCAAAAGGGTGCGGATATGAGCGCCGTCAACATCCGCGTCGGTCATGAGAATGACCTTCCCGTAGCGGGCCTGCTCGATATCAAAAGTTCTCCCCGACCCCGCTCCGATGACCTGAATGATATTTGCGCATTCCGCATTGGCCAGCATGTCCGAGGTTGACGCCTTCTGCACGTTGAGGATCTTTCCTCGGATCGGAAATAGCGCCTGATACGCGGAGTTTCGCGCAGCTTTCGCTGTTCCCAGAGCCGAATCGCCCTCGACAATGAAAAGTTCTGTCTGACTCACATCCTCAAGTCGGCAATCCGCGAGCTTGGCGGGAAGCGAGGAGGTCTCCAAAGCATTCTTACGGCGTGAGATTTCCTTGTGGATGCGTGCCGACACACGCGCCTTCATCTCACCGACAACCTTCTCAAGCAAAAGCGCCATCTGCTGCTTGTCGTCGCGCTTAGAGGAGGCAAACTTCGTCTTCATCCAGTCGGTAATGACTCGGGAAACAACGGTTCGGATCTGCGGAGTGCCCAGTACTTCCTTCGTCTGCCCCTCGAACTGTGGTTCGGGGAAACGAACGGTAATCACCGCGGTCATCCCCGCCTGAACGTCATCCTTTTCCGCTCGCCCATCCTTTGCTGAAACCTTCAGCTTTCGGGCATTCTTCTCGATCTGCGCACGCAGGATCTTGACGATCGCCTGCTCGAATCCCTGGACGTGAGTACCACCCTTGGGGGTTGCAATAATGTTGACGAAACTCTGCACCTGAGTCTCATATCCAATGCCCCACCGAAGCGCACAGTCAACCTGGCAGACCCGGTCAACCTCCGTTGCTTCAAGGTGTCCGGTCTGCGAGTTCAACACCTGAACTGTCTCGGTGTACGTCCCCTCACCGGTGATGTGCCACGTATCCGTCACAGGGCCATCCGACGCTAACCAATTGGCGAAGTCGACTACGCCCCCGTCGAAGCGAAAAGACTCATGCACGTCCTCTTCACCGCGTTCATCCCAGCAGTTGATCGTCAAACCGGGAACAAGGAACGCCGTCTGCCGGGCACGGGCAAGGAGGTCTTCCCAAGAAAATCCTTCGGTTGACGGAAAGATCTGGAAATCAGCCCAGAACTGCACCCGCGTCCCCGTTTGGGCTTTCTTCACCTTCCCCACGGTCTTGAGATCAGACTGCGAGGTGAAAGCGGTGAACGGCGAGTTCGGTGTGCGCTGCGCGGAGTCATCAAACTCACCCGGTTCTCCACGTCTAAAGCACATCTCCCACGTCTTGCCGCCACGATCCACCTGGACGTCCATGCGCGCCGACAGTGCGTTGACAACGGACGCGCCAACCCCGTGGAGACCACCGGATGCCGCGTACGATCCGCCGCCGAACTTACCTCCCGCATGCAACTTCGTGAACACGACCTCAACGCCCGACAGGCCTGTGCCAGGAACCTCGTCCACCGGGATACCGCGTCCGTTATCGGTCACCGAAGCCGAATGATCGGGGTGCAGGCGCACGTCAATGGTGTCGCAGAAGCCCTCAAGCGCCTCATCCACGGCGTTGTCGATGATTTCCCACAGGCAGTGCATGAGACCACGATGATCCGTGGAACCGATATACATACCGGGACGCTTACGCACAGCCTCAAGCCCTTCAAGGACCGAGAGGTGATGGGCGTTGTAATCAGCGGGATTGGAAGAACTCACGTCGTCATCCTAAGGATTTCCTCGCGATACAACCGCTTCGGCCCGCCCATATGTGGATAAGTGACGAAAATTGCGCCTGCGGTGAACAACGGTCCTTCAATGCCGCAAATGCCGGTGGTGTGGTGTGAGATAGAGGCATGAACGCTACGACCTTGGAACGCACCACCTCGTTCGAGCCGACGTTGACCGCCGCCGATCGCTGTGATCAGTGCGGTGCCCGCGCGTGGGTGCGCGTCACTCTCGCCTCGGGTGGTCAGTTGTTCTTCTGTGCGCATCACGCGAACCGTCATCTCGAAGCTCTTGTTGCCACCGCTGCGGATGTCCTCGACGAACGTCATCTCCTGATCGAGGACGAGGCCGGACTCTAACCACACCCGTCCTCTCACCACGCCTCTGACGCACGGTTTTACGCGATGTGTGCGCCCTGGCGTTGATCCGAACACCGTCCTTGACAACGCTCACGCAAGTTTTTGCGAGACAACAGTTGTCACTCCATCTCGCATCGTCACCCCGTAAAGCGCGTCGGCGATCTCCATCGTTCGCTTTTGGTGCGTAATAACAATGAGCTGCGACTCTTCGCGCAGTTCCTTGAAGATTTCAAGGAGCCTTGACAGGTTCATATCATCGAGAGCGGCCTCGACCTCGTCCATCACATAGAACGGCGACGGCCTCGCCTTAAAGATCGCCACAAGAAAAGCAATCGCCGCAAGAGACCGCTCCCCACCCGAAAGCAGCGACAACCGCTTGACTTTCTTCCCCGCGGGCCGAGCCTCAATCTCAATACCCGTCGTCAACATATTTTCCGGATCTGTCAACACCAAATCCCCTTGACCGCCGGGGAACAACACCTCGAAAGTATGCGCAAATTCCCTGCGAGTGTCAGCGAATGCCGACTCAAAAGCCTCTTCAACCAGGCGATCAACATCCTCAATGATCCTCAGCAGATCCGCCTTCGACTTCTTCAGATCCTGCACCTGCGACACAAGGAAATCATGGCGTTGCTTCGCAGCCTCATGCTCCTCAAGGGCCAGAGGATTCACCCTCCCCAGACGTTCAAGGTCCCTCGACGCTTTCTCCAGGGCCCGTTCCTGCTCCTGACGAACAAAGGGGCAAAACTCGGTGGCCTCGACCTCCTCATCCGGTGACTCGACATCCCGAGGGAAAACAGGAACCAAATTGTGCGGCCCGAACTCCTCAACGAGCTGCTCAGCCTCCAGCGAGAGTTCCTCCATCGCTTTCATTTCCAACTGCTCAACACGCATTCGCGTCTGTTCGCGTGCAATCTCATCGCGATGGGATGCGCTAAGTAGCTGACCGAGCTCGGAGTTCATCGCGTCGATCTCTTTCCTCGCCTGCGTCACCGACTGTGAGACCTCCGAGCGTTCCTTTTGCGCTTCCTCCCGCTCGGCATCGGCCTCAGCAAGCGCCCGCGCCGCAACATCGACAGCCATAGCGGCGGCCTCAGCCACACCCTGTGCTTTGCGCAGTTCCCTCACACGGACAGCTTCCTGACGCGCAAATCGGGTGCGAGCCTCCCTTTCCTTCGCCGCCGCCTGACGAAGGGACCGGGCCCGCGCCTGAACCTGCCGTGATTCTTCCTCAATGGCCCGCAGTTCCAGCCTCAGCCGTGTCTCCGTTTCCCGAGCCTCCCGGGCAGCCGCAGATGCCTCATCAGCGTGTTTCTGCGCAGCGTCAAGATCTTCCTCCGGGGCACTCTGCGTTGAATCGTTCATCCGATTCTTCGCTTCAACTTCCTGCTGCTGTGCCCATTCCACCTGATCGCGGCTACGTTGGAGATTCGCCTGAGCACGCTCGGCCTCGGCACGAGCAGCCGCAACCGCAGACTGGGCGCGAGCCCTCTCCTGAGCTTCCTGTGCGCGAAGCGCATCCTCGGCCCGTAACGCAGTGAGCGCATCATTCGCAGCTTTCACACACCTATCAAGATGTTCGTTCGCCGCTGCAAGCTCCCGCTGAATCGCATCGAATCGCCCCTGAGCTTCGTTGGCCCGTACTCCTGCTTCCTCATATTGGGCGCGCAACGCAAGGATCGAACGCGACTCAGCTCCCGTTCCAGACAGCCGTCCCGATCGATAAACGTCTCCTCGGAGAGTAACGACGGCCTCAACCCCGGGAATCGCCATGACAGGAGAGATCAGCTCAGCGTCTTCAACAACAACTGTTGCCTCAATGAGGTCAGCGAAATCAACGTCGGGAGCGATGGTGACAACGTCCCGCATCCACGTCGCACCGGGCGGAAGGGGGACGAGGACGGGGCCGGGATCCCCGCGCTGTGCCTTCGCATCGGACTCGACCGATGCATCGGCGGCGATCACCATACGAACCAGGCCGTTTCCTAAAGATTTCACCCGCTGAAGTTCCTTCAGCGCATCGTTAAGCGATGCCACAACCACAGCCCCGGTAAAGGGAGCGAGCACGGCTGCGGCTGCGTCCTCGTACCCGGAGGAAACACTCACGCGGGAGGAAAGCTCACCAAGAACTCCGTGGCGCCCAAGCAATTCGCGCGTCGTATCTTCGGGGATCAGGGATTGTTCAAGGGTGTCCCTTCGAGCGAGCCACGTCGCACGATCAGATCGCGCATCGCGTTCGGCATCAAGAAGTTCACTGACGCGAGCACGGGCGTCTTCCCGTTCAGCGACGGCGCGGGAATGGGCCGCTGATGCATTCGATTCCGGCGCCACCTCGTCATCCACATCTGAGATGTGCTTCGCCAGCGTATTCTCCGCGAGGGCCAAACGTTCACGCGCCTCGTCGTAAGCCGTCTGCGCGCGTTCCGATTCGTTCTTTGCGGCCTCGACGCGAGAAGACGCTGAGGAGACGTCACCGGAAAGTCGCGCAACACGTTCGCGGTGATCAGCGAGAACCCGGTTGACACGGGCAAGTTCGCGGGCTGCCTGCTGGTCACGATCCTCGCATTCGTGGCGTTCGTGGGTGTGATTGGCCAGCACTGTCCGGGCGTCTTCCACGCGGGCAACGAGAAGCGCGTCCTCGTCGCTTGCCGCACGCGCTCGTTCTTCGAGGACCTCGGGGTCGTCTCCCGTGGGAGGAAGAGGAAGCGTTGAATGAATCATCACGCGTTCCTGGGCCGCCATCTGCGTGCCGCGGAGCCGTTCATGCAGAGTCGTCAGTTCCTGCCACAGCTTCATCGCCTGCTCAACCCGCGGCGTTGACTCAAGCTCATGTGCTTCCAGTTGCGCAAGCCGCGCCCGCGCGTCGGCAATACGCCGCTGGAGTGCGTCCTGACGGTGAAGCAGAGCCCGATCCGATTCCGTCTGGGCCGCAAGGCGATCCCTAGCGGCCACGAGGTCATCGGCGAGGATTCGGGCACTGGCATCCCTGACCCGCGCCTGAATGAGGGTTGCGCGACGGGCAACCTTCGCCTGACGAGCCAGGGGACCTAATTGACGATGAATCTCATTCGTCAAGTCAAGAACACGGACAAGATTCTGATCCATGTCAGCGAGCTTGCGCAGGGCACGTTCCTTGCGGCGCCGGTGTTTGAGAACGCCCGCGGCTTCCTCAATGAAGCCGCGCCTGTCCTCCGGTGTTGACGAAAGGATGGCATCGAGCTGCCCCTGACCAACGATGACATGCATCTGCCGTCCCATGCCGGTGTCGGAGAGAAGCTCCTGAACGTCAAGCAGCCTGGCGGGAGTACCGTTGATCTGATACTCCGAACCTCCACCGCGGAAAAGGGTTCGAGAAATCGTGACCTCTGAATAGTCAACATCAAGAACACCGTCAGTGTTGTCGATAGTCAGATCAACCTGCGCCCGACCCAGAGCCGGGCGCCCCGAGGTTCCCGCAAAGATCACGTCGGCCATTTGGCCACCGCGCAGAGTTTTTGCTCCCTGCTCCCCCATCACCCACGCAAGGGCATCAACGACATTTGACTTGCCCGAACCGTTGGGACCAACCACGCAGGTGATCCCCGGTTCCAGGCGAAGAGTCGTTGCGCTGGCGAAAGACTTAAATCCCCGCAGCGTCAGGGTTTTCAGATGCACCCACCCAGAATAGGGGGTATCAACGCAAAATCAGTCGATTTCAGGGAACCACAGCTTGATTTCACGCGCCGCGGACTCCGGAGAGTCCGATCCGTGGATCAGGTTCTCCATCGCAGGAGAGTTCCATGCACGACCAAGATCACCGCGGATTGTTCCCGGTGCCGCCACCGTCGGGTCGGTGGCTCCCATGAGTGAACGCATCCCCTCGCACACGCGCACGCCTTCAACGATGATCGCCACGAGAGGGCCGGAGGACATAAAGGCCACGAGTCCCTCGAAGAAGGGGCGTCCCTGATGCTCCGCATAGTGTTCTTCAAGGAGTTCGCGCGAGGCAACTTCAAGTTTCAAGCCCTTAATGGTGTAGCCCTTCGCCTCGATCCTGCGAAGGATTTCACCCGTGAGTCCGCGACGGTACCCGTCAGGCTTGACGAGAATCAGCGTATGCTCCAGGTTCCGATCAAGAAGGTGCTGGGTCATTGGTCCCACCTTTCAGTCCATTTTTTGATAGAAGGACAGCATAGGGCCAAACCCCACACTTTCGGAAGCAGTGAAACGACGGCGGGTCGGACGTGCGGTCTCATCCCACACGTCCGACCCAATTCGCAGGTCTTTCACCACGCTGAACTGCGATGCTTCTATGCCGTCTCCAGCAGTTCAACGAGAGCCACGATCGCTTCGGCAGCGTCTGGCCCCGTTGCAACAAGATGAACCGTTTCTCCTTGCTTGACACCCAACGCCATCACCTCAAGAACTGAGGCTGCATCCGCACCGTTCACCGTGATCTCCGCGTCGAATCCCGCAGCTTGACGCGCGAGGAGTGCCGCGGGTCGAGCATGAAGCCCTACGGGATCGGCAACAACAGCATCCGCGGTGATGGCACCGGACGCTTCCGGTTGGGTTGTCTGATCCACAGACCCCGCATCTGCGCCAGCTAAAGGATCTTCCCCCTCGATCTCAGCTCCTCGGCGGTATGCGCCCCGTGCTGCGGCCGCAACAGAACCGATCGGGTCATCCAGCTGCGCGCGAACAGCAGCGGCAACCGCACCCTCAACAAGTGGGGCATCGACGAACTGGAGGCGCTGAGGGTCGTCAGCAAATTCCAGAACCGATTCGACAGTCATCGTCGCCGACCCCAGATCAGTGAGGATCACGACGCCGGAGTCCTCGTCTGAATGACCGGAGGCCTCAACAGAGGCAAGAGCAGAGTTGACGGCCGCCTCAATGAGGTCATAGGACGTGCCGATTCCCCCATCCTCTGTTCCGCCGGCAGCGTTGATCGTGACATCCGGAGCCATCTGCTGTGAGAGTTCAACCAGCCCCTGTGCGAGAAGCTTCGAGTGCGAAGCAATGACTAAAGCGACGCGTGCCATCAGACCTCCCGGGCCGTGAGGTATGCCTGCTGGAGGATGATCGCCGACGAGGTCGCGCCCGGGTCAAGATGACCGATGGAACGGTCACCGAGGTACGATGCGCGACCTTTCGTGGCTTTCATCGGCTCGGTTGCAGCGGCACCTTCTCGAGCGCCAGCTGCCGCCGCTTCAAGCACCGCCGCGGGAACCGCTCCTGCTTCAGCAGCAGCCTTCGCTGCGTCGGCGGCAGCGCCCCATGCGTCGACCATTGTCTTTTCACCGCGTTCTGCTTTACCGCGGGCCTGGATTCCTTCGAGTGCAGCCGCGATGACCGCGGCAACATCCTGGGATTCCAGAGGGTCCACGGGCGCGGTCTTGGCTGCCCGCATGAACGCGGTACCAAAAAGCGGTCCAGCGGCACCACCGACCGTTGACATGAGGGTCTTCGCAACGATCTTCAGGACTTCCTGAACCGACTGTGGTTCCGCCACGTCGAGGGCGAAAACAACCTGAGAGAATCCTCGATCCAGGTTCTCTCCGTGGTCACCATCGCCGATTTTACGGTCCAAGTCGATGAGGTATTCGCGTTTCGATGAGACCTCTTCCTGGCAGGCTTTCATCCAGCGAATAGCCCAAGCCGCGTCCAGTGTCATCGTGCCCTCACTTCCAGGCCGGCGTGTGAACCGGCGCGTCAAATAGTTCGATCAATTCGTCGTCAACACGCAGCAGCGTGATGGAAACACCCGGCATTTCCAGGGACGTCACATAGTTTCCCACAAGACAACGTGAAATCTCGATACCATCGGCTTCGAGGAGTTGCGCGAGTTTACGGTGGCAGATGTACAGCTCTGATTCCGGAGTGCCGCCCATGCCGTTGACCAGCGTGATGACACGCTCACCCTTCGTCACTCCCAGATCGTCACGGACCTTCGTGTACAGCTCTTCGATGAGAACATCCGCGGGTTCCATAGCGCCGCGGCGGTAGCCGGGTTCCCCGTGGATTCCGATGCCGAGTTCAATCTCATCTTCACCGAGGTCGAATGACGGCTTCCCAGCGTGGGGAACGGTGCATGGACCAAGCGCCAGGCCCATTGATCGCATCTGAGAATTGACCGTGTTGGCAATCCGTTCAACGGTGTCGAGGTCGGCGCCGGTTTCCGCGCAGGCACCGGCGATCTTCTCAACGAGAACCGTTCCAGCAACACCGCGACGCCCTGCCGTGTAGAGGGAATCCTCAACGGCAACGTCGTCATTGACGATGACGGAGCGGACCTCAATGTCGTCCATGTCCGCCATTTCTGCCGCGGTCTCAAAGTTGAGGACATCGCCCGTGTAGTTCTTGACGATATGAAGGACGCCTGCACCCCGGTCCACGGCTTTCGTGGCTTCAAGAATGGGATCTGGAGTTGGCGACGTGAAAACAGCGCCAGGGACAGCCGCGTCAAGCATCCCTTCTCCAACGAATCCCGCGTGCAGTGGTTCGTGGCCTGATCCACCACCGGACACCAGCGCAACTTTCCCGTCTGCTTTGGGCTCTTTACGCACAACATAATCGGGGTCCAGGTGGACGCTCACCACGTCGGCGTGCGCCAACGCGAATCCTTCAAGCGTTTCCTTAACAACATTGTGAACATCATTGACCAGCTTTTTCATGGTGCCTCCTTGCAGCATTGTCGTGGCCTACACCACTTATCGTGCCACCTTGTCTCCCGAAGTTCATCTGCTGAGGGAAAACTGAGGAAAGGTTCAGAACCTAGGGCCGATGTCCTGCAAGAGTGAGCATTTCACCAGCGAGCATGACAGAGCCGAAAACAACGACACCCGAGCGATCTGCCGGGTCCGTACTCGCCTCAGCAAGTTCAGCCGCACGGTCAACCGCATCTGCGAGATCCTCCCGCACATCAACCCGATCAGGACCGAAAACATCGGCGGCAATCGCGCGCAACTCGTCAACAGACGCCGCCCTCTCCCCCGGCATCTGCGTGACAACGATCGCGTCAAAATACGGTTCAACCTGCGCGAGCACCGTTTCAATGTCCTTGTCAGCCATTGCGGAATACACACCCACTGTGTGGGTGAATCCGAAAGACTCCTCAACTGCATCGCCCAGGGTTGCAGCACCCGCCGGATTATGCGCGGAGTCAACGAGGATGGTCGGCGATGTACGAACCACCTGAAGCCGTCCCGGCGACGTCGCATTCATCATTCCCTGTTCAACAATCCTGCCATCCAATTGCCGCCCACCCATGAACGCCTCAACAGCAACCAACGCCAGCGCCGCATTCGATGCCTGATACTCACCAAAAAGTGGAACAAACACGTCCTCGTAAACCGCTGACGGGGTCCGAATAGTCACCAACTGTCCACCGACCCCCATCTGCCGGTCGAGGACGTCGAAGTCACGCCCCTCCAGGCGAACGATCGCGTCGACATCCCGGGCCTTTTCACAAATAATCTCAAGGGCTTCGTCGGGCTGCTGTGCCACAACAACGATCTGCCCGGGCTTGATGATCCCGGCTTTTTCCGTCGCAATCTCACGAATCGTCGATCCCAGCCACTTGGTGTGGTCCTTCGAGATCGGGGTGATCACAGCCACTCCTGAGTCGATGGTGTTCGTTGCATCCCATCGACCACCCATCCCCACTTCGATCACACCGGCATCCACCGGGTAATCAGCGAAGGCGGCGAGCGCCATAACCGTGAAAACCTCAAAGAACGACAGCCGAGGACCACCGTTAGCTTTCGAGCGTTCATCAACCATGCCGATATAGGGCTCAACATCCTCCCAGGCACGAATGAAGCCGTCGCGGCTGATGGGTTGACCTTCAAGGCAAATGCGTTCGCGCACGTCAACGAGATGGGGAGAGGTGAATCGGCCAGTTCTCATGCCGAACGCCGTCAGCAGTGAGTCAGTGATCCGGGCAGTCGATGTTTTCCCATTCGTTCCGGTGATATGGATCGTCGGATAGGAATTCTGTGGGTCCCCAAGAATGTCAAGAACCGCCCGGACTCGTTCGAGCGAGGGCTGCACACTGTGCTCGGGGGCGCGTTCGACGATGCTGTGGTAAATCCTCTTCACTTGGGCGTCGCGCTCGAGGTCACGTGCTGCCTCATCCAGCGCATCGTCGTGAGACATTCTCCCCGTGGCGTGGTCCCCGCGTCCGTCGCCATTTTCTGCGCCGCCATTCATTGACGAGGACGAGCCTGCCTCATCATCACCATCGAACCATTCGTCATCGTCACCATCGGACTCAATTTCGGCCAGGATCGAAGGGTCGGGACCAAGAAGCAGGGAATGTTCAACGAGGGCACGCAGCGCCGCTTGACGTTCGGAGTCGTCATGCAATCCCTCGGCTCGTGGATTCGCTGATGTTGTCGCCGCTAAATCAGGCGAGGCCTGGGAGGATGGCGATCCGTCTGTGTGAGAAGCGAAACTTCCGCGCAGGGGTGAGATGCCTAGGGGTGAGCTCTCAGGGGAAGGCGCGGCGTCGTCCTCGTCAATATCCCCATCGTCTAGGTCAGGTGCGTCAGCAGCTTCGAGGTACGGGATGAGATCGGCAGGAATTCCACGCGACGCATCGGCTCCCTGGGATTCGTCGGGGTCGCTCCCAAAGAAAGCGGGATGTTCGTTCGCCATATTTCCTCCACGATCGCCACAAAGTTCGGGTCTAAGGGTACTCGGTTCGTTTGGTTGAGGCTGAGATGACGAGCGTGCCTGTGAGTCGTCGGTCAATCGGAGGCAGCACTAGGGGTGCGCCAGTGAGACGCGAGATGATGTCGCTCAACCTCAACAGACCCGTGCGATGCCCCATGAGGCGCTATAGCTCGTTCTGATGTCGCGCCACGCTGCGTGAATACTTGGTACACACGGGTCACCAACTATGCTTTTTTATGAACTGTTCAGGATTTCGTCTGCGTGTTGATCACGTGAAAACCTTCGGTTCCTTTCCGTATCCATTTCATCACGACAGGAGTCAACAATGAGCATCCCTCCTGAAACTTCATTGCCACAGGCAACTGGAGTAACCCCCCCCCAGCCCTAAATCATCCTGAGAAACCACCGCGCAACACCATTGGCCTTGTCGCCCTGGTCCTTGCGGTCCTCGGCACGATTCTCGCCTGCATCCCCGGCCTCGTCATTGTCGGCTGGATTCTCCTGCCTATTTCCTTCATTCTCGGCATTGTTGGTGTCTGCCAGAAAGACAAAGCTCACGGCCAGTCCATCGCCGCGATCATCATCTCCATCGTCGGAACAATCGTTGCGGTCATTGCTTTCATCTTCATCGTTGGCCACGCGTTCTCCACTGCCCTTGACGAGGCCACAGCCACGTCCACATCCACGTCATCCAGTGAGACCATGACCTCCGATGAGAAAGAGGCCGCGGACTCCGGTGACTCCGCCGGTGATAAGGATGCTGGGAAGACCCGAGAGAATCCTCTTCCGCTGGGATCGACGGTGTCCACCGACGACTGGGATCTCACCATCAACTCCGTGAACCTTGACGCGGCTGCGGAGATTGTTGCCGCGGACATGATCAACCAGGAACCGGCTGAAGGGGAAACGTACATCCTCGTCAATGTCACGGCCACATTCAAGGGTGATGACGCTGACGGATCGATTCCGCTGGCCTCAATCGACTTCGTATCGGCTGAGGGTAAGAGCTTCGATTCCACGTCTAAGCTGCTTGTTGCTCCCGAGGCATTCGATTCCCTGAGCACGCTCTACAAGGGCGGATCAACAACTGGAAACATCGCGATTGCCGTTTCAGGAACCGATGTCAACCAGGGTGTCCTTGCCGTTCGCGCTGCGCTGCTGTCCGACAAGGTTTTCGTCGCTGTGAAGTGACATCCCCCAGGTCAAGGCCCGATGCACCGCGATGCCGTAGCCGGCATCGCACAGCGGCTTGAGGGGCGCATGAATGCACCCCTCAAGCCGCTGGCTTCCGCCTATGAAACGTGTCAGCTGAAGACAAATGACACGGCTGCTCGCCACACGCTCGTCCCAACAAATCCGCAGGTCAGAGACCTCCGTTTCCGAGTTTGAGACTTTTTCGTTTCCGAGTTTGAGGCTTTTTCGTTTCCGAGTTTGAGATCACGACCTCTCATGTATGAGAAGCCTTCGTTCGCTCGGACACTCCGCGGGAAACAGGAACCGCGCGCCCAAGGGACCTAAGAATCCGACGTTCACTGGGATACCCCTGCGGAAGCTCACGGAACATGAGAACGAACGCGGTACTTCAGGCATTTCACCAGATCACGTGAATCAGGCTCTAGATGATGGATCCCATCGAGGGTGAAGTATTTTCGCGCGAGAATCGAGATAGGAAATGAACTCTGGCATTTGCGACGACCGTTCAACAGGCCATACTCCTTGACGTTCTCCCCTCCGAGTCGCGAGATAGTGATTTTCGTTAGTCACCGCAAAATCGGTTTGTTCAATCAACCAGGCAGGGATTTCGCAGCCTTTAGTGTATTTTGGCCACCGTTTCTGAAGAGCATCGAAAGCCTCCTCATTCGATCCCGGCCGGCAGGTCGAGTCAAAGTGTTGAACAAACCATGCTTCGATTGAGCAGCTCTGAATCGCTACCCGGTGATGCTCAGGATCACTCTTGACCCACTGAATAAGATCCTCGCAATGCACTTCATTCTGATCCACATCACAGATGATCCAGATCGATTGTCCCCGATCATAGCGCGTCCATTGTCGTTCGATACGTTTCGCCTCCTGAAGATGATTGAGAAGCGAAGTTTTTCTCGCACTTTGACTGCCCCGACGGGTGAGAAAATGAGGAGCAAAGAGTCGCGGATATCGGTATTCACATAGTGCACGAATATATTGTTCTTCCGTCTTTCCTTCAGCGCAGATATAGACGATCTCACGAGGAGTCCGCGATTGATTCCGACGCCCTCGACTCCGATCCGACAGCGGTCTTCGTTTCCTGGAATTCACGATCCCCCCTCACACGCGCGGCACGCCGCCGAGCCTGCCCGACATGTATGAAGAGAGGAGATCCGCGTCCTTGCGTACGCCATCTCGTGAAAAGTCTGAAACCCGGGTGAGCTGCGTCTGGCCACGTTCCTTCTCGGCGAGCCAGATTTCATCGCGACGAAGAATATCCGAGCGCATGAGCTGAATCTCGTGTGTCGTAAAAATTAGCTGGCGGCGCTGAGCCTCGCCGAGTTCATCGAGGAAAATCCGAATAAATTCTTCGGTAAGTTTCGGGTGCATCGAGTTTTCCAGTTCGTCGATGACGAAAACTCCTCGTAAATCTTCTTGCCGTAGCTGAAAGAGTACGGGGAGGAGATTCATGAATCGTTGCGTACCATCAGACTCTTCCCGAAGGTGGAGATTAAAACCTTCCGACTCCTCGTGTGGACCAGTTGAGATGTCATGCCGAGCAACCAGCCGACGAGCACGCGGACGCTCATCAGCAATGTCGAGAACCGCGTAGTCTCTAGTCTCTCCACCAACGATAAATGCACCGCCGTCTTCTTCGAGTTTGTTGATCAACTCGTCAACCTGCTCAGCCTCAAGCGGGAGCATGCTGACCTTCATTTCTTCAAGAACAAGTTCGGAAATTCCCGTATCCGCACGGGAGAGGCCTGCATTCATCGCCTGAGCGAACAGTTCGTCAGCATCGAAGAGAGCGGGGAGATGCACAAATTCTGACGAAGGGAAAATCACCGTAAGCTGCTGAGCAAACCACGAGTATGCTGCCGTGAAAAACGAGGGTTCCACATCTTCATCCGATCCGACGGCACCCAAAACGGTTTCGTTATCCGAAATAACTTCGGTATGCGCAACGACCCTTTGATTGTTCTGGAACTCAGAATCAAGCACCACGTGCTTCCCTGTTCGCTCAAAGAGGTAGTCTTCGGTCTTCTGACGCCGAATGAGTAGCGCCTCATAGCGGATCTGACGGCGATCAAATTCAACTTCGTACACGAGGGTAACTTCCCTCCGACGCGATGTCTTCGTTTCAATGTCGACGAGAAAATCGATCTCAAATCGCGATGGCTGAGTCTTTCCATCCGGCAGGTGCGGGAAGGCAGGAAGCGTAGCTCCCGGACGACGCGCACCCACGACAATGTCGCGCAGCGCTGCAAGAGCCCTGACAAACGTTGATTTTCCAGCCGCATTTGCCCCATATATTGCCGTCACAGGTAGCACGCGTTGTCGTCCAACTCGCGTCAGTCGGTCGCCATACCGCTGTTCACGGGTGGCGATCATGGAGAATTCAGCAGTCTCCGCGTAGGACTTCCAATTCGTTATCGAGAACGACAGAAGCATCGAACCCTCCCAGTAAATACATTTGTCGTAGTTTTCTTGCGTCAATTGTACATGAATCACCGAATGAAGACAACAGGTTTATGGATTCGCTCCTCCAAACCGCCACATCCGTCGCTCAGCGTCGGCAGCACTAAGCCTCCGGAGACGTCTCCATGCTCAACCTCGCAAGCGCGATAGCCTGGCGCTGCCAGGAGTATGTCACCCATAGTTCATTGCCCACACACAGCATCGCAGGATACGAATACTCACCTACCCCATCAGTAATGACACCGTGTTCGGACACTGACCGTGGACGCCCTGTTGAACCACTCGCATGTTTCTCGATGATCAATTCCGTTGTCCATGTCTCTCCATCATCGTCAGAGGATGACATCGCAAGAGTGGAACGAGCGCCCCAGTTTGAGGTCGATAGGTTGTGTGCACACCAAAGTGTTCCCTGTGAATCAGCGAGCGCCGCAATTCCTGAGTTGTTATTCGGCAAGCTCGTTGGAATCAACGGCGACCAATGACACCCATCGTCGCTTGTCGAACGAAAGACATGCCCCTGTGTACTCCGAGCAAGCATGACGAAGGCATGTTCACGTCCAGGTGTAATCGTGGGCTGGATACACCCAGCCCCGTCAAGCACTGAGTGATCAAGGGGAATCATGTGTTGTTGCCAAGTGTGCCCGCGATCATCGCTGATATCGACAAAGCAATCCCATCGTGCAGCTGTCCAGTTTTCCACCGAGCCTGCTGCGATCCACCGACGGTCCTTGATTATCGGTGACTGCCGAATTGGACCGCGCCCTCCGGATTCATCTGCGGGGACCAGTTCCCGAGGTTCACTCCATGTTCGTCCATCATCGTGAGAAACAACAACCCACGTCTTCCACCGCTCGATGCTGTTCCCCTGCTTGTAAAACAGCCACAATGATTGGTCTTCTACGCGCATGAGCACAGGATTCCACTGAGCTTCAGTGTGGTTTAGACAGGGAAATGTCGGCGGATTCTTCCCCCGTTTGACGGCAATTGTTGTCGATGGATGTCCTTCATGTGGACCAACAAACCACCCGACAAGAGGATCCCCTTCACACGTTGTCGTGACCGTCGACGCATGGACCTGTAGGCCGGGTTGGGGCTCGGTGAGGAGGAACTTGTGTGTCAGTACGAGATTCTTCTTCATAGTGCAGCCTTGTGCTGCTTCAGTTGACGAGCAATCGTCGGCCACACAAGCCCCGCAACGGTACAGATCAAAAGAATCAGAGAAATAGGACGGGTAATGAATTCAGTGGGCGGACCGATGAGCATTGCTCGCCTGAGATTCGACTCAGCGAGCGGTCCTAGAAGAAAACCGAGGACGACTGGTCCCGCGGGGACCCCTATGCGTCGCAGCAGCAATCCAAGAAGACCGAAGACCAACATCTGGATCACCGTCAAGATATTGTTCGTCGTTGAGTACGTCCCAACAATGCAGAACACGATGATGATTCCCCAGATCAGCTGCGGCGGAAGATCCAGGAGACGCGTCATCGCTCGTGTCCGCACAAGACTGATGATCGTTGAGGCGAGCGTCGCAAGAAGCATGACAGCGATGATGATGACAACGATATCCGGGCGGCGCTCAAACAGAGACGGACCGGGTTGAATTCCCCAAATGATCATGGAACCGATCATGACCGCCATCACCGAATCTCCAGGAATCCCCAGTGAGAGCGTCGTTGTCAACGCACCTCCGAGTGTTGACGCAGACGCCGTGTCCGATCCGACGAGTCCCTCTATCGACCCTTTTCCAAATTCTTCAGGTTTCTTCGATATCGCTTTTGCACGGTTCCATCCGATCAGTCCCGCGATGTCACCACCCGCAGCTGGAATCACCCCGATGAGTGCACCCAGGGCACCAGACAAAGCCATTGGTTTTGCCACCTGTCGCATCTCAGACTTCGTTGGCCACCACCGTCCAAGACTCGTAATAACGTGGGTCTTATCGCGACGGTACGTGAGAATCTGATCGAGAACCTCTGTGATGCCGAAAAGTCCAATGATGATGGCAATGAAGTGCAGACCACTTGTCAGTTCATTCGTTCCAAAGACAAACCGCGGATCCCCGGTGATTGGGTCCAAACCAACCATACCGAAGGTGATCCCAAGGAGCCCAGCAAAAATTCCTTTAGCGAGAGATTGAGTGGAGATTGAGATGATCACTGTGAGGCCAAAAGACACGAGGGCGAACATCTCAAAGGGACCGAAATTCAGTGCGAACTGAGCGATTGGCTGGGCAAAGAACATGAGAACGATCATTGACATGAGAATGCCGACCGTCGTCGCTATCGCCGAAATTGATAGGGCAAGACCTGCCTGCCCTTTTTTCGCCATCGGATACCCATCGAGTGTCGTAGCGACGGCAGCGGGGGTTCCCGGAGTGTTCAGAAGAATTGATGGAATACGGTCACCGTATTGTGCTGACACGTAGATCGCGAGAAGCATGGCTAGCCCTTGCGCAGGCTCGAGTGTCAGCGTGAAGCTCGTAGCGAGGGCGACAGCCATTGAAATGGTGATTCCCGGGAAAATTCCCACGAGAAGACCCAGACCAAGCCCGATGACAAAACAGAGGAGCGCGATGGGCTCAAACAACGCTGAAAGACCGTCAATGATGGCATTCATAGTGGCACCTTGAGGAGAAGCCGGAAGATCACGAAGAGGATGAGGGTGACGATCGTTGGGAAGAGAGCCAACGTCTGCCATCGACGTTCCCCATAGAGCCAATTGGTGAGTGCAAGAAAGAGTGGCGTGATCACAAGAAAATGGAGTCCGATGATCCAGATTCCTACGGCGCCTATCAGCGCTGCGATCGTTGCGAGGAGCCAGAGCCATCCCATGCGGTTTGCGGGTTGGACGTTTCGCTCGATCGCGCGCCGCGTCAGAGCATTGAACAGCATCCACAGTCCGCAGAATATGATTCCAGCCCCAATGATTGTTGGCCACCAGCGAGGATCAATACCGCCTGTCTCGTTTCGCAGCTCAATGCTTCGAGCACCGACCACGGTGAACACACCGAAAGCCGCGATAACGAGAGCTGAAAGTACTTCTAAGCGAACTGACTCAGGAGCATTCGATACTCCTGCTGATGTAGCGTCGACCTGAGCGGGCATCTCCATTGATGTCGGCATGATGTCTTCTTTCTCTTGGGTGTGCGCTCCCCGAGGTGGGGAGCGCACACCCGGTTCATCTGCTCAGTTACTTTCCAAGGAGTTGCGCAAAGCGCTCGGCCTCGTCATTGGCAAATGTTGAGAATTCCTTCGAGTTGCGGTAAACAACAAGATTCCCACTGGATGTGATGACATTCTTGTAGGAATCTTGTTCTGTGGCCTCTTTGATTGCCTTCTCAAGAGTCTTTTTCACCTCGGCAGGGAGTCCCTTAGGAGCATAGATTCCTCCCCAGCCCCCAATCTCTATATTGACGCCCTGCTCTGTGGCGGTCGGCACATCCGGCAGCTCTGGATGGCGCTCCGAGTGGAAAATTGCGAGAACCTTGAGCTTCCCGTCTTCAAGGTTCTGTTTGACTTCGTTCACCCCGGAGAAAGCCGCATCGACTTGCTTGCCAAGGACGGCTGCGACTGCCGGTGCTCCTCCGTCAAAAGGCACGGATTTAATTTTCGCCCCAGTCGCATCAGCAAGCGAAAGTCCGGCCATTTCCCAAATCGACCCTGATCCGGAATTCGCCGCCGTAAGCTCCGTTGTCTTTGCCGCCTCAACAAATTCTTTGAGCGTGTTATACGGGCTATCAGCGGGCACCGAAATGACTCCCGGGCCAAGCATAATTTGGCCAAGCATGTCGTAGTCGCTTGGAGCAATATCGTAGTTCAAGCTGCCGAGCATGGAGATCTCTACGGGAGCAAAGCCGATGGTGTAGCCGTCGGCAGGCTGGTCCTTCACGTGCAACATTGCCGTTGATCCGGATGCTCCAGGTCGATTTTCAACAATAATTGACTTCCCAAGAATCGGCTCCATTGCCGAAGCGAGGGCACGTGACGAAAGATCGGATCCGCCTCCAGCAGCAGCTTGCACGATGAGAGTGATGTCCTTTGAGGGATAATCACTTTCAGAGGAAGAAGCGGCAGGTGTTTTCGTATTGATTCCTGCGGACGAACATGCCGCGACGCTGAGTGCACACCCCGCGGCAAGGGCGAGGCTAAGGATTTGCGGTGGTTTCATCGTGGTTCCTAACTGTGGGTGAGAGTGATGACGGAAGAAATAAGATCGCGGGTGGCAGCATCCGGCGGGTCGATGCTCATACGGCATGTCCCACCAGCTCTCCCCTGTAAGTCGAGAGCCCATTTGATGTTGGCGATGCTGGGTCCAAGTACTGCAACGGTTTGTTCAATGCGTTCTTGCACGGCCGCAATTGCAGGCTGATCACCGGATTCCATTGCTGACGACAGCTCGGCCCATAAATGCGGACAAGCACCGCTCACGCCCGAAACTGATCCGGTCCCTCCTGCTGCAATAGTTGCTGGAATATCCGCGTCATTTCCCGACCAGAGCTTGAAGCCCGCAGGCGCATTGTTGAGATACTCTAAAACGCGAGCTGACGCTCTCGCAGAAACCTTGATTCCTGAAATACCAGATTCAAGAACCTGAGGGAGGTCACGCGGGAGAATGTCGGTGACGGCAACATCGGGGAATATATATCCGTACAGCTCGCCTTCACACGCTTCTCGGATTGCACCCCAGTGTCTGACGATCCCATCAATGGATGCTGGAAGATAGTACGGGGTAATCGCCGCAAAGCGCTGTGCCCCCAGGCTCACTGACTGCCGTGTCAGTTCAAGAGATTGCAGGGTGCTTGGCGCTCCAACATGAACGACTGTCCGTTCTGCGCCAAAGACGGTCAGACAGCATTCCACGAGCGAAGCGTGCTCACTCACGGTCAGCGCATGGAATTCACCGGTCGTTCCCGCAACGAACACGCCATCAAGCAGCGGCGCGAGGACGTTGATATTTCGTCGAAATCCGGCAATATCTAGCGATCCATCAGGGTGAAACGGAGTCGTGAGGGCACTGAGAATTTCGGGTTTTGTCATCGAGAGCACATCCTTGTGTCGATTACCGTTAACCGTTAACAGAAAGGGTAACCGTAGAATAGGTCGGATGTAAAGGACACGCGACGAAAAGGATCAAGCATGCCTGTCACCGCTCTGAAAGCAGTTGCCCTCGGGCAGCAACTCACAGATGACCTACGGCTGCGAATCGTTCAGTTGGAATTCGCTGAAGAAACACGCCTCGTTGAAGACACTCTGGCCGCTGAATACGGCGTCAGCCGCGGTCCCGTTCGCGACGCTCTCAAAACGCTGACGTTTGAGGGACTCCTTGAGAGCAGACAGCGCGGCTACTATGTCCGATCCTTTAGTCAGAAAGACGTTGACGAGCTCTACGAAATTCGTCAAGCAGCCGAGACTCTCGCGGGCCAACTTGTGTTGAACAGTCCTGACCCAGATTGGTCTGAAGTCCTTGAGTATCTGGAGAAAATGCGTGTTGCCGCTCAAGCACACGACTCCGATGCCTTCGCCCGAAGCGATCTTGCGTTCCATACCGCGTTTTACGAGATGTCAGGAAATTCTCGTCTCGCTAGCCTATGGCTCCAGTACAAACCAACATTCGCCACGTTACTGAGCATTACGAACGCCCAGGATCACGACCTCCATCCCTCATACACTGCTCACGTCAATCTCTACGAATATGCTCGCGATCGGCGATCGAAGGAGTTCTTTGCCGAACTTTCCTCCCATCTTCACGGTTCTCATCAGCGACTCAGTGCCGTCGTTGCGCACCAAGAAGCACGCTTGTTCGAGGCCTAGACCTTCACTCCGCAGAGGTTGGATACGCAGTGGAAGCCAGCATCATGCAATCCTCGTCAGCCGTTCGCTCCACAGAGGTTGAGAACGCGGGTAACTGGGAATTGCCCGTTGACTGCGGTGCGACCTCGATGGTGACTACCGCGACGCAACCATCAGTTTCTTCTCGCCGAATTCACGTGCTTTCAGTTCTCCTGCTCCTCTGACTTTTCCTCAGACTCCGTGTCCGTTGACGAGGACGAGGCGGGAGTTCCGTACGAATACTCATATTCACGCCAAATTCCTGAACTCCCGGTGATGAATGCCTTTCCGCTGACGATGCTGCCAGGGCGGGGAGCTGGTTGGCTGTCGATGGGGAGAGCGAGGGTACACGGCACAGCGCAGTTTGCGGAGATTTTGTACCACTGTTTCCCCGTGAGTGAGTTCGTCACAACCTCAACGTTTTCGCAGATAGCACAGAACATCGCCAGAGGAGAGACGTCTTGCGGGGATGCTGTGCCGTCAGCGAGGGCAAAGAGCCACGGACTCGCAACAAATGATGGTCCGAGAAGTACGTCAGTTTCACCGGATGCTTCCTGGGAGCGAACCCAGTCGTTCTCGCAATCAAAAATCTTGACGTCAAGACCGATTGCTCCCAGTTGATAATCAGTGAATATGGCAAGCTCCCCTACTGCTTTTGGATCATATTGGGGGTAGAGAAACGGGTCGTCAACAAATGCCGCAACTTTGGTGACGAGAGCTCCGTCCTCGTCACAAATGCTGAGTTCGGCTATACCCGGCCAGATCTGCCACGCTTTGACGTTCAAGCCTCCCTGGCCGTGGACCGTGAAAACTCCAGTGGACATTCCGTCTGTCGTTTCGATGAAACCGATGCATGCCCCCGATTCGTCCTCGCAAACGGAGACGTGCCTGTAGGGGCCGAAGGGAAGTATTTCTTTGTGTTCCGATTCTTCGATAACACGCGTCGTCTCTTCCCAGTCATCGTGGAAGCCGAGCGCCGAGAGGCCAGTACCAGTCATGAACCACAGTCTGTCAGATTCTCGACAAGGACATGACGTTTCAACGGCAAGCTGTGGATAAGTCTGCGCAGCGGTCGACGATCTGCACGTCTACTCCGCGTCAAGAGGTGCGCAAATGCGCCTCGTCCTCGTCCCACGAAACCCGCTGCCTCTCACCCAAAGAACCCGGGGAGCGGTTCAATTCGCACCCCGGGATCTTCAGGAGCAATTCATGTACCCCACTCTCATCACACGAAGGGAAACTCCCCTACCCTTTCGTCGCACCCCCAGCTAATCCGGCAACGATGTAACGCTGAAGAGCAATGAAAATAATCAGAACTGGGAGAGCAATCAGTGTGGCAACCGCCATCAAGTCGTTCCAGTTCGTTCCGTATTGCCCAATTAAGCGATTCAACGCAACCGTCAATGGCTGAACATGCTGCTGAGTCGACAGAGTTAACGCGAAGGTGAATTCACCCCACGCCATGAGGAAGGAAAACGACCCGATCATCACAACACCCGGACGAATCGTCGGGATGATGATGCGAACAATCGTCTGAAGGACACCTAAACCGTCAAGTTTCGCCGCTTCCTCGACCTCATAAGGGAATTGCTTAAAGTAGGGGCGAAGCAAAATCACCGCAAAGGGAAGAGTCACAGATACATCAGCGATGATGATCGAGGCATACGTATTAATCAACCCCATCTGACGGAACATCACGAACATCGGGATTGACACAGCGATTGCGGGAAGAAGCTGCACAACGGTCAACAACACCATCATTGACGTCGAAATTCCGGTGCGATACCGCGCCACTGCATACGAGGCTGGAACCGCGATCAGCAGCGTCAACACCAATGTCCCCGTGGCAATGATGAAGGAATTCCCCAGCGCAAGCCATACGCCGTATTCGTCAGAGAAAGCAGCTCGATACGAATCCCAGTGCAGAGCCTGAGGAATCAGATGGGGAGGCTGCGCGAAAGTTTCCGCCTTGTTCTTGACCGAGGTGGTAACCATCCAATAAACAGGAAACAGGTAAATCACCGCGATGAGCCACGCGAGGGCGGACTTACCCCAGGCGAGGCGTCGCCGACGTTTTTCACCGGCGGATTCAGGGATTACCGTTCGGGAGCGCGACGCAGTCATCATTGGTCCTCCTCACGTAGGGAGCGCACGTAGAACCACGACAGAACCAACGGGAGCACCAGCGTCAGAGTCGAGGCCGCGGCACCGTGTCCGAACTCGAAAATCTTGAAAGTTTCAAGGTAGGTATAGATCGGCAACGTGGTTGTGGCATTAACCGGTCCGCCTTTAGTCATTGTGTAGATCAAGTCGAAAACTTTATACGTGTTGATCACACCCAGGAGCAGAACGGAAATGATCACCGGGCGCATCAGCGGTGACGTAATAGACCAGAATTGCCGCCAACGACCCGCACCGTCAACCGAAGCTGCTTCATACAAACTTTCGTCGATGGTGTGTAGACCGGACAGCAGGAGCAGCATATTGAAAGGAATACCGACCCACAGGTTCGCAGTGACGATTGCAACCATCGCAGTGGTGGGTTCCGTGAGCCACTTGATCGGCGAATCGATGAGGCCGAGCTGGCTGAGAAAGAAATTGAGAACCCCGTAATCTGAATCGAAGATCCACTTAAAAATCGTGCCGGTGACTACCGGCGGCAGAATCCAGCCAACCAAAAGCAACGCCCGGATCACGCCGTTTCCGGGGAATGATTGACGGAAGAACAGGGCCAACGCATATCCGAGGATAAATTGAAGAACCAGGCAGGACACGGTGAAAACAGCGGATAGCCACACGCCGTTCCAGAACTGGTCGTCGGCAATAACGGCAGCGTAGTTCTGAAATCCTGTGGGAGCGAAATCTCCGGTGATGAGGTTTGCACCGTTGGCGTTACTCACCGAAATCCACAGGTTGTAACACAGCGGCCCCAGCAGGAAAACGACGATGTAGATCAACGCCGGGACCAGGAGAATGAAGCCCAGGCTTCGGGTGCCCTTGCGAGCACCCGAAGCCTGAACATGACGCGTCTGACGTCTCACTTCTCAGCTCCCAGAAGAGGAGTGATCGCCTGTGCTGCCTTCTTCGCAGCATCTTCAGGCGACGACACGCCCGTTAGTGCCTCCTGGAGGGAGTTTTGCACGGCTTCAGAGACCTTTGCATATTCCTTCCCATAGGCGCGGGCGTGAGCAATAGAGAGCTGATCCTCAAAGACTTTGAGGTTGGCATCTTCCGAGAGCTTCAACTTGCCAGCCAGGTCAGGACGCGCTGACAGCTGTCCCGTTTCCGAACAGTAGATCTTCGCACCTTCGGCTGAGGTGAGGAATTCAGCGAAGAGAGCTGCCCCTTCGGCTTGCTTCGCGCCATTCATCACCATAACGTTTTCGCCGCCGAGGCCGGTGGCAGCTTCCTTACCCTTCGGCAGTGGGGCAACACCCCACTCGAAGTCCACATCAGCGAGGTTTTGCAGTTCCCACGGACCGTTCATCATCATTGCAGCTTTGCCAGCGGTGAACTGTGTACGCGCATCCTCTTGGGAGTAATTCGTTACCGAGGACGACATGGAGCCGTCGTCAATCATCGACTTCAGGAATGCCAACGCCTCAGAACCTGCTGTCGCATAATCCTGCAAATCACCGCCGGCCTGCCAGACAAAGGGCAGGAACTGGAATGTGCCTTGTTCATTCTTCACAGCGGAAATCGCCAGACCCGACACGTCGCCAGATGACAGTTTCTTCGCCGCGTCTTTGAGCTCATCCCATGTTGTTGGAACGGCAACGCCGGCGGCATCGAAAAGAGCTTTGTTGTAGTAGAGGCCCAGGTTGTTGGAGTTCAACGGCAAACCGTACGTCTTGCCGTCCATCTGCGTTGAGGTCCACGGTCCCTCGTAGAACTCACTGGACTTGGATCCAGCAGTCTCGGTGAGATCCTTTGCGATCCCCAAGGCTGCGAAGTTTTGGTTGTCAACGACATCCACAATTGCCAGGTCGGGCACTTCCCCACCGACTGAACCTTGGACGATGGATTTCGCCAGGTCACCGTAGGCGAAAGATGTCCGTTGGATTTTGTACTCGGGGTGAGCCTTCTCGAAAGCTGCAACTGCGGCATTCATCCCGGTGTTGGATACGCCTTGGCCCAGGTAGTCCCACATTTCAATGGTGGTGACGTCACCGGACGAGGCTCCGTCGGGGCTTGTGGCCGAGCCGGAAGAGCCCGATCCGCCACACCCACTCAGCCCTAAAGCAAGGATCGCCGCGCAGGCGGCTGCGACTCCCAGATGTCGTTTCGAGGTGTTCATTGTTCTTACTCCTTTGTAGAACGGGTTGTGTTCTTGTGTGTCAGTGAAGGCGTCGGCTCACAGGCCGATAGTTGCTCCTTCGCGAACAAAGGTGGGAATACGTTCCAGTGGGGCATCCACTGTCGCGCGATCTCCCCCCTCGTAAATGAGACCTGTGGCGAGGTCCCGCCAGGAGTCACCGGACGGGAAGTAGGCCTCGAGCAATGTTGTGCCTGCTTCAAGAACGGGACACACCAGCAGGTCAGAACCCAGGAGGAATTCCATCGGCGTATTCCACGCCTGAGGATCACCCGGGTAGTTCAGGAAAAGCGGGCGCATCGGAGGGATGCCCTGCTCAGAGGCCTCACGCATGAGGTCATCGATATAGGGGCGCAGTTTTTCGCGCAGTCGAATATGGTCCGCTGCAATCTCGAAGGCTTGCTCGCCATAAGACCAGATTTCATTGGGACCGCCGGGGCTGACTGATCCTTCGGCTTCACGAGGTTCCCGGTGTCCGTGGAGGCGGAAGAGAGGGCAGAACGTTCCGAACTCGAACCAGCGGATGAAGAGTTCCTGGTAGTCAGGATCCGTGGGGTCACCTCCGTGGAATCCTCCAATGTCGGAAGTCCACCACGGAATCCCTGAGATCGCGATGGATTGACCTGCTGTGACCTGTGTGCGCAATGCTTCCCATGTGGGAGCGATGTCACCTGACCACACGGCGGCACCGTAACGCGCTTGTCCGGCCCATGCGGAGCGGCACAGAAGAACAGTTTCTGGAGTGCCAGATTTCTGCATTCCTTCGTAGAAACCTTTGGCATTGTCGCGCGGATAGGTGTTGTTCACTGCCAGGCCAGAACCGGCGTAATAGGAGAGGTTATTGGGGTGGCCGGGATTGAGTTCGGGTTCGCAGGCATCCAGCCAGAACACACGAACACCCAGGTCGTGATAGTTACGCTGAATGAGGTCCCACAGATAGGCACGTGCATGCGGGTTCGTGGCGTCATAGAAAGCCATCGGCATGGCCGTGGTCATTCCTTTATCCTTGAATTTCTGATGGAATTCAACGCCGTTTTCGCATCCGACAAGGTAGCCGTTGCGTTGGAATTCATCGTAGTTTTCAGAAAGTGTTGACACGGTGGGCCACACGGACACCATGAGGCGTGTGCCCATCGAGTCAAGTTCCCGGATCATGGCGACCGGGTCAGGGTATTCGACCTCGTCAAAACGGAAATCACCCATTGCTGGCCAGTGAATAAAGTCTGAAACGATAACGGACAGTGGAAGGTCGAGCTCGTGGTATTTTCGTGCAACTTCAAGGATCTCGTCCTGGGACATGTAGCGCAGGCGTGACTGCCAGAAGCCCGTTGCCCAGTGAGGCAGAACTGGCGCGTGTCCAACAGCATCTGCGTATCGGGAGAGAATCTGTGCCGGAGAGTCCCCAAAGCACACCCAGTAGTCGATGAGGTCGGTGCCGTGCCCAACCCACCGAGTGAAATCTTTGGCGAATTCAACACGCCCGACGGCCGGGTTATTCCACAGAAGCCCATATCCCTTGTTGGACAAAGTGAAGGGGATGGAGACTTCACCGTTGCGTTGGATGAGATCGAGGACAAGACCCTTGTGGTCAAGATGTCCGTGGGAGTGCTGCCCTAGGCCAAATAGCTGTTCATCCGGGGGCGAGGCGAAGACCTGATGCACTTCGGTCCCCCCGAACCCAGGGTAGATACCGTGGGCACCCGGCCACCAAAAGTGTTCGGGAGCTTCCTCGAGGACGACTGAGTCGTGACGCAGAAAGCGAGTGAGAAGCCGCGGGTTACCGGCACCGGCGTCCACACGGACATCAACAGCAATGTCGCCGGCAACCATGTGGATCGTGTCGGAGGTGTGGGTCACTGTTGCCGGTATGGGATCAGGGGTATCAATAAGTGCGCCGTGGTGAGCCTTGTCGAGGCTGTGGCGGGAAATCCTCACACGCAGCGCATCGGGCCCCCAGGTTTCCACTCGCATGAGCTGATGTTCGTGGCGTACCTCGAATCCGGTGGAGTGAACGTCGATGTTCATTCTTCCCTAGCCTTTCTGATCGGTGCGCATACGTATGCGTCTTGCACAAGCATACCCGGGGTCGGTCTGCATTCCCCGAGTCGCATGGTGATGGAGCTAAAGTAAAATGACACAGAACACGTTGTCAAGAGCGGAGAGCGATGAAAGACAAAAAGCCGACAAGTCGTGATGTTGCACGCCGTGCCGGTGTTTCTCAGACAACCGTGTCCTACGTGATGAGCGGCCGGCGTGCGGTTGCCCCTCAGACCGAGGAACGCGTCCTCAAAGCGATGGAGCAACTGGGATACCAGCCTAACTTCGGAGCCAGGGCCTTGAAGTCCAATCGATCCAACGTGATCGGCGTCGTGATTCCGCACCACTCAGGTGCCGACCCTGCTTCCCAGAACCAGTTCCTTGTTGCCCTCACATCCGAAGCACGGCGGCACAACTACGACCTCCTCCTCGTGACCGATGACGAAGGCACCGAAGGACTGCGCCGCACCATTGACACCGCCCTGTGCGACGGTCTACTCATCATGGAAGTCCTCAGCAACGACCCACGCGCCCAGATGGTTGCCGACGCTCAGACCCCTGCCGTGTTCGTTGGAATTCCCGATGCTCATACTCCAGTCATCGCCATTGACGCCGATTACGTATGGGCTGGTCAACAGGCGGTAAGAACATTGAGCAAGCGCGGTCACCGCTCGATCACTTTCCTCGTTCCCGGTGATGAAACCCTGCGCGATCTGAACTTCATCGAGAGATTCCGTCAAGGAGTTTTCTCGGAGGCCAACGAGCAGCGAATCCATGTTGATGAGCATCGGGTGTACACCTCGTATGAACACACCCTCGACCATCTGGCCGGGTTAAACACCCGCAGAGGGGACGCTCTGCTGTTAGCGCCAGGTGTTCCCACCGATGACTGGTGCAATGCGTTGGACTCTATCGGGCTGACACCGGGTAGTCATGTCAGCCTCTTAGCTAGCTCATGGGATCCCATGCGATCGCATACTCTGATGCACCCCTCCTACTTCGACATGCGGATGGGGGAACTGACGCATCAAACGGTTACTTTGCTCCTGCAACGCATCCACACAGAAGCTCCGATCCAGCCCGACCACACCCTCGTTAAACCGGACTTCCACGAGGGAGAAACCCTGATGAATCAACACTAAAGGTTTTGTGTAAGCGCACATCGATCGCACCAATTCGGCCCCAAGTTGTTCGCCCTGCTCTCAGCGCGCAGCGCCACAATAGACAGCGAAACCACAGGAGATCCGTTTCCGATAGACTCTGTACAACAGCTTTCTGAAGTACTGGGAGTTCTCATGAAATTTGGACCACTGGACCGAGACTCTTCAATTCCGCTTTACGCACAGATTGAAGATACGTTCCGTCAGTTGATTCAGTCGGGAGAGCTTTCTTCAGGAGATCGTTTACCCTCAGAAAATGCGCTCACAGAAATGTTCGGTGTTTCCCGAATGACTCTTCGAGGAGTGCTCAACAGCCTCGTTGATGACGGTTTCTTTTATCGAGTCCCAGGAAAGGGAACGTACGTCGCAGAGACGAAAATTGCTGCCCTCTCACCCGCGTATCAGGGAATCAGAGAACAGCTTGAGCACATGGGATATAAAATTCGGACCGAACTTGTCCGTATGGACACAACACTTCCGTCAAGGACGGTCCGCGATGGACTTGGAATCACCCATTCTGTTCCCGTTCACGAAATCGTCCGGCGGCGCTTCATTGATGAAGCTCCGGTGAGTATCCATCGCTCGTTCATTCCTGTGCACCTCGCACCAGAGCTCAACACATTCGATCTACTCAATGACCAGTTGTGCGTCATCCTCGAACGCGAATACGGGCTGCGAGCAGCGAAGACACACGAACAACTTGAGGCCGTTGGTGCAACACCCGAAGAAGCAAAGTTTCTTGGTCTCAAGACTGCGTCTCCACTTCTCTTACTTGAGGACCAGATCTACACCGACCACAATCAAGCCTTCGAGTACTCAAAAATTCTCTTCCGCGGAGACCGAATGAAACTTCATTTTGACTACGGTCACACGAAGTGACGATCCCCAACCAGTATGCGGGAGCGCCGCAAGCGGCGCTCCCGCATCACTACTCGATTGTTGTCCTCCTAGAACACCGTGCTTGCTAGTCCCTCGTAGGTATTGACGAAGCGCTCGAATGCTTCGTCGTATGCTTGCGCGTTGTCAGGGTTCGGCTCGAAGCGACCAACAACCGCAACCGCACGATCAGCGGCTGCTTGGCACGACTCATAGAGTCCTGCACCTACACCCGCATACATCGCCGCTCCCAGGCATCCAGCCTCTGAGGTCCGAAGGATCTCAATGGGGCGTTGGAAAATATCTGCCAGCATCTGTGACCAGAAAGCTGATTTTGCTGCGCCTCCAACAAGACGAATTGTTCCGATCTCAATCCCCGCGGCCGCCTGAGCATTGAGGATGTCACGCATCTCAAATGACACTCCTTCAAGAACCGCACGTGCGATATCCGTCTTTTTCGTCGCGAGCGTCATCCCTGAGAAATTCGCCCTCGCATCTGGATTTTGGCGAGCACCGGAAGCTCCACCAAGATACGGCAGGAACGTCACCCCATGTGCCCCGATAGGAGCCTTCTGCGCTTGGGTGGTGATGATGTCATAGGGATCGAGGTCTGCCACGCGTCCGGCAATTTGCTCTGCCTCGCAGAAGGTATCGCGGTACCACCTAAATGACGAGGCCGAGGTATTCGAGAATGCCTCAATTGTCCAATTCCCCATACCGTGATTCGGCTTGACCACGAGTTTGCGTTGAGGATCCCGCAGCGGTTCATCCATCACGACGTAGCATGAACCAAACGTTCCCATGACCATCACGCAGTCACCACCGCGGACGGCGCCTCCACCAAAGGTCGAACAGTTTTGGTCATGCGCTCCCAAACACAGGAGTGTCTTCTCACTCAGTCCGGTCTTACGAGCAATGTCCGCGCTGATCGTGCCAATCGGAGTTCCAGGTTGCGCCACAACCTGAGCGCGCCGTGAAATGGGAATACCGACGAGGTCATGGATCGCTTCTGACCACTGCATCGTGTCAACATCCAGCATCCCTTCGCGGGATGCAGATGACAAGTCCGTCCAGTACTCTCGCGCTCCCCATTCCTTCATGAGGAACTCTTGTTCTGAGAGGAACCACGCAGTCCTCGCCCAGTTCTGCGGCTCATGTTCTTTGAGCCATACCCATTTCGGAGCTGCGGAATTTGTCCCGAGCGGATCGCCGCTTTCGCGATAGAACTTCTCAGCTCCGTAACTTTCACGCAGCCGTGGAATATACGGGGCACCCCTGAGATCTTGCCAGGAGACAAAGGGCCGAACTAATTCCCCGTTGTGGTCCACCATTGCCAGAAGTGGTGCTTGGGATGAGAAAGAAAGCGCACGGATTTCTTCAGCCGGAACCCCAGATGCTTCAACCGCAGCGCGACATGAGTCGATCAGCGGAGGGATGATGTCGTCGTAGGTCTGTTCGACTAGTCCAGGTCCAGGGTAGACACAGGGATATTCACGGTAGTCCTGACCGAGGATATGTCCATCAAGGTCAAAAACGATGGTTTTGCAGCCCGTTGTTCCCGCATCGATACCAATCAAATAATCAGCCATTGGTCTCACCCTCTCCTAGTTCTCGGCACAGTAGTCGGCGTACTGACGGACGAGTTTTGCTGCGGAGCGAGTGCCGATGAGGGAGACACCAAGTTTGTCGATCATCCACAGGGTTGCCGGCATGGTGAACGTCCGCGGCACACCAGAAACTTTGAGTTTCGTTGACTCATTGGTGATCGAATCTCTCATGATTTTCACTTGAGCTTCTGTGGGGAAGCCTTCAGATCCCGTAGCAGTCTTGACATAGTCCACGCCGGCATCACAACAGATGCGTGTGAGACGCTGAATCTCATCATCGGTCAAGAAACACACCTCATAGATGACTTTGGAAATCGCAACACCGTGAGTTCTCTCCACGAGTCCTTCGATTTCTTTGGCGATATAGGCATCATCTCCTTCTTTAAGCCGACCGATATTGACCACCATATCGACTGCGGTTGCACCGCATTCGAGTCCCTCATCAATCTCCGCGAATTTCATCGCAGTCGATGTGCAACCGTAAGGGAACGAGATCGCCGTCCCCACACGCACCTGTGATCCGTGAAGTTCCTGCGCGACAACTGGTGTCCACATCGAGTTGGTGTAGCACGCGGCGACACCGGCTTCGCGAGCAGCGCGAGCATGACCTCGGATGTCCTCCTCGGTTGAACTCTGTAGGTGCAGCGCCATATCAAAGTGCTGCGCATATTCTTCGACTGTCAGATTCATGGTTTTTCTCCTGGCTCCATTGCCGTTGAGTACTGAATACTGTGGGTACTACATTCCGGATAGGTAGAATTTTTAACAACGGTGTCAAAGCTCCCTAAATCCGGAAGAATTGTGTTTCCTCAGCCCGAATCGCTGATGCTTATTTTTGTCCTGCCGCCGCGTTCATAAATCGACGTTGATAGCTCACAACCTGGTTCGCTGACGTAAAACGAGCAAGGTACTGCGGCTCGGCGGTAATAATGATTCGATGCGCCATATCGGCGAACTCTGGCTCCATCACCAAGCGATCAATATCGGGGTAGTTGTAGTCGCCTTCCATCGAACAGATGATCAGACGCGTGTCAGGCAGATGAGAGTTTCTTAGAGCTCGCAACGAATGACGCACCGCATCGAGTCCGTCTCCCACCGCACCGGAGTCATTCACGCCTCTGACATGAAGAAGAGCTGTGGCCTGGTCAAGCACAGACATCAGATCACACGAATGTGCACCGTCAGGAAGCAGGTCCACTTCCATCATGTACGACCGAAGATCCTTGAGGAAGGCACGATCTCCCGTAGCCTCAAAGGCCCTCATGAGACCATAAATCCGCTCCGTTTGCATTTTTCTGTGTCGGATAAACGAATTGATAAAATATGGGCGTGCTTGCAGAGCCATCTGAGTCTGATACGGCTCAAACATCAACGTGAAGTTCACCTTGTAGCCGTCCTGCGCAAGTCGTAATGCAAGATTGTGCCCACGCAACCGGTCCTCAGTTGTTCCTTCACCGTACGGCGTGCTGAGTCGCTTGTCTCCCATGAGAAGCTGCTCAACATTCGTTGCATTAACTGGACCAGTATGAGGAACTTTCACGACGAGTCGCCAAGGTGTCAAAATTTCCTTGAACCTCTCAACCTCCTCAATAATGCGCGAATAATCCATTTCAAATGGGTTATTCAGTTCAACTGAAATATCGCAACCTGGGCCAAGAATATCTCCGAGTTCCTGAATCACCTCGTCACGATTCTTAAATTTTCCACCGACATTCGCCGAGGGGTCATTAAGAAAGAGATCATAGATAATTCCGGGGTTACACGTGAGGTTCGACAAGAAAGGTGCAATAGGAGCCACCTCATACGGATTTGCCGAATCCGCCGAGTACAGAACCTTTGTCGGCCGTTTCAAGGAGTCAACGTCACAGCTAATGTCTCTGACGAGGTCGACGGTGAGTTCATTCCCCTCAAATTTCAACATCCGCCGAAAACCAGCTGGAGTATGTCCGGACCGAGTTGGGAAAGCCTCGAGAATTTTCTTGAATTCTTGAGACACCCCAATCCCCTTGGCTCGCTCCTGAATATGCCTGAACACCTGTTCACTGATCGGAGTATCGAGCACACGCTCAACATGAGCATCCTGACCAGTCGCAACTGGCAAACCACAGTCACGGAGAGTGAACATCACGTCAGCAACTTGAGATTCTGCAATCATTCGTACACCTTCCACCACATCGCCCAGCCTCTTTGCTGAGTCGATCCACCCACACTACTAGACCCGTCTATACCAGTCTAGCGTTTTAGATATTTTGGTGTTTTTCGGAGTTTCTCGCTGCCGCGCATGCACCACATGACGCGCTGACAACTATCGGCACTGACGTAGTCAAACTCCCGCATCAGCCAGTATGAGTACGAATGCTGAGCTGGCAGGACGACGTGAAAGGCTAACTTTCGGCGCACATCGGCGCATCGGCAGATCGGTAGATCACGCATCGGCACATCGGCGAATCCACAGATCGGCAGATCAATGCTCGAACAACAGCACGTGTCATTCAACCAGGATGCATGCAGGTCACGAAGTAGGCATCGTCCTCGTCAATCTGATGAGTCTGTATCATTGCGCTCAATACAGTGCGGGGCATGAAGGTCTCTCTTCATGCCCCGCACTGCGATATCAGACAACACAACGCCTACGCGCTCTGCCGCTTCCTCTTCGCACAAAGCGCAACGCCTAAGAGGAAAGTGGGAAGTGCGGTGCCCCAGATCAACACGGGTTCCATACCGGTGACGGCAAGGCTCTGTGCTGTGGTTTTCCGCACCTTCGGCGTCACAGCCGTCGATTTAGTGGAGCTGGGTGCGTTTGGAGTCTTCGCATCAGACCGAGGATCGGGAGCATCCGGGGCCTTCTTCCCAGGCCCAGGCTCGGTTGCATCCGGAGCCTCCGCATCAGGCTTGGGCTCAGTTGCATCCGGACTCTCTGCATCGGGCTTAGACTCAGTTGTATCCGGAGCCTCCACATCGGGCTTGGGCTCGGTTACGTCCGGAGTCTCCACATCGGGTCCAGGCTCGGTGGTATCCGGCTGCGCGAGGACCTCAAATGTCATCTCAGCATGATGCCCATTCTCAATCGAAGCGACAACTCGATGCCGTCCTGTCGGGAAGTCCTTCGGAACAGTCCATTCCAACGTTGCCTTTCCGTTAGCACCGACGTGAGCAGTTCCGGCAACGATCGGCTCGGAGTAAACAGTGAAGGTCACATCCTGCCCGCTTGCGAAGCCGAGTGCGGTGAAAGAGATCGTCGATCCGACTTCGGCTTTGAGCGTCGAGACAGTCACGCTGGTGTCAGGCAGTGGCGCCGGGTCGGGGTCACCGTAAGGGAAGTCATCGCATACATCACCGATCCCATCACCATCGGAGTCCATCTGATCCTCATTACGATCCGCAGGACAGTTATCGACGGCGTCATCGATGAGATCACCATCGCGCGTCACAACGAGCGGTGCGGTAGCTGTCGCAGTCTTCCCGTAACTATCGGTCACGCGCAGAGTGATCGTCGCGTTGGTGGGCGCGTCGAAACGAGCGGCGTGAATCGGGTTGGCGGCGACTCCGCCGTCCGATGTGCTCGTGACCTCAAAGGTGCCATCACCGTCGAGATCCCATTCGTAGGAGACAATGGGGCCCTCAGCGGCGAATGAACCGGAAGCGTCAAACTCAACATCCTCGCCGATCTTCGCTGGAGGAATAGTTGAAACCTTAGCCGTCGGTTCCTCGACAATGAGGGGTTTGAGTGTCTGCGCCGTCGTGACGTGCCCGCCTGTGTTCAGAGCGAGATTCTTCACTGACTCATCAACGTTCTCATCGGGGTCAATGACGAAGAACTCAACGACATCGGCAGAAAATGCGTGACGAAGCAGCTGATCCCAGTCGGGTGTCGAATCGTGGTCAAGTTCCGCGTCACCGAGCAGCATGACGACCTTCCGGGCAGCGGCATTCCACGGACTCGCAACAGCCGTTTCAAGAGCGTTGTATGTCGACAGACCACCACCAGCTTCGCTTCTCGTTGTGACCGCTTCCAGGGCATTGAACAATTCGTCGACACTGGAGAAAAAGACGCCGTTATTCGTCACTGTTTCACCGGAATCACCGGAGTTACGGAATGTGAGTAAACCGAACCTTGCGTTCTTTCCACCTTCAGCGGCTTTTTGTGCAACTTCGGTACTGATGCGGCGGATTTGTTTCTTCAGATCGTCGAGGGATTCTTTTGTCGCCTCGGAGTCCTCGAGGGCGAAAACAACATCGACATCCCTTGAGAACGATCGAATGGTACGAACAGAATCTGGAATTCCCACCTTCTCCTGAAGGAGCTGACCAATCTGCTCATGACCGGTGATGTTGGGATGGTACCAGTAGGACGTTTCTTTCAGAGCCGTTCCCTGAGATACCGTTTTCCCGTCCGGACCTATCTTTCCTTCAGTCTCAAGAAATTCATTGATCCAACGGATCGGATTGTTCTTATACGGATCCGGATCAGGTTCATGTCCCGCGAAGAGTACCTCAACGGGAATATATGTCAGACCAACATTGTTGTGCTGAGTACGATCCCATTCATCCGCGAGATGTTGCTGCCCCACGGTCGCATTCTGTCCGAACTTGCGGATCTCCTGGGCAGCCGGATAGGGGTCACCCCAGAACCAGGGTTTCAACGTCCATTGGGTATTCTCAATGCTGAGCAGAGGGTAGCCAACGAGGACGATCTGAGCACCTGGCCTGATTTTATCTGCAACTTTCCCCAGCAGGTCTTTCATTTGTTCGACGACCCGCGGAAACTCATCATTTGCATGCTTTATCGCTTTTTTACACGAGTCGATACTGGACACGACGGGGGCGAAACATGCTCGCACGATGTCCTCGAATTGGATGTCATTGCCACCAATCGTCAACATGACGACATCGGAATCCGGATCGAGGGCCGGAAGCTGTGTATCACGAACGTTCTGGATCACAGCGCCTGAGTGAGCGTAGTTACGAATCGTCGTGTGAACGCCTTGACGATTCAACCAATTTGCGTAGGTGTGTCCCCAATTTCGAGTCGACCTCAGTGAATCTTTGGGACCGTAATAGGAGCCAGCTCCATTACCAGCTGTGTACGAATCCCCGATAAGAGACATCGTGAGATATTTCCCTGAGTCATCGGCATGCGCAGCCGGAATAAGAGCTGCCGTGACAAGAAAAGCGGCGACGATGCCACTCAAAAGTTTTCTGAACTTAGCTTTCATTGTTAGAGATATTGCATGCGGACTCGAAGAGCAACCGAAGAATCATCGGAGCGCTCAGACTCGCCGCTCATCCTTTCTGTAGTCTTCAGCTCGGTGTTTTGCCCCGCTGTCACTGTCATGAACAAAGTTTGTCCGCTGTCATCCATGCGGCGCGCGCACCACAGGAAATCAGGGGAACATTCGTCATCGATCGCCCATCCTTCGCTCAATGCTTGACGGTGCAACCGTTGCGAGAGATCGTCAACACTTGAGGTACCCCCAGAGCCGGGAACTGCGGAAATCTGCGCTTCAACCCACTGAGGGTGGAGTTTTCCAAAGAGCGACTGATGCTCAGAGCGATCAACGATTCGACTAACAAAGTCTGCATCATCAGAAACAATCATCTGCTCCGACAGGTAGGACATCGTATCGGAAGTCCCCCAGAAGTCTTTCCGGCGTCCCCATTCCCATATCCCCCACGATGAGGCAAGAAGAACAATCACTGTAACGATCACAGTGATACGTCCCCACGAGGTCGCTCGTCTCCCTCGTCTCTCCATGCCCGCCTACTATCCCTGTTCCGCAGCAGTTTCGGTGACCGACGACTCCTGAGGAGGCGTCTGCATACGCTTGACCACGGGGACCAGGAGAAGAGCACAGACTGCTCCGACAACTCCGACTGCTGCCATGCACAAGAAGATGATGCGGAATGCTCCTGTCGGATTCTCCGGCATCGAGTCCAGGATCGCACCGTTGATTGGCATGGCCCAGAGAATACATGCGAATCCAATGAAGGAATTCACCGACATTGCAGACCCAAGAAGCGATGTCGGCAGATGCAATTCGGCGACTGGGGCCTGCTGAATCGCTTTGCCCATTGCGATGGAGAACGCGAAGAGGGACATCCCGATGGCGGCTGTGACCCATCCAATCGAATCGGACACCAGTGCAAGCACAACGAGGACGGTTGCTGCTAGTCCAAGGGAGAGAGCAAGCGTCTTCGCCGAAGAGTGGAAGACCTTATCTGCGATGATTCCTCCGACGAGGGCGCCGCTGAGACCAACAACGAATGCGCTGACAGTCGTGTACAGCGACGCCGTGTTCTGTTCGACGGAGTGGACTCGGGTAAGGTACGGCGTGATGTAGATCGCGGTCATATAGACCCAATAGACACACATCCCGGTGAGGCCGGCGAGCCATACCGCCGGAATCTTGAGGGTCGCAATCAATCCACGGAATGCTTCTTTACCTCCGACTTCTTCACTCCCACTTGTCACGTCTCCTTCATTCTGCGGATCCGCAGGAACGAAGCGATGAACAAGGTAGGCCATCGGGAGCGCCAGACAGGCGTAGACGATCATGCCGGTTCTGAAAACGAGCATTGTTCCGCCGAGCACCGCCATGACGCCGATGAGGACTCCGTTGAGCATGGCTTCACCGCCGGCACGCAGCGCGGTGAGTAGGCCAAGACCCATTCCTTTATTCTGACGCCCAGAGAAGAGGACGACACCTTTGACAACCGCCGGCCAGAAGATCGCGTCGAGGACACCCCATGTCAACGCAATGGCGAACATGACGGGGAACGGAGGAACACAGAGGATGAGGATCAGACTTGTGATGCAGCGATAGATCAGTCCGCCGATTAAAACGGTTCGAGTGTTGAATCGATTGTTCACCCATCCGGCGGGAACATAGAAGAGTACGGCGACGCCAAGAGCGGTGAAGAGAAGGCCGAATTGCGTATCAGTCAGCCCGTAGTATTGAACGAGGCGCTCGTAGAAGGGCATCTTGAAGGACTCAAATGCCGAATAGATCAGCTGCCCCGAGAAAACCACGCTGAAGAACGCAGCGATCTGCTGCTTCGACTCAAAACCATTGCGCTGTAAGAAGTTCAACGCTACTCCGTTCGCATCATCACGACATAGAGGTCCGGAGCTGACCACGATGAAGCGAATCAGCGCTGGAGACCGAGAGATTCCCTCATCTCTGAAGGATGTCGAGATACTAGCAAATGCTGTGATCAGAGCGAGGAACTCTCCCCTTTACCCGTGAAAAATGGACGGATTTGCAGAGCTTGAACACATACTGAGAAATTAATGCAGTATCCGGCGGAAGGAACCGGGGTGTGCGCCCAGTGAATACCTGAGCGCACACCCCGCGTACCTCGCCTATCACTCACGATGTCATCGTGACGACGACCCTATTTCTTCGCAACGGTAATGACAGGAGTCTCTCCCGCATCAGCGTCCAGCGCTTGAACATCGAGCTCCACAGTCAGAGTCTCACGCGTCAGCATCTCGCGATTAACCTCGACGGCTTGACGTCGATCAGCCGGCACAGCAACCGTCAACACAATCCGATCCGCGATGTGCAGGCCAGCGTTCTTACGTTCGTCTTGGACGGCGCGGATCAGATCACGAACATAACCCTCAGCCTCAAGCTCGGGAGTCAGCTCCGTATCGAGAACAACGTAGGCGCCAGATGGTAGAACGTCGGCCACCTGGCCCTCGGGAGCGTTCACCGAGGTCGCCACGGAAAATTGCTCTCCCGTAAGAACGACGGGTGAACCATCAACAACCACGGTCGCGAACACGCATGAGCCGTCCTCGCCAACCTCCCACTCCCCTGACTTCTGCGCCTTGAACAGCTGTGACGTCATCTTCCGGATCGTCGGATCAAAGGCGCGCGGGTTCAGGGACAGTTCGGTTGTCACCGTCAACCCCGAATCCTCCGGCGTCACAAGGGACACGTTCTTCACATTGACTTCGGACGCGATGAGATCCGCAAAGGGAACCAGCGCTGCACACCGCGAGGACACAACCGTCATCGAGGCCAACGGCTGACGCACACGCAGCTGGTGTTGCTTGCGCAGAGCGTGGGCCGATGACACAACGTCACGCACCTCGTCCATTGCAGACACCAGCGCATCATCGGCCAGGGTGTCAGGAAGCGCCGGGTAGTCAGCAAGGTGAACGGACTCGCCACCTGTCAGGCCCTTCCAGATTTCCTCACTGAGCAGCGGAAGCAGAGGTGCCACACACTCCGAGAAACGCACCAGAACGGTGTAGAGCGTGTCAAAAGCGGCGTCGTCCTCGTCCCAGAAACGCTGACGCTGGGTACGCACGTACCAGTTCGTCAGCATGTCGAGATAGTCGCGAACCTTCTCGCACGCACCCGCAATGTCGTACACATCGAGCAGACGCGTCAGGTCCTCTCCCAGCTGGCGCGTGTGAGCGAGCAAGTAGCGATCCATCTCCGGCAAAGCCGACACGACCGCAGCATCCTCACAGTTCACAAACTTCGCCTCGTACCCCGCTCCTTGGTTCGCCGCACCTGCGTAGAGCGTGAAGAAGTAGTACGTGTTCCAGATCGGCAGCAGCACCTGGCGAACCGTGTCGCGAATGCCGGCGTCGGTGACAATGAGGTTACCTCCACGCACAACCGGCGAAGACATGAGGAACCACCGCATCGCATCCGACCCGTAGGAGTCAAACACCGCGTTGACATCTGGGTAGTTGCGCAGTGATTTACTCATCTTGCGCCCATCGTCCCCCAGGACGATGCCGTGGGAGACAACACTGCGGAACGCCGGTCGATCGAAGAGCGCGGTGGCCAAGACGTGCAGCGTGTAGAACCATCCGCGGGTCTGCCCGATGTACTCGACGATGAAGTCACCCGGATAGTGGGACTCGAACCATTCCTGATTCTCGAAGGGATAATGCACCTGCGCATAGGGCATGGACCCGGACTCGAACCAACAGTCGAGGACGTCGGAAATACGACGCATCATCGACTTGCCCGTGGGGTCGTCCGGGTTTGGACGCACAAGCGTGTCAATGAACGGGCGATGCAGGTCCTTGACCTCAACACCGAAGTCTTTCTCCAGGTCAGCGATGGACCCGTAGACATCAGTGCGCGGATAGTTCGGGTCATCACTGACCCACACGGGAATCGGCGCACCCCAGAAGCGGTTACGGGAAATCGACCAGTCGCGCGCACCTTCAAGCCACTTGCCGAAAATCCCTTCCTTCGTGTGCTCAGGCACCCAGGTGATCTCCTGGTTCAGCTCAACCATGCGGTCACGGATCGCTGTGACCTTAACGAACCACGAGGACACAGCCTTGTAGATCAGGGGTTTGCGGCAGCGCCAGCAGTGCGGGTAGGAGTGGACGTAGGACTTCTGCTGGACGAGAACGGCGCGGACATTGTCCGCGCGGCGACCCATCGGACCGGTGCCGTCACGCAGGTCGACAATGATCGGCTTGTTCGCATCGAACACTTGGAGGCCCTCGTAGTCGGGAACTTCGGAGGTGAAGCAGCCGCCGTCGTCAACGGGCAGAACCGGGTTGATGCCCGCTTCCTGACAGACAAACATGTCGTCCTCACCAAAGGCCGGCGCGATATGGACAAGGCCTGTGCCGTCCTCGGTTGTCACGTAGTCGCCAGAGATGATCGTCCAGCCGTTCGGGCCGGGTGCAGCACCTTCGGCGCGATGCTCGGCGTCATCGAAGTAGCCAAAGATCGGATGGTAGCGGCGGCCTACAAGTTCCGTGCCCTTGAAACGTCCAACAACGTTGACGTTTCCGTCCTCGTCACCACCGAGTTCCTTGAGATACGCCGATACCCGGGCCTCGCCGAGGACGACGTTCTCCCCTGCCAAAGGTGAGTCGACATCCTCGTCCACGTGAACAACGACGTAGTCAATGTCGGGACCAGCGGCAACGGCCTCGTTTGAGGGCAGCGTCCACGGAGTTGTCGTCCAGATGAGCACCAGCTCACAGGTGTCAGCTCCCGGAAGCAGCGGCTCCTCCAAGCGCATACCAACGGTCACCGTGTTGTCTTGACGGTCCTGGTAGACGTCGTCATCCATCTTCAATTCGTGGTTCGACAGCGGTGTGCGGTCGTGCCAGCAGTAGGGCAGGACGCGGTAGCCCTGATACGCCAGGCCCTTGTCCCACAGGGTCTTAAATGCCCAGATCACCGACTCCATATAGTCGAGGTTGAGGGTCTTATAGTCGTTGTCGAAATCCACCCAGCGGGCCTGACGAGTGACGTACTCTTCCCACTCTTTCGTGTAGCGCAGAACGGAGGTACGGCACGCTTCGTTGAATGCTGCAATACCGAGGCCGCCCTCGCGGGTGATCTCCGTGACATCGTCAATGCCGAGTTCACGCTGGGCTTCAAGCTCAGCAGGTAGGCCGTGCGTATCCCACCCGAAGCGACGCTCAACATGGAACCCCTGCATCGTCTTGTATCGGCCAACAATGTCCTTGACGTAGCCGGTGAGCAGGTGACCGTAGTGCGGGAGACCATTAGCGAAAGGAGGGCCATCGTAGAAGACGAATTCGTCTTGACCGTCGGGTCCTTGAGGGCGATTCGCAATGGATTGACGGAAGGTGTCATTAGCGGCCCAAAAGGCCAGTGTCTCGCCCTCCATCTGCGGGAAGGACGGGCTGGGATCCACCTCAGTGTCGCGGTGGCGGGGGTAGAAACCGTGCTTCGTCATGGTGTCCTCGTCTCGACGTGTCACAGGGACGAGGACCGGCGACGCCGGGACCCGCGGTACCACCCCGCTTGCCCCAATGACATTCATTCCCCGCTGACTCACGCTGCTTAGGGTGCGTGTCTCGGCGGTTCAACGAACGCAGCTGGGGCCGCTTCGTTTTGGCTATGACGGGCTCCCCGTCCGGGTCTAGTAAGGCACTCTCCCACGCTTGCGACGAGCCGCAATACGCCAGCGATATTCCTGTTCTTCCGGAAGCTCCCCGGTGATACCTCGTGGCGACCTCGTGGGTGTTGACGAGCCGGATCACAGCCGCAACGAGTGTAACGCACCTTCGCCAGGTCGGGCCCGAGGTGAACACAAAATAGGTCCGTGCTTTTGGCCTCACCCGGGCACCACCTGTGAGTGCGCTCCCCTATATTCGCTGATCGTGCAGGCGTACACACTGCACAAGAGGCGCGGCAAGGGGACACTAGAGGGGATGCGCACGACGCGCATGACGGCGACACAAAGGAGATCCCATGACCGTCCCCAACGTCACCTTGAACAACGGCGTCACCATGCCTCAGCTGGGATACGGCGTCTTCCAGATCCCAAACGAGGACACCACCCAGGCGGTGAAGGCCGCCCTAGAGACCGGTTACCGCGGGATTGACACCGCCGCAATCTACGGCAACGAAGAAGGCGTTGGCCGCGCGGTCGCCGAATCCGACCTGAATCGAGAAGACCTGTTCATCACGTCAAAACTGTGGGTTGATTCCTTTGACTACGACGATGCTCTGCGGGCATTCGACGATTCACTAGCAAAACTCGGCACCGATTACCTGGATCTCTACCTCATTCATTGGCCGGTTCCGACGCAAGGCAAATACCCCGAAGCCTGGCGCGCACTTGAGCACCTGTACGCCGAGGGACGCGTCCGCGCCGTCGGAGTGTCGAACTTCCAGCCCGAACACCTCGCTCGCTTGGCATCAGACTCTGACCTTGTTCCCGCAGTGAACCAGGTGGAACTACACCCCACCTTTGCGAATACTGCCGTTGAAGAAGCGAACACCGCCAGCGGCATCTTCACCGAGGCGTGGGGGCCGTTGGGCCAGGGGGCAATTTTCACAAATCCCTATCTCGCAGACATTGCTGCGCAGGTGGGGCGAAGTGTCGCGCAGGTCGTCATCCGTTGGCACATGCAGCAGGGCCGCATCGTTATTCCCAAGACCGTGAATCCGAAGCGCATGGAGGAGAATTTCACCGTCTTCGACTTTGAGCTCACCGACGACCACATGACCGCGATCAATGCTCTGGACACCGGCGTACGTGGAGGCGCAGATCCGGAGACTTTCGAGGGAAAGTAGGGGCATTTCAAGGCGGCCAGTGTCAGAGGGTTCATCTCCGACCTGGCCGCTTCCGGGCATCAATCACCTGCGGCCCCAATTGAGACCACGAATCTCACCTCTACGTGGCCTCTTTCGCATACAATTGTGCGTCCGCGACGTCCTACTTCCTCCGCGCTACCACGGTGTTCGTTGCCTGGGCAACGGGTCGCATGATCATCGAATCAATGTTGACATGGGAAGGCCGAGTGAGCGTCCAGACGATGGCGTCGGCAATATCTTCGGCGACGAGAGGTTCAGCCACGCCCTCGTACACCTTGTCGGCCGCTTCCTGGGAACCCAGCCGATTGAGTGAAAACTCCGGCGTCTTGACCATGCCGGGTGCAATCTCGATGATGCGCACGGGCTCGCCAACGAGTTCTTGTCGCAGAGTGTTAGCGATGATGCGTTCGGCATGCTTCGCCGCAACATATCCGCCTCCACCGGGGTAGGTATCGTGTGCGGCGGTTGATGTGAGGAACACGAGGTCTCCCCCGCGTTCACGCATCCCCGGGAGGAACGCACGCGAGCACAGCAGCGCCGTCATGACGTTGCGTTCATACATTCCGCGCCACCGCTGGGGGTCTGCCTCGGCAACGGAATCCACCCCGAGTGCGCCTCCCGCATTGTTGACCAGCGCATCGACGGGACCGTCAGCCAAGATGCGCTCCGCTGCGCGCGTTACCTGAGCCTCATCACTGAGGTCGGCAGCAATGTACGTGCACCCTGTTTCATTGGCGAGGACGACCAGGCGCTCCTCGCGCCTGGCGAGCGCAACAACATCCCATCCCTGGGCTCGCAGACGGCGCACTGTGGCCTCTCCGATTCCTGTTGAAGCTCCGGTAACAACTGCGCGGCGTGTGTTCGTCATGGCATTTATGGTATCTGCTCCTCTCCTTTGCGCCCTGATCGTGAGACACCGAAGCCCGCGTCCCCTCGACACGGAAAACGCGGGCTTCGAGTGCCGCCGATGTTCAGATCGACGGTAGCGGCTGATCAGTGCAGACCATAGGCCCGGTGGATCAGCCAGATCGGGTGGACAACATTCGCGCCGGTCGCGGTGCGTAGCTGCCAACGACATGTTTCTGTGTCACAGGCGGCAAGTTCCACGTTGACCTGCTTGATGAAGTCGAATACCGGCTTGCCCACGGCCTGAGCAATGTCGTATTTCTCTTTCTTCATGCCGTAGGTACCGGCGATACCGCAGCACGGCTGGTTTGATTCCTTGACGGTGACACCGGGAATCAGCTCCATGAGTTCCACAGCGGGAAGACCCAGGCCCTGGGATTTGAGCTGGCAGGGAGCGTGATACGGGATTGTCACATCGAGACGCTGGAAGTTGAGATCCAATTCGCCTCGATCATGCAGATGCATAAGGAATTCACAGATATCCCACATCCGTGAGCCGACATCTTCAAGCTCAGGGGTGTCCATCTCAAGGATTTCCTTCGCTTCGTGGCGAAGCATGCCGGCGCAGGAACCGGACGCCGAGATAATCGGAGCGTTACGGTTCGCTTTGCGCAGGTCGTTCGTCAGTTTCGAGACGTATTTGCGGGATTCGTCGTAGAGGCCATTGGATTGCAGCGCCAGACCACAGCAGCCGTGCTTGGGAACGAGGACTTCGTATCCCAGGTATTCCAGGACCTGCACGGAGTGAATCGATGTTTCAACCTCGAAGTACTGGCCGGCGCATCCGTGGAAGAAAATGACCTGCCCTTTCGTGCCAGACTGCGGCAGCGGCGTGTGTTTCTTGAACCATCCCTCGAAGGTTCGTCCAGCGGCCCTGGGCATCGGGGCGCTGCGGTGCACACCGATGACTTTCTCCATGATCGTTCGGATTGGCTTAACGTCGAGCGCCCAGTTCGCAATGGGTGCGACGGGGGTCATGACAGTGCCAATAAAACCGGTGCGACCAATGAGCTGATCGCGGAACGGAATGCCCTTTTTCTTCTTCATATCGGTGCGGGCATGGTGGATCATTTCGGTGACCTTGACACCCTGAGGACACACGAGGGTGCAGGTGCCGCACGAGGAGCAGTAATCAATGGACTTATCAACGACCACTCCGTCCTTGCGATAACGCTCGGACTGGGGACCGGAGTACTTCGGCCCGGGGAACAGGTCGGTAACCCGCATGACGGGGCACTGGGTTTCACAGATCGTGCACTTGACGCAGGCATCCAGCGAGGACCGCAGCCCAAAGTCCTCATCCGCCAAATTGAGGACAGACATTTCTTCGATGGTCATGCGATTCCCTCCAAAATGTGGTCAGCTGCGCGCAGAGCCGAGGCCAGGGCGATGCCTTCGCCGGACTTTTCGCGCCAACGTGTCGCTCCAGCGAGGTTTCCTCCCGCGACGTACAGGTTCGAGTAAACGGGCTTCTGATCATCTCCGACGGGACGCATCGAGTGGTCAACGGCGAGACCCGACAGGAAGAGAGGCTGATCCTCTCCCCAGAAATCCCCGTGAAGCAGCTGCCCGTTGGCGTGCAGAACAGGCAGGTTGAAGATCGTTTCATGGACCTTCATGTAGGAGTCGATCTCCAGTGCCCCCGACTCAAAACCGCCGGCGGCAAGGATGACGTTCGTCGTGTCAATTGTTGTTGCATGGCCCGCGGTGGAGATCGTCACGGAAACCACGCGGTCCCCGTCTTTCACCCAGCCGATCACCGGTGAGCCAATGATGAACCGTGTCTCATGCTTGGCCAGTTCGGTGAGCACCTGGTTGAGGCGCATCCCGGGGATCGATGGCGGTTGCAGTGGGATCTCGAAGATCGGGTGCCCGATCCTTTCCTGGAGGTCTTTCCATGCGGTGAGGTCATTGAGACCAAGCACGCCTGGGAGTCCAACGACCTCGTCCTCGCCAATGAGGGGCTTGAGTGCCTCGGCGAGTCGCCCGCGGGTCTGCTCATTGTCGAGGGCGCGCGCGTGATTTGTTGGACTGGTGTCCACTTCACCGGCGCGGATCTCAAAGTCGAGGCTCGCTGAACGTGCGGTCATTCCCTGACGCGTGAGATTCTCAGCGACGAGTGCCGGGTAGAAATCTTTGAGTCGGTCAAGACCGATGATCACGTATTTCTTCGAGGCGTCAGGAATCCCAGCTGACATTGAGGGTTGGTACAGACTTGTTGGACGCAGCGCACCCACAGCGGTGGGGAGCGTGACGTTCGCGTGGGCGTCACCAACGAGAAGGTCGGTGCCAACGACGTCTTTAAGCCATTCGACGCTGGATGCCACATCCTCGGCGTCAAAATGTGCGTACGGGTGTGTGGGACGTGAGGCAACGTGTTCCTTCAGTGCGTCCAGGGGCGCGTCGATACGCCGGTCGGAGGAATAGCCGAGGACGTCGACGGTCCCCTGCCCCAGTTGCAGGCCACCGATACCTTTCGTCACGATCGTCACTCGTGCACCGCCGCGCGCGAGGCGCAGGCCCGCAGCAAGGCCTGCAAGACCCGCTCCAATGACTACTGCGTCTCTCATCAGAGGATCTCCTTTTCTGGAACGGGAAGGTGTTCAACGTCGAGTGTGCCTTCGTGGACCCAGTTGTCGAGGGCGGCTTGGCGCGCTTGCTTCCCGTAGAGGATCGGCCACAGTCCGATCCACCGGTTCTTGAGGAACAGTTTGAGCAGGCCGTTAGCCTTTTCCGAATCGATGGAGCCGCGTTCGTGTGCAATGCCGGTGGCGCGTTGGGAGCAGAAACCTCCCTGACACGGGCCCATGCCCAGGCGAACCTGGCGGCGGACGTCGTCGAGCTGACTATTGGGCAGCGCGTCCATTGTTTTTTCAAGCATCGTGCGGGTGACTAGTTCACACTCGCAGATCACCTGGTCATGACTGGGAGATTCGTTGTGTTTCTCAAGGTCATCGAGGCGGTGACCAATCGTGTAGAGCTTGCGGTCTTCAGCAGCAGGAACAGCTTCCTGCGCGGTACGGCACTCGCGTTTGTCTCCCATTTCATCGCACATGATGTCCACGATGCGTTCAGCCATCAGACGGTACGTTGTCAATTTGCCGCCCGCGATGGACAGCAAGCCCTTGACTCCGTCACGGGAATGGTGATCAACCACCGTCATCCCGCGGGCCATGTGGCGCGTATCAGCGGCATCAACGCGGGAATCTTTAATGAGAGGACGCGCCCCGGCCCATGCGTGGAGGGCGCGAGCCTTGCGGAACCCGGGAACCATTGCTTCACCGGCGTCAAGCATCTGCTGTACCTGATCGGCGGGGATGGAGAGCTTGTCGGGATCCTCCGCTTTGAGGTCGGTCGTACCGATGATGCACACGGGGTGGTCGGGAACGAGGATGTCGCCGTCAGCCGGCCAGATGCAGCGGTTGAGCACCGTGTGCGACAGGCGGTAGTTCATTGCAATCATGATTCCAGCGCCCGGGACAACGTCAACGCCGTGGCATCCGGCCATCGCAGCGATTTGACCGGCCCAGGGACCGCCGCAATTGAGGACAAACTGACATTCGATGCGCAGATCTTCGCCGCCGCGCAGATCGTGGACGATGACCGCTGTTACCTGGTTGTCACTGTGCTCAATCTGGGTGACACGATGGTAGGTCAAGACCTGCGCTCCGTATGCTTCGGCGGAGCGAATTGCCCCCCAGGTCATCTGCCAACCGTCAACGGAGCCATCGAGCACCTCGAAGGCGCGCTTGATACGAGGATCGAGGCGCGGTTCACGCTTGAGGGCTTCGGCGATGGAGATTTCCTGAGCAGGAACTTTCGCGGCGGCCGCGCGCGCAAGGAACTGGTCGGCGTATTCTTCGTCGTCTTGAGCAGTGACCACGAAAAGCCCGCCGGTATCTTCAACGGCGTTGGCGTTAATTTTTTTAACGATGGTGTTTTCTTCAGCGCATTCGGTTGCTGACTCCGGGTCGGATGCAATGTAGCGACCACCGGAGTGAAGCAGTCCGTGGAACCGGCCCGACGTTCCCTGCGCAATGTCTGCGCGATCAACGAGGACCGTCTTGAATCCGCGCATCGCAACATCGCGTACAACACCCGCGCCGGTTGATCCACCTCCAATGACCACGACGTCTGTTTGTATGGTTCTCACCGTCGCATCGCCTCCGTATCCACGTTGATCGGCCTTTCATGGCCCCATTGCCTGCACTTATAGTGCCCCGGAAGACCCCTGATGACCGAATGCACCACGCCATCTGCACATATGTGCACACATCGATGCTTCTGACGTAAAATTCGCAGAATAGCGCCGCGAAATCACCATTGATGAGCGAATTAGCACCCGTTCGTTTTGTCTAATTCCCGTGCCTCGTGCCGATCAGCAAACATCTCAGAGATCGACGCCCATCACAGGTGCCAATGCTCACCAAGCGTTGAAGCCGGCACGTCCTCGTCCCCATGCCACGTCCAACACCCTAGGCTGGCACACATGACTGATACTCTTCGCGCCCGCGTCCTCGACACCGCAAACGTTGACGACTCGATCCGCCCCCAGGATGACTTCTACCGCTTCGTCAACGGACGATGGCTGGCTACGCACGAAATTCCCGCAGATCGCCCCGTTGACGGAGCCTTCCACGCGCTGCGTGACCTCTCGGAGGAACGAGGACGAGAACTGGCCGAAGCAGCGCTCGCGGGCACACTTGACGACCCGGATGCCGAAAAAATTGCGATCCTCTACTCACAGTTCATGGATGAGGAGGCAATTAACGAGGCCGGAGCCACTCCCATTCACGCCGACCTTGACGCAATCACATCCGTGACAAATAAAACGGAGCTCGCACGACTGGCTGGGCGTCTCGCCCGCGAGGGAATTGGCTCACTCTTCGGCGTCTATGTTGGCACCAATGCCCACGACTCCACCGCCTACATGACATCAATCGTCCAAAGCGGCATCGGTCTTCCCGATGAGTCCTATTACCGTGAAGATCAGTACGCCGACATCCGCGACGCCTACGTCGACTACTGCGCGACACTTCTGGAACTCGCTCAATACGTCGAGCCCGACACAGCGAAAGATGCTGCGCAGCGGGTCATGGCCGTGGAAACAACCTTCGCGTCTTTCCATCGCGACTCCGTGACCAACCGCGACCCGCTTCTGTCCGACAACCCGATCCTGCGTGGAAAACTTGCCGAAACCTACCCCGGATTCGCCTGGGATGAATGGGCACCCCAGTTGGGATTGCCAAGTGACCCCGATCTTCTCCTCAACATCGACCAGCCCGAATTCGTTGAGAAAGCAAGTGCAGCCTGGGAAGACGCTGACCTCGAAGACCTCAAATTGTGGCTCGCCTGCTCACTCATTGACGCACGAGCCTCGCTCCTATCGAATGACTTTGTTGATACGCGTTTCAACTTCCACGGTCGCATCCTCTCGGGAACCCAGGAACTTCGCCCCCGATGGAAGCGCGCCCTCGGATTGGTCGAAGGATTCCTCGGTGAGTCCCTGGGCCGCGCGTGGGTTGCCAAACATTTTCCGCCCTCGTCAAAAGAACGCATGGACCAGCTGGTTGCTGCACTGCTGGCAGCATACGAACAGTCGATCCGTTCGCTTGACTGGATGAGCGATGAAACGAAGGAACGTGCGCTCGACAAGCTCTCAACCTTTAACCCAAAGATCGGTTACCCCGTCAAATGGCGTGACATGTCCGGCCTCAATCTGTCCGCCGATCACACGCTGGTTGACAACATCCGACACGCCATCGCTTTCGACACCGAATACGAGTGGGCGAAACTTGACCGCCCCGTGGACCGCGACGAATGGTTCATGACTCCCCAGACGGTCAACGCCTACTACAACCCACCGATGAATGAGATCGTCTTCCCCGCGGCCATTCTTCAACCCCCGTTCTTTGATGCTCAGGCCGACGACGCCGTGAACTTCGGAGCGATCGGCGCGGTTATCGGTCATGAAATCGGGCACGGCTTCGACGACCAGGGATCACGCTTCGATGCGCAAGGAAACCTGGAGAACTGGTGGACACCCGAAGATCGCGCTCGCTTCGAAAGCCGCACGTCCGTCCTCGTCAAGCAATATGACGCACTGGTCCCCGCTGACCTTGCACAACAGTCCCAGACCTCACAACAGGACAATTCAGGGGACGAGGACGAGCTCCCCCACGTCAACGGAGCTTTGACGATCGGAGAGAACATCGGTGACCTCGGTGGCCTCTCGATCGCATGGAAAGCATGGGAGGCAACCCTCGCTGAGCAGGGACTCACTGTGGAGACAGCTCCTATTATTGACGGACTCTCAGGGGCTGAGCGGTTCTTCTACGCATGGGCTCGCGCGTGGAAAACAGCATCACGCCCCCAATTCGCGCGTCAGATGCTCGCTATTGACCCCCACTCCCCCGCGGAATTCAGGTGCAATCAGGTGCTGCGTAACCTCGACGCATTCGTGAGAACCTTCGACGTGCACGAGGGCGATGGAATGTGGTTGGACCCCCTCAAACGCGTCTCCATCTGGTAACACGCCGCACGCACCGCCGGGTAATGTGTGCACCACGAGGGACAACGTGCGAAAATCACAACACATCTCATCACAGCGAAAGGGGTCTCATGCCAGGCCTGAATCTCACCCGTGACGAAGCAGTCGCGCGTGCTGAAGCCATCACCTCCGTCAGTCATTACACAATCGAGCTGGATCTGACTCGCGGAAACACGGACTTCAATTCACGGACCCGCATCGAATTCGACGCGGTTGAGGGAGAGGCAACCTTTGCCGACCTCGTATCACAGAACGTCCACAGCATCCGGCTCAACGGCACGGACCTTTCTCCGGTGATCCACCAGGACCACCGCATCCCCCTTGAAGGACTACAGTCGCACAACGTCCTCGAGGTCGACGCGGACTGCCAGTACATGCACACCGGTGAGGGACTTCATCGTTTCACGGACCCGGCGGACGGCAAGGACTACTGCTACTCACAGTTCGAGGTGCCTGACGCACGCCGCGTCTACACAACTTTCGAGCAGCCTGACCTCAAAGCCGATTTCCAGGTGACTGTCACCGCTCCGGCCGGATGGAAGGTCTTCTCCAACGCCCCCACTCCCACGCCGGAAATTGTTATTGGCGAGGACGGGGTTGAACGCTGGATCTATCGCTTTGACCGCACCGAACGCATGTCAACGTACATTACGGCCTTTGTTGCGGGACCCTACGAAGGAGTGACGTCATCGCTGACGTCCTGCGATGGTCGCGAGATTCCGCTGGGCGTGTACTGCCGCGCTTCCCTGGTTGAACACCTCGACTCCGATCACATCCTTGAGATCACCCGCCAGGGCTTTGAGTTCTTCGAGGGGCAGTACGGGATCGCCTACCCGTTCACGAAGTACGATCAGGTCTTCGTCCCCGAATACAACGCCGGTGCTATGGAAAACGCCGGTCTTGTGACTTTCCGCGATCAGTACGTGTTCCGCACGCGTCCCACTGAGAATCAGTTGGAAAACCGGGCGAATACGATCCTCCACGAACTGGCTCACATGTGGTTCGGTGACCTCGTGACAATGAAGTGGTGGAATGATCTGTGGCTCAACGAGTCATTCGCTGAGTTCATGAGCCACCTCGCCCTGGCTGAAGCCACTCGCTACACCCAGGGGTGGACGGGCTTCATGCTCCGCAAGGACTGGGGCCTCAAACAGGATCAGCTCCCAACAACGCACCCAATTAAAGCTGAGATCCGCGACCTTGCCGATGTTGAGGTGAACTTTGATGGCATCACCTATGCCAAGGGAGCCTCGGTTCTGCGTCAGCTCGTCACCTACGTTGGCCGTGACGCATTCTTCACCGGGTTGCACGAATACCTGACGACGCATTCATACGCGAACGCAACCCTCGCTGACCTGCTCGGCGAGCTTGAAGCCGCTTCGGGTCGCAACCTGTCACACTGGTCGAAAGTGTGGCTCGAGGAAGCCGGCGTCACCCTTCTTCGTCCGGAAATTGACGTGAACGAGGACGGAACTCTTTCCCGTTTGAGTGTGATCCAGGAAGTGTTCACCGAGGGAGCGTCCCTGCGTCCGCATCGTCTTGCCGTCGCCGGCTATTCAGTGAACGAGGACGGAGCGCTGGTCCAGGACTTCCGCGAAGAACTTGACGTTGATGGCGCATCCACGGATGTCCCCGCGGCCGCTGGCCTCGCACGCCCCGATCTCATTGTCATTAATGACGGCGACTTGGCCTATGCGAAGATCCGTTTGGATCCTGCGTCCGTGGACTTTGCCACCGAACATATTGCGGCGATCAGCGATTCGGTGCTTCGCGGTGTCATCATGGCCTCCGCCTGGGATATGACGCGTGACGGTGAGATGCCCGCACGTTCCTACCTGAATCTTGCTCTGGCGTCGATTCCCGTTGAGGATAATGCTCAGCTCCTTCAACTGACCCTCAACCATATCGACGAGACTGTCCGCACGTTCATCGCACCTCAGGCCCGGGGGAAAACCCGGGAGTTCGTTGGACGCCGCTTGGGGCTGCTGGCGCGCACAGCGTCGTCAGGTTCCGACGTGCAGACAATGCTTGTTCGCGCCGCCGCTCGCAATGCGACAACGGCCGAGGACTTCGAGTGGTTGCGTAAGCTGTACTCAGGTGATGAACCCCTCGATGGCCTTGACCTCAATGTTGACATCAAGTGGAATCTGCTCATCGCACTTGTGCGCGGTGGCTATGCGGGTGAAGACGACATCGTCGCGATGCTCGCTGACGACGATACGATGACCGGCCGGCAATATGCTGCTGCGGCGCGTGCAGCCGTTGCCGATCCACAGGTCAAGGCATCAGTTTTCGAGGCCGTGCTTCACGATCAGTCGATTCCCAATGACACGCGGTGGTCAATGATTTCCGGGTTCTGGGCTCAGGCCCACACGACGCCGGAAGCATACGTTGAGTACGTTTCCAGGTACTTCGATGCCATTGATTCGATCTGGTCAGAGCACACCTTCCACACCGCTGAGGATCTGACGATCCTTCTCTTCCCCTCGGCATTGGATGGCTACGTTGCCGACCTGTCAGTGGCTCAGGCTGGCCGTGATTGGTTGGCGTCGCACACCCATGCCTCCACCGGAACGATCCGAATCATTCGTGAACGCATCGCGGTGTGTGAGCGTCAGCTGATGGTGCAGAAAGCGGATATCTGAGACAGCGAAGAGGCTGATGACGCCGGTGTATCTCCCGACGTCATCCCTCACGCAGGAGCTCATTGAACACCAGTGGTCCGTGGCGGTGAAGTCACCGCCACGGACCACTGTGTATTCGCCGTCCACATCAAAGCCCGCGGTCAGCAGACACAACAGGCACAGCTGACGACCGGTAGCCTGAAATTCAGGCCGCTAGGCCGTTGTCTTTTTCGCGAGGACGATTCTGCATACTCCGATGAGCATGATCATGCCGCTGACGAGGAGAAGAAAAAGCCCCAGATAACTGGTGCATCCGATTCCAGGAATAGCCAGCAGGTAGCTCAATACCAGGACGGGAACCGATTTCGTCCGATAAAAGACACCAAGTGCAATCACCGAGCACACAAGAAACGGCAGCGCAAACAGAAATACCTCCGGCAAAGAGGGACTGAGCACAACAAAGTAATGATTCTCGCTCAATCGAATTGTCCTATACGGCTTCAGCCGGGAAATCAATGCCGCGACCAGGTGAAATGCCACGAGAGCAGCGCACACACGGAGCCAGTTCATTGCTGATACCTCAACATACTGATGCTCATGGGAGAACTCCTCACCATCGTCGTTTTTCAGAGAGATTGTGGAAACACGAGACCTTCGCATCAACGAAGGTGTAGAAGACGCTGCGGAGCTATGCTCAACGCTATGGATCCACAGTAATCACTCACTGAAACAAAAGTCAAGAGTCCGACACCCCTAATTTTCTTGAGGTCCGGCAGGACGCCCGATCAGTTTCCACGTCCCACCGACAATCGCCGCGGAAAGAATCCATTTGATGATTCCACCTGGGATGAACGGGATGAGTCCTGCATTCAAGGTTGCCCAGAAGCCCAGAGTCTGCCCGAAGAAGGCGTGAAGGGTGACCCACATCCACGGGATCCCGACGATAAAGGGAATCAGTGACGCCACAGCGAAGGCCCCCAATGCAGCCAACGGGCGACGATCCCAGCGTCGCTCACTAAGCCAACCAACAACCCACGCCGCAGCAATGAACCCAATAATGAAACCGAACGACGGTTTAAGAGCGTATGCCAGGCCTCCACCCATGTCGGCAAACCACGGGATTCCTAAGAGACCACCGACCGCGTAAGTGAGCATCGCGAACACTGCCCGACGCGACCCCAGCACCGCCCCGGCAACCATGACCCCAAGCGTCTGACCTGTGATGGACACCGGCCACATCGGAATACTGACCTGAGCGAGAAGCCCAACGAATGCCGCGCCACCAATAACAAGCGCGATGTCTTTCAGCGTTGATCGAACACCAAAGATCGCATCGGCAAGAACTGCGGTGCCAGCCGAATGGGCAGGCAAGGCATGAATTGTGCTTCCGGTAGATGAAGGAGAGGACATGGACATGAGAACACCTTTCGTTGTGATGTATGAAGAACACGTTGATGGGGATGGACCGCATTCCAGCGATGATGCTGCTTCGCCGCGCGAGCCGGTCCCTCCACAGTGGCTGGTACGCCCTCGTCTGCTCACGAGTAGATGAGGACCTGAGTTGAAGCGATCGCATAGTCACCGTCGTGCGAGAGTGACAGTGACCAATGGAGTGCGCCTCCTACGTCCTCTTCAAGCATTCGCAGAGCGGACGCAACACTCCCGTGGAAGCGATACACGGGACGCTTCCACCGGTCGTGGATCACCTCGATATGCGACCAGTTCAGTTGATCTGGCTCGATCATGGGGTCCTGACCAATGAGCAGCGCAGACCACGCCTTGATCGCGGCTTCCTTTGCTGCCCACCGTGCAGCAAGCGAGGCCATTCTTCGGTGCTGATCGTTGGTCAGGCCCATTGCGTACTCCCATTCGCGTCCCGTAAAGACATGGGAAAACACCGATCCAGACTCAGTGAGCTGCCCAGCAAACTGAGGGATATACACGAGGTCAACGCCAACACCGTGGATCACTGGGCAGGTGGAGGGCACGCGCCCTCCACCGGATAGCTGATCAGTACGACCCATTGTCGCCCAGTCTCGCTGAGTCATTGAGGAGCATCTCTACTTCGATCTCATGAGTTCCCTCAGCGGGAAGTCGGCGTCCGTCAATCGGCTCAAAGAGCGAGGCATGACCGATCATTGCTTTCTCCAGTCGTGCACGCCCAGCGCGAAGCCTGCGTTCAGCGTCTTTTCTCCACGAATGCCAGGCCTGCTCAGAACGTTCCTGGCGGAGGGCCTGCTCAAATGCCCCCGGATGAGCGAGCACAACAACGGCTGACACATGCCCGAAACCGAGCGACGTGAGGATTCCGGCGCGCACAGGATCCGTGGACGTATCAAGAGGTCGACGCAACCACAGGAGACGATCCCATGACCGCATCACCGGATCCAAGCAATCCAGGCTCCTATTCCCCGGGATACGTTGGTCGCGGAATACCTCAAGCAACCCGGCGCACTGGAATACCGCGGCCCCGCCCTTGGCATGACCGGTCACGGTCTTCTGGCTGATGACGTGAAGCGGATTCCCCTCTGATCGTCCCAACGCATGAGAGAGACGGACATGGAGTTCGGCCTCGTTCGGGTCATTCGCCAATGTTGAAGTGTCATGCTTTGAGACGACCGCAATATCGTCCGCACCCAAGCCAAGTCCTTCAAGGGCACGTGACAGCTGAGACGAAACCCCGCCTCGGCCAGCCGCGAGCGCCCCCAGACCCGGAGCGGGAATCGACGTGTGCGCACCGTCGGCAAAGGAACGCGCGTAGGCAACGACTCCGAGGACCGGTAGTCCGAGGTCAGCGGCAATTGACCCGCGTGTCAGGAGGATTGTTCCTCCGCCCTCGGCTTCAAGGAATCCTGCTCGGCGTCGATCACCGGCGCGGGAGAAGTGGCGTGGACTAATTCCCCGTTCTTCCAGTGTGGCTGACTCGGCGGTGGCGTTCATGTCGCCGAATCCCGTGAGCGATTCCACGGTGATGTCGTCAATACCGCCGGCCACAACGAAATCTGATTTCCCCAGGAGGATCTTGTCAACCCCTTCTTCAATGGACACTGCGGCGGTTGCGCACGCCCCTACCGGGTGAATCATCTGACCGTAGCCGCCGATGTATGCCTGCATCGTGTGCGCGGCAACAACGTTGGGCAGTGCTTCCTGAAGAATGTCCTGGGGACGATCTTCTCCGAGGAAACGATCAAGGAACACTTTGCGCAACGACTCCATGCCGCCGATGCCTGTTCCCTGTGTCGACGACACCTGTGATGGGTGAACCGCCTGAAGGAGCTCGGTGGGCGTGAAACCGGAGGAAATGAACGCGTCGACGGCGGTGACCAGATTCCACACGGCGATTCGATCAAGTGCGTCAGTCATCGATGCGGGAATTCCCCAGTGGGCGGGGTCAAAATCATCGGGAATTTGGCCGCCGACGCTGCGACTGAGCGTTGCTTTGCGGGGAACATGCACGATTGATCCCGCTGCCTTGCGGACTGTCCACTGGCCGGTGGTTGGATCCTGCCACACGCGTGTATGCGTGGGGTCTGCCTCGAGGTAAGCAGTTGCCTCTTCATGGGAGTCAACAACAAATTCCTGATCTGAGGGAAGGTACACTGCCGCGACGTCAATGGAGCCGCCGTCAACAAGTGACCCGTCGTCGCTGAGTCGGCGGATTCCTGATCGGGCCACCACTTGATCGTGGAACCTGGAGAAAATCTCCTCTTCGGCAACTTCGTGGTCCTCGGAGTCATACCAGCTCGGAGATGGTGTGTCGGACCAATGAATAAGTCCCATCATCCATGCCAGTTCACAGACCCCGGCTGCGGTGAGTTCAACATCTGCGGTAGATGCGTCCCTGTCCTGGTCATCGAAGTATTCCGCTTCGTGGCGAGTACGCCCAGATCCCCATGCCGACACTTCGCCGGCACCGACGATGACAACCTGATCTTCCAGGGGTGTTGACACAGTCCCCCAGTTCAATGGTTTAGGCAGGTGCGGGTTGATCAGCGATGGGAGTGCTCGAATCTGGGCGCGCTGGGGCAGGTGATCATCGGCCTCGTCCTCGGTCCCCATTCCCTGTGAACGCGCATCCGCGGCCAGGCGCGCAAGATCGATCGTGCCTGCGCCGAGTCCGCCCGTGAGGTCAACGTCAAGCGGGTGACGTTGTGCCTCCTCCCGGGAGCTACGTGAGGCGAGGCCAACGAGTTCGTCTGCGATTTCCTCCGTTGTGTACACGTGGATTCCGGCTCGCTGGGCCGCTGGGACGAGGACGTCGTTGCCACCCATGAGGGATGTCCCCTTGACCCATCCGATACGAGGATGTGCGAGAGTGACAGCGCTGGGCCAGCCGCTCTCCACACCCCATTTCGTCACGATCGTGTCGAATGATGCTTTTGCTTCCGCGTAGGCACCATCACCACCGAAGATCCCGCGGTTGGGTGACCCGGGGAGAACAACGTGAAGCCGATGAGCAATATCCGATGAGGTGTCGAGTTCGGCCAGGCGATGAATCGTGTGTTCAACGCTCCACAGGAGGAGGCGTTCCTGACGCATTGCCGAGTGCGGGTCTTCACCCATTCGTCCGATGACCGGGGGTGCAGCAAAGGGGAAGAACAGCGTTGGACGCTGAGCTTCTTTGACTACTCGTGTCGTTGCCCCGGTCGTCACCGACTGCTCCGACGCAATCCACGTCACGAGGGCGTCAATGTCACGCAGGCTGGCCATGTTCGCTGGCACAAGCCACAGTGACGCATTCGTGGATGCGTGGCGACGATAGAGGTCTTTGATGAATGCCAGTCGCGAATTGCTGACCGATGAGGCGGTGACGATGACCTGTGCCCCGCCTTCAAGGAGCCGGGCAACAACCGCAGCGGCGATCGACCGCGGAGCAGCACCCGTGACGAGGGCGACGTCTCCTGCGAACTCATCGATCGGCTCCATCATGGCCTCGCGCGCAACCGAATCGAAGAAGTCGCGCAACTGAGGGTGTTTCGTTGCGTACCACTGTGCGAGGTCACGCAGTGATTCACCGCTGTACCCCGACCTCACGAGGGTGACCTCGATATCTGATGGTGACAGCTGACCTGAGGCAACGCGGGCAAGGTCTTCTCGCACCAACGCCCACTTGTCGTCAAGGAGCACAGCTTTTTCAGCGGAAAACACCGGCTCCACGGATTTCACCCAGTTGTCCCCCAGTTCGGCATCAACCGCAGCCGCCAAAGCGGAGTGATCATTTGAGGGCGTGGCCGTCGCTGGGCGATACTCCACTCCCAGTGCGTCCAAGAGGGAGCGGGCCTGAGAGGCGAGAACACCGTCCTCGCCAAGGACTCGCTGAGTGAGGGCATTGAGTGCCGCAGAGTCCACGACACCGCCGGATGCCGCTCCATCTGCATTTGCAGGTGCAACGTCAATGCCTAGGCGCGCACCAACGGCGCGAATCGCCGCATCAACAAGGTCAAAAGCCGCAGCACGAGACGCAACATCAACGGGAAGGGAAGCCAGAGTCCCCCCGCGAACCGAATCCGCGTCGCGGGATCCCAGGAGGATTTCCAGACCAACCGCATCTGCCCATCCCTGCCCCAGTGCCCAAGTCTCAGTGACATGATGGCGAATATCCGTGAGCGTCACCCCAACGGAGCCCAGGAGCTTCCTCACCCGAGAGTTCACAGCTTCCGTCAGGACCGGGCCGTAGGCCTCGTAGGACCCGCACTGCGTGTCAACAGCTGGGAGCAGCTGAGCGATCGCTGCGTCCGCTGCGCCCTCGATCGTGGGCACACCAAGTTCGGCAGCCATGTCCATGAGCAGCTGATTGCGTTTCGATGACACTCCGTTCGTCAGCGACTCAATGGTGTCATCTTCACTGATCTGTTCTCGGGTCACCTTAGTTGAATACGCAATGAGCGCGATGATCGCTTCGGAGGCACTGAGGCGAATGTCTTCCACGGACCTGCCACTGGCAGATGAAACGGAAGGGAGTAGAGCTTCTCCCCCTGCCTGGGACGCATCCGCTGACGTTCCCTGACCACCGGCCCGAGGATCCGGTGCGCTAGTGGCAGGCGGGAGAGCTTGTGTGGAAGGTGCGTGCTCGTCCTCGTTCATTGCCTCTCCGGCGGGAGAATCATCGGCAACTTGTGGAGCGTCAACCCGATCCGCGAAAAGAACCCTGGGCTCGTCTCGTTCAACGTTGAGGATGTCAACAACGAGGCCGCTGTGGCGAGGAAGCATCAGCGTCCGTGAGGCAAGGTTCGCCAATGTTGGCGAGGACGCCAACCCAACCTCAACGAGGCGCTCAACACCCAACCCACCGTGGGATTCCGGGGTGAAGAGAAGATCCTGTGTCTCGATCCAGCGAACCGGCGATGCGAACTGCCATGCGAGAAGTTCAATGAGGAGAACACGACCGTTCGCACGCGAATTCGTCCATCCGTCAGCAAGAATTGACGCGATGGCCTCTGAGGGAACAACCGAGGTGATTGCACGCGCGAAGTCTTCGCTCACCTCGAAAGGTCGGGCGACGAGGTTAGGAATGTAGCGACCCACGAGCGGTGTCACATCAACATCGGGGTCGATCAGTTCTTCCAGCTTCTCCCTGAATTGTGCAACCCCGCCTCGCAGCTTCGACGAATGGAAGGGCACGTCGATTCCGGGGATGAGAATGAATGGACGTTTACCGCCGCGCTCGCGTGAACGCCTGAGAGCATCCTCGGCTAGCTCCTCAAGTCCCGCGATCGTGCCCGCGATCGCATATTGGCGTCCCGCGAGGTTGTAGTTGACGATCTGAAGGAATTCACCGGAGCGTTCTGCGATGCCGCTGACGTAGGATTCAACGTCGTCCTCGCCCAGGCCCAATTGATCGGGACGCAAGGCTCCGAGCCCATAGTTTGACCGGCCCTGAGCGTCACGCTCCACGAGGTGATGCATTGCCGTTCCGCGTTGGAACACAATTTCAAGGACCTTCTCGAAGGGGAAAATCTGGGCACAGGCCGCGAGCGCGTTGTACTCACCCAGAGAATGCCCGGCGTACACCGCGTCTTCGGCAAAAACTCCGCGGGCACGAAGCTCTTGTGTTTGTGCGTACGCAACCGTTGCCAGAGCCACTTGGGTGAATTGCGTGAGGTTGAGGACTCCATCGGGGTGGCGGAATGTTTCCTCCCCGATCGTCAGTTCTTTCGGGTTGTCACGCACGACCGTTTCAATGGAGAATCCGAGTGCGCGCCGTGTGTGAGCGTCAGCGCGTTTCCAGACCTCACGAACCGTTGCGCTGGGAGTGTTCATTCCCATTCCGGCGTGTTGGATTCCCTGTCCGGGGTAGACGTAGGCGTATCGGGGCTTAACGAGGACGGCCCTGCCGATTGACACGACATCCCCGTTCACGCGGCATGTTGCTTCGATGACCGGCGTGTCGCCGAGGTGGCCGACGCGGGAAATGTCGATGTCGACGTCGTCGCCGAGATTCACCATGCCGTGCATGCGGTATGACCATCGGGCGATGTGCATGGGCGGTGTGGTGATTGAGCGAATAACCGCTGGTCGGGATGGGCCCGTGAGTGTGGAGGTGTCTTCGGCTTCGATGACGTGTTGGACAACGGCTGACAGCCACATCCCATGAACCAGCGGGGCGTGAAGTCCAGACAGGCGCGCAGCGGCAGCTGAGGTGTGGATGGGGTTGAAGTCACCTGACACATGGGCAAAAGCTGTCATGTCACGCGGCGCGTGAACGGTGACTGAGCGGATGAATGAACGCGGTGTGTCCTCGATCGTCGGTGAATCCGGGCGAGTGTCAGTGTGGAGTTCCAGGGTCGGAGCCGGTGAGGGTGGCTGCGTGGAGGTCACGCGGCCTCGAATGGCGAAGCGTTCAACGAGGTCAGCGAAACGCTGCCCATCAACACCAAGGGTGATCTCAACACGGACAACGCGTCCGGCAGATGATTCTTCCAAGCGTGCGCAACGTGCCTCAACCTGCACTGTGTGGCCGATAGGCCAGCGGCGCTCAAAGGCCGGGGAGACGATGACGGTGTGGTCAAGGTGGACGGCGTTCACGAGTCCTTCAATGACGGGGACGTCATCTTTGATTGCGCTGCCAAGCGCCGCGTAAATCGCGGGCCAGCACGGGCCAACGAGGGCGTCGGGAACAGCGGGAGCGAGCGTTGCATTAAGTACCGCGCCCGTGACCTGGGCGTGAGCTGACCCCAGTTCAGGTGACAGCGTGAAGTGCGAAACAACCGTTCCAAATCCATCGTCGGGAATGATCTGGGGCATGCGGGAAATGGTGTCGCCATTGACCGTTGTTGTGCCCACACCTGCGGCTCCGGCAAGCAGGTCGTAAGCCGACGATGACAGGCGCGTCATGTCAACGACGGGGACGCCACCGGTTTCTGCGGCATCAAGGACGATGGGGATGACGATGTCACGGACCGCGTGGGGGCGCTGTGAATCACCCTCAGCGAGATCATTGCGGTCCCACGCTGTTGCGCAATGGATCCGCAGCGCCCACCCATCGGGATTCTCCTCGATGGACACTGACTCAGGCATGACATGAGCGGGGTTATCCACGATATTTCCAGCCCATTCAATTGAGGGCACAGCATGGAGGTAGTCAGCGGCGCTTCGAGCACCTGCAAGCCGGGCGAAGACCGGGGTTGCTTCCTCGCCCTGTTCGTCAAGGCAGCGGACAACCTCGTCCTCGAAACGCCTGAAAAGGTGATCAATCGGCTCGTCGATACGGTCTATCCCACCCACGGACCGAGGACCGGGAATGATCCGTACTTGATCGGCGTCAAAGCGCTCATCGTGAGACTGCCAGAGAGTGTCTGTTCCCCACCATTTCGCCAGTTCGGAATCGAGGACGGGAACGAAAGGCATGGGTTTGTGGTGTTTTCGGCACAGACCGGGAAACCACGCGGCATCTGAAGGAGCAACGAGTGTGTCGGCGGCCTGAGGGTATGCGGCCAGGAGTTTCTTCAGAGCCCGTGGGGCATCATCAATGGCATCCATGTCGGCAAATAGCGTGTCAATTGTCCCGTGATCCGTGGGATTTAGACGCCCCTCAATACGGTGGAATACGTCGAGGACGCGGTCCTTCCACGTCCAGTCAGCCCACGGATACGTCAGATCAACGAGCCTCGTTGCCCACTGTGCATAGGTCATCGTGTCGAGGTCACCGAAGTAGGGTTTCGCAGTTGCGTTGAGAGCGTCAATGATGTCGTCTCGGTGATCGGCGATGCGCTGTGCATCCCCTTTCATGGAATGGATGAGGCGTGAGGCGCGGGCGGAGGAATTGTCGATCTCATGCATGTCGGCACTCAGGTGAGATAGTCCGGAGGTCATTCCCCCCGCACTGGTTCCACGGCCCACCCAGCCGTCTCCCCCGACTCCCGGCGTGTCCACAAGAAGTTGCTTCACCTGCGGTGATGTTCGGGCCTCGAGGGTCGCCATTGAGGCCGTTCCGACGAGGACCGCATCAACTGGCATGAGCACATCACCGTAAGCCAAGGCCCAGCGGCCTGTCACGTAGCTGGCCGCAACCTCGGGTGTCCCAATTCCACCGCCAACGGCAAGAACAACATTCGGTGTCCTGCGGATCTCAGCGTACGTTGCCACAAGGAGGTCATCGAGGTCCTCCCAGGAATGGTGTCCCCCCGAATGTCCGTCCTCAACCTGAAGGATGAGGGAATACTCAGGGTTCGCCTGAGCGATCGCCAGAACCTGCCTGATCTGGTCAACGGTCCCGGGCTTAAAGCACACGTGAGTGAATCCGTCAGTGCGAAGCTCCCTCAGGAGATCACCGGCCTCGTCAATTTCAGGGATTCCGGCGGCAATCGTCACCGAGGTAATGGGGGCGCCGGCTTTGCGGGCTTTCGGTACGATCTTGCTCACGCCGAACTGTAGGTTCCACATGAATCGGTCGAAGAACATCGTGTTGAATCCGGCGGTGTGCCCCGGGGTGAGGAGGCGCTGAAGGCTCTGACGGTTGTCGTTAAACACGTCCTCGGAGTACTGCCCTCCCCCGGCCATTTCCGCCCAGTGACCACCGTTGGCAGCGGCGGCAACGATCTCAGGCCACACCGTGGTCGGTGTCATTCCGGGCAGAATGATGGGGGATTTTCCGGTCAGTCGAGTAAATGCCGTCTCAACGACAACCCGACCGCTGGGGAGGCGAGTGAGCGTCGGTGCGTAGGATCGCCAGTCAACGGGTGTTGGTAGTTCCAATCCGGGCAGGTCAAGCCGCGTGCGGGCCGCCCGAGTTGATGCGTCAACAACCCCGCATCCGGTTCCCTCAATGAGAGGGGCCGTGAGGTTTCCAGCAACAGATGTGGGGCCCAGGTCAACGAACCACGTCACGCCCTGTGCGCGTGCGGTGGCGATCTCCTGGGGCCAGTCGTTGCTGTCCCTGAGGATTGATGCGGCGATGGTGTGCGCTGTAGCTGCATCGAAGCCTCGTCCGTGAGAGTTCAGAGTTTCAACCCACGCGTCGACCTCGTCCACCGCCTCATCAAGGAGGGAGGAATGGAAGGGGGCTTCCACTTTCAGTGGCGTGAATACCGGTTCGTAGATACTGCCGCCCACCTCGCGTGCGTCGATTCGTTGGTTGTGTTCGGCAACTGCCTTTTCGATCGCCTGCCGGACGTCTTCCAATTGACGAGGACGACCTGAGATGACCACCCCATCGGGACCGTTGTTCACGGCGATTGTCGCACCCGTTTGCGTGATGAGCGTCGCCGGAACTCCTGAGACGGAAAGCATGGGGGTCATTGCCGCATTGGGCCGAGCGGATTGACGGTGAGTGTGGTGCGTGGCTGCGCAGCCGATGAGCATTGCTAAGGCGACTGTCCTGTGGATTTCTTCGTGGTCTGCGCGAGCGAACGCCGATGCGATGCGTGCCCCGAGGATCCCTTGGGAATGCCCGAGCAGCGCGGTGGGCTGGTGGCGCGTCAGATCGAATCCTGCGTCAACGAGGTCGAGGAGCGCGGCGTATTGGGTCAGGAGGATTCCCGGGCCGGAAACAGCCGGGTGAGTGTCGAGCACGGAATCTTCAGCGTCTCCGCCGAGGATTTCCTCAAGGCGGTGCGTTGCATCCGCAGATGTCAGCATCATGTCTCGTGCGACGGGGGCGACGATGTCGCGGGCCGCCCCGTAGGCTTCTCGCACACGTTCACCGATCGAGGCCAGGGAGAGGTTTTCCTCAAGTGCGGGACGCCAGCGGCTGCCCTGTCCAGCAAAAACGAGGGCGTAGCTGTGGCGAATAGTGTCAATGTAGGTCATTGCTGTGGTCCATTTCAGTTGAGGGCCCCGGCGTTGGGGGCATCGAAGCAGTGGGGGAAGTTGATCGTCAGTGACGAGCAAGCTCGTCAACATGCAAGGCGCCGCGTTCACACGTGCGACACCGGCGCCCTCACATGGGCGCGTTGTCGTGGACGCGAGGAGACGTCACTGTTCGATCTTTCGATTCAAGAGTCACCAGGGAACGGCAAATTGCTTCGCGTGTACGTGACGGTTCAATCAGTCCATCGAGTTGGCCGTTGCGCAGGGAAAGATTCGGGTTAACTGCCTGCCGGTCGTACATCTTTTGATAGTGGGCTCTCTGCTGGGCAACATCTCTGCCTTGCTCACCGGCGGCGGCCAATTGCTTACGGAAGACAATATCGACCGCGCCCTCGGACCCCATGACGGCGATCTGCGCGGACGGCCAGGAGAAATTCACGTCAGCTCCCAAGGATTTCGAGCCCATGACGATGTAGGCCCCGCCGAAGGCTTTGCGAAGGATGATCGTCACCATCGGCACGGTTGCGGTCGCATACGCGGTGATGAGTTTCGCGCCGCGTCGGATAATTCCTGCACGTTCCTGCTCAGAACCCGGTCGGTATCCGGGAACGTCAACGAGAGTGACGATAGGGATACCGAAGGCATCACAAAATTGCACGAAACGTGCCGCTTTCTCCGAGGCGTCAACGTCGAGGGTTCCCGCGTCCTCAAGAGGTTGCGAGGCAACGACCCCGGCAGGCCTGCCCTCAAAGGAAGCGAATCCAATGAGGATTGACGGGGCAAAGAGCGGCTGCACTTCAAGGAATTCTTCATGATCCGCGAGCGCCTCAATGACAGTTCGCATGTCGTAGGCCTGCTTAGGGGATTCGGGAACCAAGTCAGAAACCCGGTGCGCATTCGCGGGTTCGGATGTCAGGGGGTCGTAGGCGAATACCGGAGGGTGTTCCCCGCAGTGCGAGGGCAGGTATGACAGTAACGTCCGCGCGTAGTCCAAGGCTTCGGCCTCGTCCTCGGCAAGGAAATGCGCAACCCCTGAGATTGTGTTGTGAACATCGCCGCCGCCGAGTTCTTCGGAGGAAATGTTCTCTCCTGTTGCGGCCTGGACAACGGATGGCCCTGTGACGAACATGTACGAGGAGTGCCTGGTCATGATGATGAAATCTGTCAGGGCGGGGCCGTAAACCGCTCCCCCGGCGCACGGCCCGAGAATTACGGAAATTTGGGGAACAACCCCGGAACATTCCGTTGTTTTCTTGAAGATTCGACCGTATTGGGCGAGTGCGGTCACTCCTTCTTGGATGCGTGCCCCTCCCGAATCGAGGAGCGCAACAATGGGAATGCGAAGTTGAAGCGCACGGTCCATAAGCTGAAGAATTTTGTCTCCTTCAACTTGGCCAAGTGTGCCGCCCTGGATGGAAAAATCCTGGGCGTACACGGCGACGCGGCGTCCGTTGATCTGACCGATCCCCGTAATGACCGCCGAACCCATTGCGCCGTGCTCGATGTCTCCTCCGGCGAAGCGGTTGAGTTCAACAAATGTTGCTTCGTCAAGAAGTTCAATCAGTCGTTCACGAGCCGTCAGGCGTCCACGAGCGTGCTGGTGGGCCCGTGCCTTCGCTTCGGCTGCCTCAACCATGTGACGGTTGATGGTGGCGAAGTTTTCCCGTGAGATTCCCTCGTGTGGGGTTTCCACGGCGGCGTCCGCGTCGAGGGAGTTTTGGCGCACGGCACGCGTTGTCGCATCCACTCTCATTGTTCCTCCTCGATGATGACGGCCAGTTCGTCACCGGCCTTGACCGAATCACCGGGAGAGACCCGCAGTGTTCCCACACGTCCCGAAACGGTTGCGTGGACGGGTTTCTCCATCTTCATTGATTCCAACACGACAATGAGGTCCCCTTCGGTGACGATGTCTCCTTGTGAGGCAACGACTTTGACGACAGTTCCCTGGATGGGCGCATGGACATTGGGGCCGTGGGGGGCAGCTCCGAGAGTGCTTGCGGATCCGGTGAACCCGGCGCGGCCTCGTCCGCGCAGAACCTGCGGGCGGGCGCGCACGGGAGTGTCACCTGAGCCCGCCACGCTCGGCGTTGAAGAGCGCCCAACCTCGGCAATCGCAGACAGGGCTCGAAGCGGCAACCTCAGGGACACGCGTCGTCCGTCAATTTCAACGGGGACGGACGTCAGCTCAGCGTCCAGCATTGGCTCAGCGTCTGCTGCTTGGATGTGCTGGGGTTTCATGCGGTCAAGCAGTCCGGATGTTTCACACCATGCCGTGTGGACCGCGAAATCGTCCTCGTCACCTGCGAAGGCAGGGTCAGCGAGGATCGTGTCGATGAGTGCACGGCACGTTGCAACACCAGAGACGTGAAATTCGCTCAGTGCGCGGCGCAGCCGGGCAAGTGCCTGCTCACGGGTTGGCGCGGTGACGATGAGCTTGGCAATGAGTGAGTCATAGTCCGTGCCGATTGCATCTCCAGGCCGAATGAACCCGTCGATACGAACACCGGGGCCACCTGGCCACGAAATCGACGTGATCGTCCCGGTGGACGGCATGAGATTATCCGCCGGGTTTTCAGATGTCACGCGCACTTCGATGCTGTGTCCCCTGGTGGAGGGAATTTCCCCGACCACGTCGCCACAGGCGATGCGGATCTGTTCGCCCACCAGGTCGATGCCCGTGATTTCTTCCGACACGGTGTGTTCAACTTGAAGACGAGGATTGACTTCCAAGAAGTACACGTCGTTATTGTCGACAAGGAATTCGCAGGTCCCCACGCCCCGATAGTCGGTGGCCTCGAAGAGCGCCCGCGAATACTCACGCAGTCGTTCCTCGACATCCGCACAAAGGAAGGGCGCCGGCGCTTCCTCGATGATTTTCTGGTTGCGTCGCTGCACGGAACAGTCCCGCGTGGAGACAACGTGGAAATTCCCGTGAGCATCCCGCAGGCACTGTGTTTCAACATGACGTGCATTCGTCACGAGCTTTTCGATGAAACATCCGTCAAGCTCTGAAGGATCCGCATGTTCGGCGAGGAATCGGTTGAGGTCTTCGGCGGAGTCAATGCGCGTGATTCCCCGACCCCCTCCTGAATCCGCTCTCTTGATGAGGACCGGGAACGAGTCGATTCTTTCTGCCACGTTGACGGTGCCATCAATCCGCGTTCCAGGAATAATTGGCACCCCGGTGCGCACCGCAATATCGCGTGCGGAAATTTTGTCCCCGAGGGCCCGAATAACCTCAGCTGAGGGTCCCAGCCACGTGATTCCCGCGTCCTCAACCGCCTGAGCGAAGTCGGCGTTTTCTGAGAGGAACCCGTAGCCGGGGTGGATCGCGTCAGCTCCCGCGCGGCGTGCGACGTCAATGAGTGCGTCGGTGTTGAGGTACGTCTCGGCCAGGCTGCGGCCTCCCAACGCCAGAGCTTCATCGGCAAGTTCGCAGGCCAGCGAATCAATGTCCTGGTCTGAATAGGCCACAACGGCCCGGATGCCCATGTCGTGAGCGGTGCGGATCACTCGGACAGCAACCTCACCGCGGTTCGCCACGAGGATCGTCCGGATAGGGCGGCCCTGGGTGTGGTGTGTGGGCAGGTCATCGCGTCGTGTGTTCATCCGTTATTCTCCTGCTCGTCTCATGCAAGTGACGGTGTGGGTGTTCTATTGACGAGGACGAGGCGGCGTGCTCACCCCGAAGGTTTCGTGGCCCGCTATCGGGGAGGTCAACGTCGCCAACGCTCACGCGGATTCGCCGGCCCTGGGGCGTCATGCCGATAAGGGCAGCGGAATCATCAACTCCGCGGGCCGTCACGGTGATCTGCGAGCCGTCGGCAAGGTGCACGGTCGATGTCATCCCCAGATGACCGAGTGCGTCCATGTAGAGTTCACGCCACCGGTGAGGGCTGTGATATTCAAGGAGTTCATCGAGGCGGCCAAGAAAACCGTCGAGCAGGGCCTCGCGCATCGCTGGGCGCTGATCCTCGGTGATCCCTAAGCCGATTGCGTGGGGCCCCGCCTCTTGAGGAACAACACCGAGGTTGACACCTGCTCCAACTGCGATGACGTGTCGAAGTGACCGGTCGATGCCGAGGTGTTCACTGAGGATGCCCGCGACCTTGCGATGGCGATATATCACGTCATTGGGCCATTTCAGTGAGGTGACGAAGCCGAGGTTTCGCAACGCGTGACACATCGCAAGACCCGCTAGCACCGTCACCCACGTGACGGTGGTGTCATCGACTCTCAGGAGCGTGGCGGTCAGCAGGGAGTTGCCTGGGAGTTCGTTCCACGCGCGACCGGTCCGTCCCCGACCCTCAGTTTGATGGTCGGCGATGACTGTTGTCAGGTGCTCGGCATCCACGTAAGTGTCAGCGAGCACCCGGAGCGTTGAATCAACGCAGTCGAATCGGTGAATGAGCGTGCTTTTCATTGATGCCCACTGTTGCTGAAGTCGACGCATCAGGAAAATACAGCGCTGTATATTCGGCTATATTCCGCCAAAATATCGGAATAACATCCGTGTTATTTTCATCGAGAACGAGGAGAATTGGTGGCAGCTATTCTCTAGGACGCGACGATGCGTACATCACCACGAGAATGACATCAATGATTTCTGCGCCCGCCGAGTCACGCACGGAAGGTCGAGGGCGGGCCGCCTTGTCGCATGAGTCCACGCCTGCCTCGTCCTCGTTCATGACAACCCTGCCACCAGACAGTTCCCCGGGGTGGATTTCTTGCGTGCCTGTGAGAGTGGGGGAACTGAGGTCACGTATCGGTGGCACGCTCAGCCGCCACGACGCAACCCCCGCTGCGCGCATGGCGATCCCAATGATCGCGTGGGTCATTGGACGCAAAGGGCGCGTCAGTTCACGGCCCGAGGCCGTGAGGATCCACTCAAGGAGTCGGCCGAGTTCATCAACGAATTGTGAGTTAATGTCGAAAAGCCGCACCCCCCATTCAGGGTCGCGAATTGACCGCATAATCAGCTCGGAGTTGAGGATGTACAGGGCCTCGTCAATACCGATAGCGTCCAGCGCTTCAATGAGGAGACTGTCAAGTACCGGAGTTTCACCATCTCCCAGGGCTGGGCGTTGTGCCCAGCGATCAACGGTGCTGTGCAGTCTGTCGATGAGATCGGAGTATTCATCCTCGGCGAGGGCGGCGAGGAGGGAGTCTTTGGAGGAAAAATTCGAGTAGAACGCGCCTCGTGTAAAACCCGCGACCTTGCAGATGTGTTCAAGAGATGTCGCTTCGAGTCCCTCGTTGATGATGATGCGTCGGGTTGCGGCAATGAGTTTGTCCTGCGTATCAAAACGATTTCCCATTGCGCGTCCCTTTCGTTCGTGCGTTCTACTGTAACGGACCAGCTCAGGCACGCACGCTATGTCAGTTTGTGTGCTAAGAGAGGAAGAGCCTCCTCAACTCTCGCGTCGAGACGTACGTCGGCGTACCTGTCAATAGCCGTCGGCCCCTGATTAATAACAACAACAAGGGCGTCGTTGGCCAGCGCCTGGGAGACCACCGACATCGGGGTGTTGACAGCAAGTGATGTCCCTGCGATGAGGATGACATCTGCCGTCTGGGCAGCTTGACAGGCCCCACTGAGTTCCTCATAGGGCAGCGATTCGCCGAACATGACGATCGCAGGCTTGAGGATCCCACCGCATCGGGGGCACATTGCCTGACGGAAGTCGCACGATTCGGCAGCTTCGCGATCCGATACGGGGACGATGGCGATGTTGTCTGGATTCAAGTCCGGTTCAAGCTGTGGATTGAGTTCCGTGAGCCGCTGAGAAACATCCTCACGCGAGTATCTCTCCTGGCAGCCAAGGCAGTCCACGAAGCGGTAGTTCCCGTGCAGCTCCCACAGGTTCTTGATTCCCGCAAGGCGGTCCAGTCCGTCAATGTTTTGGGTCGCAACTCCAATGAGTATCCCGGAGGCTTCGAGATGCGCCAGCGCCAGGTGCGCCGCGTTGGGCCGGATGTTGAGCATGGCCTTCCAGGTGAGTTCCGAGCAGTACCACAGCCATTTCTGCCACACCGGATCGGAAACGATCATGTCATAGTCAACGGGTGGGATCTGTGTTGACCCGGTGCCTCGATAGTCGGGCAGCCCCGAGGCGGTGGACATTCCGGCGCCCGTCACCGCAATGATGCGTCCATTTCCGATGCGTTCGGCGAGGGAATCAAGTGTTGCGTCCATGAGGTCATTATCGGCTGATTTCGTCGTCGACGTAGGTGGATGCGGATGCTCGCCATCCGAATGCTCCCATGAGGAGGGCAGACACAACGAGGACCCACAGAACAGAAACCGTCGAAACCCCAGATTCGAGAAGGATTCCCACGAGGATCGGTCCGATCGCGGCGATAATGTATGCGCCGCCCTGGACCATTCCTGACAGTTGCGTTGTCACGTGCGGTTCCCGCGATCGCGCGGGGATGAGTGCGATGCCCAGCGGGAAGGTGAAGCCACCGAATCCCATCATGGAAATCCATATCCACGCGGCCTGCGGGTGGACGATGAGACCGAGGTACCCCAGCGCAACAATGACACCGAATCCAACGGCGATGAGTTGGAGATGACGTGTTTTTTCAATGATGATCGGCATGACGAGTCCGCCAACGATTGCCCACACATTAATCGATGCGATCATCGCTCCGGCCTCGACTCCGGGGATCCCCAGGATCGTCAGCATCGTTGGCATCTGGCCGAACTGAATGTAGGCATTCATCGATTGTAAACCGAACATCACCATCAGGGTCAGCGCGGTCGGGGATGCGATGAGTTGGCGAATAGACAGATTCGGGGACGAGGACGAGGCCGCTTTCCCCTCACCTTTAAGTGGAAGGCTTTGTCTCTCGGGTGCTCTCCTTGTCGAAGCGGTTGACTGGTTGGCGCCCCGGGAGCCTGGGGCGACGGAATCCGCCAGCGGGAAATCAACACCTGAACGCCTGCGAAGCCCCAACCACAGCAACGCCCCAACAGCAGCAACAATCGCCCAGACAGCGAGGGAGAATTGCCAGTGTTCACCGTCAGCTCCTGCCAGGGGGAGCGCAACGGCGGAGCCGATGGCACCTCCCAGCGGCATGGCGCTACCGAAGATGGTGATCAGCATGACGGCGCGCCCGGGTTCATGGAACTTGATCCACGCCGGGAGGGTGACATTTCCGATAGCCGGTCCTGCCAGCGCAAGGACCGAAAGAAGGACGAAAGTCAGGAAGTTTGGAGCAAAGGGACGCAATGCGAGCCCGATAGTCGAGACGGTCATCCCGACGGCGACAACTCCTGTTAGTCCCCACCGACGAGCCAATGGCACGGCGCTTAGACCGAGGGCGGCGAAAACGACGCACGGAAGTGACGTGAGGATTCCCGTGGCAATGGCTCCCTGCCCGAAATGTTGACGAATAATGTTGAGAAGTGGACCAATTGTCGTTGCGCCCGCACGCATCGAAGGTGACACGGTGATCACCGCGATGAGGGCAGTGACAGTTGAAAAGACGGGGGCAAGGTGAGGGCGTACTGCCTCGCGGAGTGGGTGGGGCGTGTGCGATCTCATTCCTTCGGGTGGGATCTCGCGTGCTCTCGCGGGCTCGGTGTTGTCATCCTCGTGTTTCTCAGTCACTCAAACACCATGCCACTACACAGACGTTTTATCGAATCAGTTCACTCAAGCTCCATCGTCTACGAGGATGCGGCGATCACGCCCCGTGAGGGATCCCACCACGTATGCACTGGATGCATTTTTGCACCCGGTGTAGCCTCTTTCTTCGTGCAGGATCAGGAAAGAACACCACACGGGGCGCGTCGCCCCATGAAAGAACGCCGACAAGAGGCGATCCAACAGTCGGCAACCGAACTTTTCATCGAACGCGGATACTCCGCTGTCACTATCGATGACATCGCTGAACGCGCACAGGTCTCCCGGCGAACAATTTTCAACTACTTTCCTTCCAAGGCGGATATGCTCGGGTTCCTTCCCACTCCCTACTCCCCAGAAGACCTGTCGATCCTCACAGACAACACGCAGCCGCTCATCGAGAGCATTGGCGAATTCTTTGAGCGACGATCAACAGAGTTCACGAAGAAATCAGAAGCATTCCGCAACTTTAAGAAACTCATGCGCGACAATCCCGAGGTCCGTGAACTCCTCAGCCGCGCTGTGCATGACAACCTCGGACAGCTCCATACCGCATACTCCACACGCTACGCGTTGGATCCACACCACCCGAGCGTTCTTATCGCCGCGCAGGTCACCCAGGCGATTGAAAAATGCACGCTCGCACACTGGATGAACATCCCCGATGGACCTGACGAAAAGAGATGTTTCGTTGACTCTCTTCACAGCGTCCTCGATGCCTTTCGTTGGGATTTCACTGACCCACCCAACCGGGAGTCATGATCCCGCTCCCCTGCCTCACGCTTCATATCCAGATGTCAAGAAAAGACTCACGCGATGACAATGACGAACACTCACTCCCCTTCAGCAGACTCCCCGGCCACACGCGGTAACGAATCCACGCGCGGTGACGAATCCACGCACCCATTCCATCCCGACCGAACCTTCTGGGCCATCTACGCCTCTCTCCTCCTCGTCATGTTCCTCTCAGCAATGGACCAGACGATCGTGGGAACCGCACTGCCAACAATGGTGGGAGAACTCGGCGGGGCTGCGCACATGGCATGGATCGTCACCGCATACACGTTGGCAATCACCATTGCCATGCCGGTCTACGGCAAATTCGGTGACCTCATCGGACGAAAGAACCTCTTCATCGTTGCCATCATCCTTTTCCTTCTGGGATCAACGCTTGCTGGATTCTCCACATCAATGTTTCAGCTCATCGGATTCCGGGCTATTCAGGGGCTCGGCGGCGGTGGCCTCATGATCTCCTCGCAGGCAATCATGGGAGACCTCATTCCTCCACGCGTACGTGGCGCCTACACCGCACCAATTGGCGCAATGTTTGGCGTAGCGTCCGTCCTCGGCCCCATCATCGGAGGATGGCTCACCGACTCTGTGTCATGGCGCTGGACATTCTGGATCAACATTCCTCTGGGACTGATCGCCCTGGCCGCAGTTTGGGCCACACTCAAACTCCCCAAGCACAAACTCACCGCAAAGATCGACTGGCTGGGTCTCATATTGCTCAACCTCGGTGCCGTGGCGATCGTCCTGGCGGCAACCTGGGGCGGCGGCGAGTACGAGTGGAACAGTCCCCTCATCATTGGACTCATATCCGGTGGCGTCATCTCATGGTTGGTCTTCGGTTTCTGGGAGACGCGCGCCTCAGAGCCGATCCTGCCCTTCTCCGTCCTCGCAAATCGGACCTTTATTGTTTCCACGCTGTCGGGAATGCTGACGATGGGGGCGATGATGGGTGTGACTTTATATCTGCCGACCTACCTGCAAATGGCTTACGGCCTTTCCGCAACGAATTCCGGTCTCCTCATGGTCCCGATGACCATCGGGATGATCAGCGGAGGTTTGCTGTCTGGTCTACTCATGAGCCGGTCAGGGCACTACCGCATCTACCCGGTTCTTGGCCCGATCATTGCTGCCACCTCAGCATTCGGCTTCTCTCAGCTGACCATCACCACTCCCATCTGGGTGATTTCTCTGCTGGTCCTTGTCATGGGATCAGGTATCGGCTTGTACTTCCAGCTACTTGTCACACTGGTTCAGAACGACGTTCCCCACAAACATATGGGAACGGCCACCTCGGGGAATAATTTCTTCCGTGAAATCTCCGTTTCGCTGGGTGCATCCCTCATTGGCACGGCCTTCGCCTCTGGACTTCAGACTCACCTCGCCGAGAACGTCAAGAAGCTCGCAGCATCTGACGACCCGGCAACGCTGTCTGCCCTACAGTCGATGGAATCTACACTTGGTTCCGGTGCGTCCAATCTGACCCCCGCAGCGGTTCGCGACCTCCCGGAGGTCATCGGAAATGCCATTGGCCTGGCATATAACGAAGCACTTCTTCCTCTGTTTACGTTGATGGTTCCTCTCTTCATTGCCACCGCAGTTGTCGGCCTGCTCTTTGCTCATTCTGAGCTCTCCACCAAGTCTGGAATGGAGCAGATTGCCGAACAGGAAGCCGGAGAATCAGGCGATCCTTCGTCCTCTACGGAGGTTTCGTCGGCCACTGACACTTCCGCTTAGGCTCATGCCTTTGGGTTCTTTGAAGAACTCCCTCCACTGAAATCGCACGTTCAGGTTCCTCGCGAAGCCCGCTTCATGAACAAGGACGAGGCGGCATGCTGTTCTTGTCCTGGGGGCGTCTTTGGGCGCACTCACCCTAAAAACACCTCCGAGGCTGGCATGCTGTCCGTTCCTAGGAGACACTATCGCCGAGGCACACGGAAGGCCCCAGCAGGTCACCCATGAGATAATGAGAGCGTTCACAACCGCACTCAACGAGGAGAAATACATGGAGTCGCGACTGTTTGCAGCCCTTGAACGTGAAGTCTCCGGCATCGGCATCGGAACCTGGCAACTTGGGGCCGATTGGGGTGAGGTCGACCCGACTGACGCCGCTCAGACACTTGAGGCTGCCATTGAATCGGGCGTGACATTCATTGACACTGCCGATGTCTACGGGGATGGGCACTCCGAACAATTCGTCGGCCAGTTCCTTGCCTCTCATCCAGGCGCGGAACTTACCGTCGCCACCAAGATGGGACGCCGAGTCCCCCAGCAGGCCGAAAACTACACTCGTGACAACTTCCTCGCGTGGAATGACCGTTCACGTACAAACCTTGGAGTTGACACTCTCGATCTGGTCCAGCTGCACTGCCCACCCAGCGATGTCATTGATGCCAACGAAACATGGGATTGGCTTGACGCAATGGTTGATGAGGGGCGGATCCGCGCCTATGGCGTCAGCGTTGAGACCTGCGATCAGGCGCTCTCAGCAATGACGCGACCCGGATGTGCATCCGTGCAGATCATTCTCAATATCATGCGTCGCAAACCTCTCGAACGCGTCCTGTCGCGGGCTCAGGAGACACAGACGGCGATCATCGCACGTGTTCCCCTCGCATCGGGTCTTCTGTCCGGTCGTTACACCGAGAAGACAACCTTTGCTCCAACGGACCATCGCACATACAACCGTGACGGCTCTGCTTTCGATGTTGGCGAAACCTTCTCAGGGGTTCCCTTCGACATCGGGGTTCAGGCATCACAGACCTTCGTTGAACTTTGCCGCACATTTGCCCCAGCGGATGCCACACCGGCCCAGGTCGCTCTGCGATGGATCCTTGACCAGCCTGGCGTTACCACGGTTATTCCCGGTGCCCGCAATAGCGAGCAAGCCCGAGGAAACGCCGCTGCGGCAACACTCGAGCCGTTATCACCCGAGTTTCTTAGCGCCCTCGAAGCCCTCTACAACGAGAACATCCGGGAACACGTTCACAACCGGTGGTGATCGTCAACGGCCGGCAAGCACGAGAGTTCTCATGCTGCCGGCTGTCTTGCTGCGACGTCTCGCGACATGGGCCCGCCCATGTCGCGAGTCTTCTTTTTGTTGAACCAACCGGAAAACTCACGCGATCAATTGAACGCGGAGCTTGTGTGTACATGTTTGTCACGTTTTCCGTGTTCTTTCGCCTAAGTTGACTTTTTCAGTTCCCACTCAATCGACGTGTCTACTCTCATCCACAGCTGACCAACACAAGCACTCTGACACTCTCCCCGGTGCGGCGTGGATAGGCGTCGATAAGCCGAGGTGAAAAGCGCTGCGCTCTTACTTTAAGCCAAGCTTCCCTAGAGCATCCTCACTACAGACGTACGCTGCGCGACTATCGGAACCTTTGCCTTTCTCGTCGTACCACCGGTTCATTTCTTCAACGGTTGTACCAGGTTCAAGCACCCCCGCCTTGACCAAACAATCGCGCTGAGCAGAGGGCCAGTTGACATTATCTGGATTGGTCGTCAAGAGGTGATACCAAATAGAGATCAGATCGCTTCCGATTTCTTTTGAGCAAGTGTCGATGATTTCCATCTGCTCGTCATCCGAAATATCTGATCAAACATCAACGGAGGAAGTCCCATCAGCTAAGAATTCCACCCCTGTGAAGCCTTGTTCAATCAAGCATTTCTTTTCACGATCTCTTGCTTCCCAGTACTCCGCCTCAGTAACCTGACCGTCAGCAATCACCTGTCGAAAGAATGGAGAATCTGATGTCCGATAGTCTTCTGCCATCTGACTAGCGTGAGGTCCAGAAAACTCCGGAACATTTCCGCCAACATCCCCCTCTTCTTGCACTCCCGCTAGAGGTGTACACGATGAAACACAGAAAGCAACGGAAACTAGGAGGAACTGCCGACTATTCATCAGATACATTTCCAGCAAGTGCAAGAATTCGTTTCACGATCACGATTCCTTTGCGAGAATGAAGACATGACTAAATAATCGTCAGGCTGACGATTAGGTGGATCAGGAACTTCAGCGTCGCGTTCTATACCAGTAGGCGAAGCATCCAATCAGCGCGAAACCAACCGGCCCAATCCAGGCACTTGCAGTGAGCCAAGATTCCTTCCGAATAAGAATCCCGTATTGCGCCAAGTCGACGATAAACCTCGCGATCAGCAACGTACAAGCAAAGACTGTCACATAGCTGAGCACCGCTCGACCAGCGCTTATCTCAGGCTTTTGCTTGCTCATAACTTACCTCGACCACTCCAAGCTGCCCACCCTGGAGCAACCCCGATACCCACAAACTCTCCCGATCGGACTGACTCCGCCGCCGCTATAAGCCCTTCCAGTCGTCATCATGCCCAAGGCACCCGCAGTGACTGCGGCAAGAAAAGTCCTTGAAGTACACCTTTTCAGCTTCATTGTCTCAGTCCTTTCGTGAGTGTCATCAGGCTTTCCAGAACAGACAGGCCTCGCAGCCCCAGGCTCTTGCTCAACGCAGGCAACACATATCTCTAGCGCATCTCTATCTCAGGTCAACGCGCACTATTTCCCCGCTGTTTTCGGCAGGGAATCAAAAAACTCATCTAGCGGCTCTGACCAATCATAGGGAATTTGGGTATCTTGTCCATCGATAACCACCTTAGGTGTCCATTTATATTTCGGCTTGAAATATTCCCTATACGACTGCCTGGAGCTCTTCAGATAGCTTTCATCATAGTACGGACTATCGTCAACAAATAAAGACTCAACGGTTTTCTTACTTAATCCAACCTCTTTCGCGATATCTGTAATAGTTTCGCGTGCTTCCTTCGTATTAGGGTTGTGATCTGATTCAAGACTGTACTTATACCAGTACTCCAGAAGAGCCTTGTGTAGATCAATAACTTTACCCGGCTCAAGTTTCTGGGCCGTTATCACCGCTTGCGTGGCAACAAATGTCCAATGATTCTGAAGACTTGGAATCGGCTGAAACTCCAGAGTATATGCCCGTCCTTCATCCGAACGCTTCATCAGTTCATCAAAGGTAAAATGATGAGCCTGAGCTGCCGATTCATCGCCATAATCGAAATATACTCGCACAAGATGCTGCGATGGGTGCTCTTGATCAATGCTGAAGACCAGAGCATCACCATCGCGCTCAACGTGGTATCCAGAGTTTTCGTCTTGATGAACACTACCTTGAGTATCCGTTGAATTCACCCCAGCGTTCCCGCCGCCTTCAGCAGCTTGTTGACCACCAGATGAGCAAGCACCTAAGCCAAGTATCACGAGGCAGGCAAGAGAAACAACTCGAATACTCTTCCCCCACTGCTGACGAGCAGAGCACTGTCTTTGCTGCACGGCCACTCCTTTACACCACAAGTCCCGCACTTCCCTATCTGACAAGGGAGCATGCACGAACTATCCACCGGTAAGCAATTGCGAAACAACTATAACCCGATGGAGCTGTTAACTAGCACCAAACCTCACATGTGATCCACAGAGAAGGGGTCGCTGACATGTCCCTGATTTCATTCTGTTTGGACGGACGGGAAATTGGAGACATGCTCGGGAAGTGCGATCAGGATGCGAAGAGTGGTGCGATTCGTTTTATTGAAGACCACATCCTGGCTGAAGGGCATCCATGCAGTCCCCCAGGCAACGCCGGGGTGCACCACCTGATAGAGGTCGAGAACTGTTCTGGCCAGACACTTACATCGGGCAGAAAACAGGGTAGACACCGAGAAACAAAACCCACAGCACTTCAGTGCGCTTCCAGATGACGGACGTCACTCAAGCCCTAGCTTCCCTAAGGCATCCTCGCTACAGACGTACGCTGCGCGACTATCAGAACCTTTGCCTTTCTCGTCGTACCACCGGTTCATTTCTTCAACGGTTGTACCAGGTTCAAGCACCCCCGCCTTGACCAAACAATCGCGCTGAGCAGAAGGCCAATCGACATTATCCGGATTCGCATTCAGAATGTTGTACCAAATCGAAACATCAAGACCACCTGTCTTGACACTACATTCTTTCACAAGGGACATTTCCTTTTCATGGGAAATATCTGAGCGCGCATCATATTCACTGGTCCCGTCAGAATGATATATGACTCCAGTAAATCCATTATCACGTAGACATTGCGCTTCTCTCTCGTTTGCTTCATGATACTCTGCTTCACTTATCATTTCGTCTGAAATTGCTTCTCTAAAGAAAGAAGATTCAGATTTTCGATAATCTTCGAGCATTTTGTCAGCGTAAGGACCTGCAAACTTCGGCACACTCTCAGCAGAAACGGTGCTTGCTACTCCTTCCGAAGTGGAGCACCCCGAAAGAATAAAGACACATACTAAAGCAAGAATCCGAGTTCTAGATAAATTGAATGTTATCACTGTACTGATACCCAAGTCTACACAACCAAAAACGCAACCTATAACCGCGCGCCTTCTTTTGTGCCCAAATCATTTTCCCGTTCACACTCTCGCCATATTGCGAAGCACGACATCCGTCTGCTTGAGAGTAACCACCACTGTAATTCTTGAAAATTACACAGGTGAAAGCGTGAGCTGACGTACCGGACATATCGCCAACCACCGGCGCAATAAGCATACCGCTGGCAGCAAGCGCGCATGCCACAAAAGGCGTAACAATTCGACTCTTTATCACAACTCCTTTGTTGGGATCAAAATGCGACTCACATTGTCACACACAGGTTATGTGACAACTATTGCATAATCAATAGGATCCTTGATCTTTCTCAGCATGTGAACCATAATGTCAATTTTTCAACTTGACTTCGTTGGCAGACCCACCTATTAAATGACGTGTAGGGTCTGACAGCTTTCATTCCAACGTTCCAGTCGCCTCAGTCTCGTCAGCGCTTCTAACGCGAAGCAGTGGCACCACAGGTAAAGGCGTGGCTCATAATTTTGAGCAAGGGCATTTAGTCCGTCATCGTCCGATGCACGGAACTGTGCATGTCCCCATGCCCACGACTTTCAACTGATCGCCTTGTACAAAGCGCTCTCACTCGACTCAACAACTCAACCCTAAAATCTCCAGCTAGTTGAAGTCGTCAGTTAGGAACCTGTTGCGGTGATGAGTGGTGGGTAAGACTCACTCGTAGTGCCGGGACGATTGCACGGACTGCCTCGTTAATGGACAGATCAACAATGGCAGGGGCGCGCAGGATGTAGCGGGCGGTAAGGAGTCCTGCGAGCTGAGTTCCCACTAAGGTCAGGCGCGTCTGCGCGTCCGGCATTGACGTTTGCTCGCCGATGGGAATGACGTCGTGATGAATGAACCGCATGAACGCTTCAGCGGCTGACTGGTAGGTACTCAGTGAGCGCAGCACAGATATGAGAGCCGGCCCGGTTTCAGGGTCTTCGAAAGCTTCCATGACACTGACGACGTACTTCTCGAGCGCGTCGCCAGCAGGATCATTAAACGCTTCCGCAAGGAGACTTGCTCCCTGAATACGGGTGAAAACTCGCTGCACCATAGCGATGAACAGGTCTTCTTTGGTGCCGAAGTAATAGTGGATCAGTTTCTTGTCCACACCGGCCTCGTCAGCGATGTTTTGCATAGTGGCAGCAACAAATCCAGAGGCCGCAAACACGTGAGCTGCGGCATCAAGGATGCTGTCTTTGAGAAGGCCTCGATCTGCTTTTGGGCCTCGCTTGGCAGGGCGACTCACCCTGTCTACTGTAAACCACTAACCACTATTTCATCAGTTCGGGAATTTCTTGCTACTCTAGTTTCACCACATCGTGAAACTATAGGGGTTCGTCATGAAAGCTATGGTGGTCAAAGAGTTCCGTGAACTGGTGCGCGATCGACGTACAGTTGCTTTACTCCTGGTGATTCCGCTGCTGCTACTGGTTGTGTTTGGCTACGCAGCCAACTTCGCGGTAGATCAAACCCGTGTGATTATCGCCGGTGAGGATGCGGCCAGAGTGGAGCAGACATTAGCCAACAACGAGGAAGCTCGCGAACACCTCGAGATTGTGCGCACCGATCCAAAACTCACCTCCGCGCAGGTAGAAGAGGTATTGCGCCGCGGGGAAGCCGACGCAGTCATCACAACCTCCCACTCCACAGACGATGCAGTGCTGGCCTCTGATACACATTTATGGGTTGATGGCTCGCGTTTATTTGCCGCTCAGTCTGCCCAAGGACAGTGGATGAAAGTTCTCGCGAGCGATGTGCGCTCTCATGTTTCCCAGATCCGCCAGGATATGGATGCGGCTCGGGCTGATGCGACCCAGGCGCGAGAGAACATCGACGATATTCGCACGAAAGTCACCGACTTACGCCAGGCGTTGACACAGTTGCGCACCAATCCGAGCGCTCGTGTTGAGCTGCCCGACCTTGATGCCCTACCCGACGTCCCCTCTATTCCTGAACTACCAGATACTTCTGGCCTAGATCTCGACGCTCTCAACCAAGATCAGGTCGTCACGGTGGTATTCAACCCGGATCTGAAAACATCGTGGGTGATGGTGCCAGGCCTCATCGGACTCATCCTGACATTTGTCGGCACTGTGGTGACCAGCATCGGCCTCGTTCGTGAACGAGAAACTGGAACTTTGGAACAGTTGGCTGTAATGCCGCTTCGCCCCTCGGCAATCATTGCAGGCAAGATCGCACCCTATTTCCTGCTCTCCCTCATCGATGCAGGCATCATCACCACAGCAGCGGTATGGCTTTTCGATGTCCCCTTCACCGGGGCTATCTGGCGCTTTTCCTTCCTGGCATTAGTATTCGTCTTTGTCGTACTGGGGATGGGGGTGCTTATCAGTGTGGTGAGTCAGAACACGGGGCAAGCCGTCCAGATGGCAATCATGATGGTCATGCCCCAAGTGTTACTTTCTGGATTGGTCTTCCCACTGGAGTCCATGTCTGCCGGAGTCCGCTGGATCGGCTACCTGCTGCCGTTGACATGGTTCAACCAAGCAGCAAATGGAATCATGCTCAAAGCAGCCACCTTGAGCGAGCTTTCTCTGCCTGTGGGAATCCTGGTCTTACAGGCGGTCCTCATCTTCACGCTCGCGAGCGTGCGAATGGGGCGACTGCTGCGTCACGGAGGCGCCACCAAATGACACATCATGATCCCATCGTGTTGCGTGAGGCCACCATCTATCACGACGGACACAGCTCACTCGATCACATAGACGCAACCTTCGCTCCTGGCACAATCACCGCTCTTGTCGGTGGAGACGGAGCTGGAAAAACCAGTCTGCTTGCCGCGTTGGCGAACCCTGCTAGCCGCCACCAGATCGGCATCACCAATCTGGCTAATCACCAGGTGACCTACCAAAGTGCCCACAGTGGGGTATGGCTGGGGATGTCCGTGATGGAAAATCTTGAGTTCATTGCCCGCTCCTATCGCCTGAACCGCGATCACACACGGGAGCGGATTGAATCCTTACTCACGCAAGCTGACCTCACCGAGGCACGACATCGAATCGGTGCGCGTCTTTCGGGTGGGATGAGGCAAAAACTCGGCGCGATTATGGCGATCTTGCCTGCTCCACGACTGCTTCTGCTCGACGAACCAACAACCGGAGTAGACCCGGAATCTCGCGCAACCTTGTGGAATCTGATTCGCGCAGCAGCCGATGACGGAGCCATAGTAGTTGTGTCAACGACCTATCTTGACGAGGCAGCTAAAGCCGATCAGGTTTTCGTCCTCTCCCACGGTGAAATCCTCGCTCAAGGTAGCCCACACGAGGTCATCGCCCGAACACCCGGAATCATTACCGCCACAGATGCAAACAATCATCTCGTCAACACGGAAGAAGATGACGATCGTGTGTGGCAGCGAGGAAATACCAGCTACACCTGGCAAGCCGACATTGCGAAGACCCCAGAAGATTCTCTGACAGCAGACCAACTAGATCTTGAGCTCTCAACCATCGCACTGCTTTTGGAGCAGGGACGAACGGCACCAACCGTTCTGCCGCGCATTTCCGTTACCTACCCAAGAGGACACAATCTCATTCACGTTCAGGGCGTGAGTAAAGCCTTTGGACAATTCACCGCCCTCAACCATGTTGATCTAGAAGTAAAAAGCGGAGAAATCCTTGGGCTCATTGGAGGAAACGGGGCCGGTAAATCCACCCTCATCCGACTGATCCTCGGGCTAGATCAACCGGGCAACGGAAACATCTCCGTGTTTGGGCAGACCCCCAACCGCAGGACCCGAGCCAAACTTGGCTACGTCCCACAATCCCTCGGTCTCTATCCCATCCTCAGCCCACAAGCCAACTACCAGTTCACCACGAGCATTTACGGTGCTGATGCCCCCGATCTTCAACTAGAAGAACATCGAGCAACGGGCACCCTCCCACTGGGAGCGCAGCGTAATCTGGCTGTCACCTGCGCACTCGCACACCAGCCTCAACTGCTCATCTTGGACGAACCCACCAGCGGCATGGACGCACTCTCGAGAGCGCGACTGTGGAAAACACTCCGCCGAGCAGCCCAGGCTGGAATCGGTATCCTCATCACCACTCACTACCAAGACGAAGCCCGCCAATGCGACCGACTCATCCACCTCGAACACGGTGAAGTCGTTGCGTAGTGATAGATGGGGTAATGATCATGGGGGGTGTCTAAAGAGGGGTGTCTAAAGATCAGGATTGCTCAATGGTTCGACATTAAAAGTGCGAGGCCTCGATTCCGGGGAGTCAGGCTAGTTAATTAAGACTTGCGGGCTGTTATTTCAAGCCTTGCTCGGGGCTCCCTCGCAACTGTGAGGTGTAGCAGCTCATATCCCCGTAATGACAGCCAAGCCATTGAATCTCAGCACGACGACAGCGACCATTGAGAAGAAGCCACTTACCAGGTAGACTCAACGTTAGGCGAGGGAAGCCAGCCAGCCCACCATCAAGGGAGAAATCCTGGGGCAGGCCTCGGGTCCCTCGCCTTAACTTGTCTCAGTGGCGGGCATGGCTACCAAGCGGGAAAACGGAATCAGTGGTCATGGCCGTCGCATGCTCTTTCAGAGACGGCACCGCGATCCTGTTCCCCCTGAGATAGAGATAGGGCACTTCAACTGTGCGGCGACATCACGGCCGCTCAGGCCCTGGGCGCGCAGCGTGGTGCAAACCCTGGTGGAGATGCTGGTCGAGATGCTGAAACCTCACAAAAGGGTGCGTGCTGGACTAGGGACCGCGCTCGTCAAGTCTGCATCAAAAAAGCTCCTCTACCACACCGCAGTCATTCTGCGATTGCCTGACTCTCGACGAGTTCTCGGTAGAGGTCACAGCTATTCATGAGTTCTAGATGCCTTCCTTCGGCAAGCACTCGCCCTTCGTCGATAACGAAGATTTTATCTGCTGCAGAAATTGTCGACAGACGATGTGCAATTGCAATTACCGTCCGGTTCCGCCTAAGCGCGAACAGCGCATCTTGTACCTCTTGTTCAGTAATCGAATCGAGGTTGGAAGTGGCCTCATCAAGAAGAATCACGGGTGCTTCTGACAAAAAGGCTCGGGCGAGGGCAAGCCTCTGCCTCTCGCCACCGCTTATTCCTGTACCTCCCTCACCCAGCATCATATCTAACCCAGCTACCTCACCACCTACATACACTCGTGCATGACGGAGGGCGGCGTACAACTCATCATCAGAAGCATCTTGGTTAACGAACAAGAGGTTCTCTCTGACTGAACCTGCGAAGACTGGTGCGTCTTGATCGACCAGAGCAAAGTGTTTCCTCCATTCAGTGACCGGAGCCTTTCGAAGTGAAATATCACCAATGAAAACATCGCCAGCGTCAGGAATGTAGAATCCCTCGAGTACATTAAATATGCTTGACTTTCCGGCGCCCGAACGCCCCACAAGGGCAACAAAAGATCCCGCAGACACGGAGATAGACACATCAGTTAAGACACGCTTCTGTTGGCTAGCTCGATCTTCATAACTTGACGGGTACGTGAGATCGACGTGGCTGAGTGAAACATCAAGCGCTTGCCCCGAAGTCGGGAGCCCCCGGGATGGTGAGTTGGCCGATAGTTCCTGTGACCATGTTCTAATTCGTGCGATTCTCGCATATGCACCAACAGCTTCAGAGATTGAGGCGACAACTCCACCGAGCATTGCCGCGGGCGCAAAGACGAGCATAACGTACATGACAAAGGATGCGAGCTCTCCTATGGTGAGTGATCCTGAAGCTACTCTCAGTGCGCCGAGACCGATGACCGCAAAGAGAAGAATTTGGATGGCTGACTGTGTGAAGCCTGAGACTACTGCCTTCAATTTCGCTACTCGCAAGCCACTGCGGCGCGCTGAATCTGCCGCAACCTGAACGGAACTGAGGAAGAATTGTTCACCGGCGAACGCCCTGACCGTGCGAATACCACCCAATACGCGTCCAAAATTTGCTGACATTTCTCCCACCGCATCTTGTACTGCTTCGGCGGCGGGACGGGTACGGGATCCGAGTAGAACACCCAAAGCAATCAAGAGCTAGACCGCCAAGATGACAACGACAGCGAGTACCCAGTCCAGAACAAACATCATGACGAGAGCGCCCAGCAGAGTTAAGGATTGCACGATGATTTCGACAATTCCTTGGCTCAGAATTCCCCACAACTGTGCAGTGTCAGCCCCAAGCGCGGAAGTCAGCTCTCCAGTTTGGACCGATTCAATTCTTTCAAGATTTGCACCGATTACTTTGGTAGCGACATCATTGCGAATTCGGAACACCATTCTTTCACTGACGTGCTCTAACAGATACTGCTCAAATGCACCTAACAATGCCGTCAAGAAGAGACAGGCAGTACTAAACGCAACCAACTTTAGGTCGAGACCCACTGAAATCCCATTGACAAGGAATCCAACCAGCTGCGGTTGTAGTAGAGATAGGCCAGACACGCCAATCCCAAGCACAAGTGCCACTACCAGTCCGACTGTGTGTGGCCTCAGTTCAGAAAACATCGATGAACTGGTATTTGTGTCCTTTTTACACGATACAAATTCATCGCGATTTGACATACTTTAGTTTTCTCTTTTCGATGATAGTTACTAGGATGAAGACAAGGAACGACACTACAAAAAAGAAACCAATATCGAGCAGCTGAGATGTCCATGACAAACTGCCACCAAGTGCATCCTGAACCCGATTGACAATGCCACGTGCTGTGACAAACGGCGCTAGCCGCTCAGTCACGGGTGCAACCAGGATCGAATACAAAACCACTGTTGCGACTGCCACCGCACCATTATTCGCCAATCCTCCAATGGCGCTACCCAAAAGTGCCATAGTCGCGCATTCGAGCGCCATCAACACGTCGCTCTCAAGGCCCCACGGAACACCCGAGCCACTGAGCGCAAGCTGCTCCAGGGAAGATACTCCCCAACAGAAGAGTCCAAAACAGAAGGCCCACAGGGAAGGCAAGAGCAGCACATAATGGGTTCTGTTTCGATATGAGAGGATCATGATCTCTTTGTCAAATTTGTTGCGATTGGTAGCCGAAACCCATGAGGCGGAAAGCAGCACCAGATATGACACGAGAGGTAGCGTTGAGCCAGCGTTGGCAGTGACTCGTGCTCCATTCACTTCGGCACCCACGGCCGCCAAAGCCACATGGAGAGGCACCACCAGAAATGGCAGTATTATCGCCAACAGATTTACTGGAAGAGTGATAGCGGCAATCGTGTAACTCCTGATCGAATGCATAGTTAGCGACGCTTTCCAACGGACACGAACAGATACCCAACAGTACCAACGACGATCCAAGCAACAAGGATCAGCAATGATTCACCAATCGAGATCAAGCCTACTGCGCTATTCCAGAAGGCAAAGGACCGTCCTCCGATCAAAGGCAAGAGATTATGCAGGGCGGGGACGGCCTGAAGTATGCCCGATAACGAAAAAAGGAGGAGCGTGAGGAAAAACAGTACCGAAAGGAACAACCTGTGGGAAAGAGCCGAGACAAGCAACGCCAACACGGAGAAGAGCACCGCAAAGACGACCACACGAGACCAGACAGCCGAAGCTGCATATACTGACAGTAATCCACGGATAGTTTCATCCGCAAGTATGAAACACACGCCGTAGTTCACAACGGCAGCCATCGCAGTGATCATCACCGACCAAGAGACAACGACGAGAATGGTACCGATACGCCGACGGAACAACACCTGCGAATTGAGTAGCACAGACTCATGTTCACCGTTGGAATACTCCATATGAGCCAAGTAGGCCACTGCGAGCGGTATGAAGATCACAGAGGCCTGATAGACGGGTCCTAGGTAGCCCTCCATCAGCAGCTCCGAAAGGGGCTTCGACGCTAATGAGGGATCTAATCCGTGCCCCTCAAAATCACCTGAGCTGATCGCCTGCATGATCTCGCCATTAATCACCGAGAAAACAAGGCACAACACCACCACAGGCAGCGCGGCCCACCAAACCTCACGCATTGACCAAAATCTAATGAACTCGGATCGAACATCGCGCATTGCGTCACCTCTCGTTCCGTGCAGGATTAATCCGAAAATAGGCTTCTTCGAGAGACGCATATTTACCACGTAGCTCCTGACGCTCCAACTGCTCAACGACAATTCCCTTTCGCAGGAAGACAAAGGAACTGGCCAACTGCTCAAGCTCATTCATCAGATGGCTCGTAATGAGAACAGTGCCACCGGAAGCAGCAAAGTCTTGGAGGAGGACTCGCAACCACAAAATGCCCTCAGGATCGAGACCGTTGACCGGTTCATCCAGGATCAATACGCTCGGGTCAGTCAGAAGAGCAGTCGCAATACGCAACCGTTGTTTCATCCCAAGCGAGAACCCCTTAATCCTCCTCTTGGACACGTTGCCCAACCCAACTTCAGAGAGCTTCTCCAAGCAGACCTCTTTGGGCAGTCCCTTGGCCGCAGCGATCCACCACAACTGATCTACGGCCCGTCTCGAGGGGTGCGGCACCATCGTATCCAACGCAATACCAACGGAAGCACTCGCTGAGAAACCGCTATAGGACTGACCGTCGAAGAGCGCCTGACCAGAAGTGGCCGTCTCCAATTCCAGCAGAATCCGCAGCAACGTCGACTTGCCCGACCCATTGGGCCCCACAAGACTCACAATCGATCCTGCAGGCACTTCAAAGGACACCTCATGGAGTACCTCGGTAGATCCGAAAGTCTTCGAGACAGCATCGAAAGAAATCATGAGTATTCTCCTACGCTCAGACTGACTAAAAAGTTTGCGAGATCTATACTTTCACCGACGGGTTGGCCTTCGAGTTCCACCCAGGCATGTGCAACGAACGGATTAAGCGCGAATCCGCTCTTCCATGTGAGGGGAATTCTTTGTATCCAATTGCCAACTGGCTTTTGTCGGGCAGGTCTTCACAATTTACAGATAACTCCTTGTTTTTTTCACCGCTCAAAAGCCCCTCAAATTTCCCAACCAAGAACACAGCCCGACCATCTTTTGAGGGAAGATTAAAGCGCGTATCCACCTGGTTTAACATGATTGAGCCAAGTTGGCACTTCTCGAAGTTATAAGACTTCCTAATTGCGTCGTTAGTGCTGAAAAGATAGAGCGTGTCTTGGGTTAGATATTTGGCTGGAACGACATCTCCAGTGCTAATATCTTGGTAAACCCACTCACTCTTAGAACTCCGATCTTGGAATTCGTCTGCCATGTTTTCGATAGCAAAAAACCATGCAACGCATGCTAGTAAAGCGAGGGCAATGGCCAATACGCTTAGGAAAAGCCACTGCTTTTGTCTTTCTTTCCTGACGCTCAAAGTCGACTCGCCTTCGCTAGCGCACTGCAACTGATACTGAACTCATTGGCATCAGTGCGGTCCAGATGCAGCCGAAGGCTGACAACATTTCTCATTGGAGCCTCCTTGTCGAAACCACGGTTCCACGATAACAGTTACTGCCAAACGTGTGCAATGGGACACGTGCGTTGCCCGCTTAGTTGCACCTTCTACGAAACCCAACCCACTAAAGTAGCCACCTAGCTTTGACAAAAAGCTAGGGCCCCGCGGGCACATCCCCCGAATGGAAATACCGCCAAGGTGGTTGGGATCTTCACTCCCAGCCACCTTGGCGTAGGGCCTCCTGCGAGAGCTACTTTTTAGCCGAAAATCTTGGACAGGAAGGATGCCCAACCCTCGTTGGTGTGGCCCTGGCAGCGCTCCGACTGGGGAACGCCTGCGAGAGCCTGCTCAATATGGTTGCCGCAGCCGGCCCAGGTTGCCTTGCCGCATTTTTTGCATGTAACGCGATGACACATTGTGTTTGTCCTTCTCTGTGTTTATTTAACGATGACGCCGGCGGCGCCTTCGCCTAGTTCTGCCAGCATGGTGATCATGCCGCCCGAGTGGTTTGCGCACTCAAAGCCAGCCTGCACGAGTTGACGGTGTGCAAGGTAGGAGCGCATTCCCGACCTGCAGTGAACCGCGATCGGACGCCCGGCAGCGGCCTCGCGGATCTCGTTCATTCGCTCGCGAATTTCGAGGTGCGGGATGTTGAGTGCGCCTTTGATGTGGCCCTCTCTTGTGTACTCACCGCGGCTACGCACGTCGAGGATGAGGTGGTCCTCCCGGAGTTTCTCAAGATCCTTGGAATGCCATATGTCCATTGTGTGATCGAGGACGTTGGCGGCCATCATGCCGGCCATATTGACCGGGTCCTTGGCAGAGCCGTAGGGCGGGGCGTAGGCCAGGTCGAGGTCGATGAGGTCAGCCACATTCATGCCTGCCTTGATGGCGGTGGCGAGCACGTCAATGCGCTTGTCTGCGCCGTCTTCGCCCACCACTTGCGCACCGAGGACCTTGCCATCGACGCCGAAGTGCATCCGCATGTGGAGTTGGGTGGCGCCAGGGAAGTATCCGGCGTGGTTGGCGGGGTGGAGAGAGATGGTGTGGTGCTTGATGCCTGCCACGGCGAGGGCGCGCTCGTTGGCGCCAGTCATGGCGGCGGTCAGTTTACCGACGCGGACCACCGCGGTTCCGATCGTGGCGGGGATGGGGTGGGAGAGGTCGCCGGAGATGGCATCTGCCACGAGGCGACCTGCACGGTTGGCCGGTCCTGCGAGCGGGACTGGGCGTTTGGTGCCGGTGACCAGGTCGGTGGAGGTGACGGCATCGCCGACAGCCCAGATGTGGTTAACGCTGGTGCGTCCGTGCTCGTCGATAATGATGGCCCCGTCCACGCATTCAACCCCGGCGGCTTCCCAGGTGGCGGTACGGGGGCGGACGCCGGCGGAGAGCACAACGGCATCTGCCGCGATGCGCGAGCCGTCCGAAAGGATCGTAATCCCGGTCCCCTCGCCTTCTTCGATGGCCGTGACGGAGGTGGAGGTGCGCACGTCAATCCCGAGACGGTCGAGTTCGGCGGTGACGTAGTAGGCACTCTCCTGGTCAAGCGGGGGTAGGACGTGGTCGGCGAATTCGACCACGGTTGTCTTGATTCCGCGCATGTTGAGCGCTTCTGCGGCCTCGAGCCCGATGAAGCCTGCGCCGATGACGACGGCGGTCTTTGCAGCTTTCGCCATCTCGTCGAGCGTGTGGGCGTCGGAGACGGTGCGTAGCGTGGTCACGCGCGCGGAGTCGATGCCGGGGATGGCGGGACGGAATGCATCCGCGCCGGGCGATAGGACGAGTTCGTCGTAGGAAAGCTCGTAGTTGCCCTCAGGACCGGCAACCTGGACGGTCTTGGCGTCTGGGTCAAGTGCGGTGACGGTGGAGTTCACGCGGATGTCAAGGTTGAGGGAGGCCTTGAGTGATTCGGGGGTTTGGACGAGGAGCGCGCCGCGATCGGTGATCTCCCCGGAGACGTAGTAGGGCAGGCCACAGTTCGCGAAAGAGACTTCGGGGCCCGCCTCGAGGACGACGATCTCGGCGTTTTCTTGTAGCCTGCGCAGGCGCGCAGCCGCGGACATTCCGCCGGCGACCCCTCCAACAACAACGATCTTCATTAGCTCATCCTCCATTACTCGAGATACCCCCTGGGGTATAGGCTAGTGGTCTGAGCGCGCGCCGCGCAACTAGTTGCGTACACTCAATCGATATGGTTCACAACACACGTGAGGAAAGTGATCTCATGGAAACATCGATGGCGGCCGAACACCGCAAGGCACTTAACCGGCTTAAACGTGCACGCGGCCAGCTCAACGCCGTGATCGAGAGCGTCGAAAACGGCGGCAACTGCGTCGATGTTATCCACCAACTCGCGGCGGTCACCTCCGCCCTAAACAAGGCCGGCTACATCATCATTGCCACCGCGATGAAGAATTGCGTCCTCTCCGACAACCCCTCCACCACACCAGAGGAGCTGGAGAAGGCGTTTTCGGCCCTGGCCTAGCACCGCGGGTTTGCCGTTACACAACATGCACACTCAACAGTGCTTGCGTCCGCAAACTCGTCCTAGCGCCTAGGAGGACAGGGAGCCGACGGCCTCGTCAAGACTCCCGAGTGGTCCGCCGATATTTACGACGTACCCCTCCTGTCAGTGGATCAAGGTCTGTACTGACAAGGCTTTGAGCCACAACGATTTTCACCACCCGCGTACCCATTGCGGGAAACACAAAATGGCCCCGCCACCGCCTCCATACGCCAACAGGTCCAGCGGCTTGGAGGTCGGGTGGTCGGAGTTCTTTCGTGGCTTGGCGAAGTTCCAGATCGTGGTCTGTTTCCGGTCAGCAAACCACTTGTGCTTGGACCCTGCTTCCACCCGTAGAGCACCGGTTCGTGCTGCCACTGATACGACGAGCATCCCGGAATGAGGGAGTCTTTGATCCAGATACAGCAGCCCGAGAGTGTGAAACCGGCTTCGATGAACGCTCTCCGCATGCGCACACAGCTCACGCGCCAATGCAACGTTCGCTTCACTATCTCCTGAGTATGGGGAGCAGATGTTGACAAGTGGCCGGTCACCGGACTCGGCTCGCTGGGCCTTCTTCAACGCCTAATGCGCGGTCGGATTCGCAATCCCTCCTTGTTGCGTGGCGTGAAGTTAATATCTGCATAGTCGATGGGGGCCATCAGTGCCTCCATTTCCAGAAGGCCCGATATCGACAACTCACCCCGCGCCGGACGCGCGAAAGCGGGAGCCCTCTACCCAGAGGGCTCCCAGCAGGGGCGATCTATCCTCCCCCGTGCCGTTGAGCTTGAGGCAAGGGCGACGGCCCTCGTGAGCTAGGATGCGACAATCGTTCAGCCTGCCTCGGCTTCGGTTAGGAATGAGCTGGATCTCTGCCTGGAAACGCTTCGTTTCGGCATTTGGCATTGACGAGATGGTCACCGCGGCATACCGTAGGACGCGATAGATCCCCGGTCAGGCCTCTAGTCCCGTAAGGGACAATGCACAAATGACCGGGGCCTTTCATTCTCTAGGAAGTTCATGGACAAGCTGTGGCTCGGCTACGAAGCACAAGTTAATCTGCTCCAAGACCGTGGCATGTCAGTGACAGACCCCACGTCAGCAGCCGAGTTCCTCTCCCGAGTGAACTACTACCGTCTCTCCGGATACTTCCGTTACTGGCAGTTTGACCCAAAGGCAGGAGACAACCGCTTCCTCGACGGTTCCTCCTTTGAGGCAGTACAACGTCTCTACGAGACCGAACAGGACCTGGTCGCCGTGTGCGACGAGGTTCCTCACCCCATCGAAGTGCTGCTTAGGACAAGATTCGCTCACTACTACGCGCAGCGCGTCGGCACAAAAGGAGCCTTTGCTCGCGGCGAAGGATTCACTCAACCGCCCGACCCAAATGACGAGCGCGTGCAGGAACACGCACTGTCGAATCTCGATCAAAGTAAAGAGACCTTCGTATCTCACTACCGTGACAACATCAAAACGGGAAGTGCTTACAGCGTCGAAGCGTACGCACGAATGCCCATCTGGGTAGCTGTCGAAGCATTCTCATTCGGAAGCCTCTCAAGGCTCATCGAGGCCTCCGGCGAGTCCGGAGTCCTTCATGACATGGCAGACTCCATGAATGTCTCTCCCACCACCCTGCCGGGCCAGGTACGGGCATTCGTCTACTTGCGTAACCGCATCGCCCACTGCGCGAAGCTGTGGAACCACTCGGTACTCGACAAGCCAGGTCTACTCCCCAACATCGCCCGGCGCGCCAAGAAGGACCATCGCCAGTTCAGCGACCACTCCGTCTACAAGATCTTCGTAGCGCTCGATCAGATTGCCAGCAAGACTGGGATCCAGGAAGACTGGCTCACAACTCGCGTTGATCCCATCCTCGCCACCAATGATCTTCTCGCTGCTGGCATCGCCACTCCAGCACGCTATGGGCACATGCCAACAAAACTGCTCCTCACCTGCAACTAGAAACCTGTTCCTCTAGTCCTTGCGATAATAAGCACAGTCGTACCCGTCGGCATCCAGCGGCAAAACCGTTGCCCACTCGGGCGTGGTGGATGTGAGCGCGCAAATCTCATCAACAGTTACGGTGCGGGTGTGGGTCTCTTTTTTTGAGATCCACACCCGCACCGTTGTGTTAATGAGCGTTAGTGTTCATTAACGTGTTGGTAGCATCACGCGCGGCGACGTGTCGCCATGATGCTCAGTCCGCCGGCGGCCAGGAGTACTCCTGCGAGCAGGGGCAGGCTTGCTAGATCAGCACCGGTGTGTGCCAACTTGCTTCGGTCGGCAACGGGGACACACGCGTCGTTATCATTCGCGCCGGTGACGTCCTGATCCGATGTGACCGAGTTGAACAGGCCCTTGCTGGGATCCCCTGCTTTCTCGGTGGAGCACACGCTCAAGGATTTCCACTGGCTCTGGGTCAGGTTGGCAACCACTTCGTAGGTAACAACCACGCTAGCGGTGCGGGTCTGCCCCGCAGCGATCTTCGATGCCGGGATCACCACGAATGGTTTGTCCGTATCGACGCTGGTGCCGTTAACACGAACGTCAACGATCTTGAGGCCTGCTGGAGTAGCGGGGGTGTCAATCACGTCGGAGGACACGGCCTCAACCAGTCCGGTATTTGCCACACTAACCTCGAAGGTTGCAGCCAGGCGTGTGCCAGCCTCACCACTGGTTTTCACAGGAGCGCTCTTAGCTACCTTGGTAACCGTGAATGCGGGGGTGGTAGCGTTTGCGGGGTCTTCGTCACTGACAACAACACCGAAAGGATCCTTACCCTCAGCTCTAGCAGTGTTGGTGTGCTGCACGCCAGGAGCAGGAGCAGCAAGCTTAGCCGTACACGTCATTGACTCACCCGCAGCCAACTCGCTGGCCGGGCAGGTAATCGCCTTGGGATCAGTGATCACCGAATCAACAACCGTCAGCTCACTCAACGGCATGCTCCCTGTGTTAGTGACCACGAAGGAAACATCCATCATAGAACCCGGAGCAACAACCACACCCGGAGCGTCATTAGCGTCCTGGCCATTAATTTTCTTGACCACGCTAATACCCGCACTACCCGTCACAGTCGAGCACGCAGTGTTATTCGATGCACCATCCTTATCGCCCACGTCATCACCATCCATGTGGACCGTGTTGACCAAACCAGAACGAGCCCCACCACCAGCAGTGCCCGAAGTGGTCTCACAGGTCGACACCCTCTTCCACGAAGCCGCGCTCATCCCAGCAAGATCAACCCCATACGTGACCTCAACCTTGAACTCCTTTGACTCGCCTACTCCTAGCTTGACACCAGGAGAAACCGCAAAGGAACCATCAGGACCAGCACTTACCTTGGTGCCATCAACACTCAGGGAAGAAACCCGCAAGCCATCAACCACACCAGGACGATCAACAACACCCGCAGACGTGCCTCCAACAAGACCCGTATTCGACACACTCACCACATACGACTGCACAAACTCCTTCATATCAGGACCAACCTGCACCGTCTTCCCACCAGACTTCTTCACCGCAAAAGTCGGAGAGATCCGGGTTTGAACCAGGTCACACTGATCGGTGTCACTATCGACATCGGTATTTGGAGTACACACCAAGGATGAATCCTTGGGATTCTCATCAGAAGAAACACGAATAGCGTTCGTAATATCAACAGGGCCTTCAAGACCACGTTCAAGCTTTGCTGTACCTTCGTAGGTGAACTCGGCAACCGGGCTCACATGGCCAACAACCTTCCACTGATTCTCGGCAACCTTCTCAATGTTGTAGTTACCACTCACGGCCTTAACCGCGGTGAGCTTAACATCGGTCAGCCCCTGACCACCATCATCAGTAATGGTCAGGTTAGTTGCCCCATTATTACCCTGGGCAACCTTGACCGTGCCGTTGAAATGAACCAGACCGTCATCACCAACCGGGTTAGCTTCCCAGGCCTTATCAACCTTAAGAGGAGAACCAGGAGCAACAACAGTAGAAGTCGAGGCCTCAATAGTCTTAAGTTTGGTTGAAGCCGCAGCAGAAACCGCTGAGAAACCAAACTTAGCACCACGAGGATTCACGGTCTTATCACCCGTGTAAGTACACTCCACCGAATGGTTTAGTTCAATACCAGCAGCCACCTTCTTGTTAATGAACCACAGTGCCGTTGTCCCTGCCGGAATATCACTGCCAGTAAGCTTCTTCCAACCCGCACCAGGAGCAGCAACACCACCATTAGACCCAGCCACAGGAGAACGATCAATCCCCTTCGCCTCAGCGCTCGAATAGTAGACCTCCGCGCCCGCAGCAGGGGTGACCTTCTGACAGACAAATGTCGCACCCGCAGACTTCAGATCCGTCCCGCGACCATCACCTGCATAAGGCAAAACAGACAAGGTAGAAACATAGTCCTGGGTCACCGAATCATCATTTTGGGTCATGATGTCAAAGCTGACCTTACCCGTGTAATCATTAACCGCGAACTCTTTAGGAGCACTAACAGTGACAATCGTATCCGCAGACGAGTTAAGAACATACCGCGTCGAGGAACGAACCGTTAACGCCTTAATCAGACCGGCATCATCACCAGCATTACCAGCAACAGGGTCAATCACATAAGAAGAAGAGAGAGTCTTCGCCCCTGCCGGACCGCCAGCAACAACCATGAAAGTTCCCTTTTGATAAACATTGCCCTTGGTCACCTTCTCCCACGTCAAAGTCTGCCCCTTAACACTAGGCTCACCAAGCTCAGCAGACGCAGACCCAGCAACATACGTAGTCCCCGCAGGCAAGGTCACCGTCAACTTACCCGGATAATCCTTCGACGCAGCACCATAAGCACCCCACTGAATGCTTACAGGAACGTTTGCCTTCGGTTCAGGATTCTGGTTCGCAGACGCAATCTCAATAGAATGTCGCGCCGCAGCACCAATCACACTAAAACGATCAATACCACCATTCGTCCCCGGATACCCCGCCGGGGCATCAGCATAAGGAGCATTCACAGTGCTAGTTGGACGCGCCGAAATCGGTGTCATCGGTTGAGCAGCATCGAGTGTCGAAGAAGAGGACGACCAAATCGCTGTTTTTGCAGGCGTGTCTTTATTGACCTTATAAACCGTGATGAAATGGGTGCTTGCAATAGTGGTTCCCTGCTTCACATCGGACTGATCCGTGCCCGTGATACGCATACCAGAAACCGTTGTCATATCCGCCGGCTTATTCCGCGTCCACCCATCACTGCCATTACAGTCCGCATTAAAATCAAGGCTGGTATCACCCACGTAATACTCCAAGGTACCGTTCTTCACACCCTGCGGAATCGACTGAAGCGCCTTCGATTTCGCTGATTCCTTCGATGTATCCTTAGCTAAACCATTTTCTAGGCCTTCCCACTGCGTGAATAAAACGTGCCCCACTTTACGTGGATCGCCCACGTAGTCATCATCCCCGATGTTGTGGTACATGAACCATTCACCCGTGAAGTGCGCGCCCTGCCCCTTCGGAAGGATATTACAGAAACTAATCGGACCACTAGGCCTGAAGATATTGCTTGCACCAAAAGCGACACCCCCAGGAACCGTTACCCCCTGCCCATCACGTAATGAGGCGGGAAGTACGGACATAGTTTCAAAGGCTACAGGAGCGCCATTTGGCGCATAGTTTCCGTAATGGGATAAGTACCCTATCGCATATGAGCGTCCGCGGCCCGAACTGTATGCGAACACGGTTTGATTGTCTTCAGTATTCTGGTCGGCGACCGCAGCATCTGTGGTTAATTTACCATCAGCGGTGGTATAGGAGACATTGCTCAGAGTTATTGTTGCAGAACCGTTTCCCGCATTGAGCTTCTGCTCAGCAGTAGCGGAATCCTTAAAGGGCAGACTGACCTGAGCAGAGGAAAGATTGAGCCACCCACCAGCACTCTGTCCGTTCGTGTAATTCCTATAGCGCGGGTCCGGCGCATTAAAACCATCAACGCTCACATGGAAAAGCCACGGATCAGCCGGATCAACCTTCGCCTTCCACGTGGCACCGTTTAGATCATCACTGGTATCAATACCTTTATTCTTCGAGGTTCGTGACGGGAAAGCACTCTCTTTAAACGAGATAGCAGATGTGTCCAGTACGTTTGAAAGTGTGCCCGATCCAGCCCAATCGATCTTCATATCAAAAGTGACTGGCCCCGCAGGCTTTCGAGAGTTCGGAGCAGACAAGACCTGGGTAACAAACCGCATACCCCGACCGGCGTAAATAGGATCAGTATTGTCCTGTGCTGTGACCAGCGGATTAAGACCCTCACCACCAATAATCTTCACAGCCTTTACAACAGCCGACTTCCCCGCGCCCGCCTCATCCGTGATCTTCGCTCGCACAAGCGAATCCGCAGGACCATCAACAGTGACAGGAATCAGAAAACGAGAGGCAACCCCATGAGTAGCATCCGCCTCATACTCACACGACAAACTCTTCCGATCACCACTAAGAGACGTCTTCTCCGACTCCACACAGTACTTCGGAATATCTGTCACATAACCATTCTCAACCACAAACGTAAAAGCACGCTTACCGCCACTTTGCGGCACATCAGTAGCATGATCAAAGTTACGACTCAGATGAGCCTCAGCATTCAACAAAGTCCCATTACCAGCACTAGCTGGAGGATCAACATTGTACTTAGCATCCTGCCACGCCAACTCCACCTCAGTAGTGGCAACAGGATCATCAGCCCAAGCAACAGGTGAGAATAACCCGACACCCCCGGCAAGGAGTACGGTCACCCCCCCCCGCAACAAATCTACGAACTCTCAAGAGAAAACCTCCAGATACAAAAGCATGTCAGTGCACAAATGTGTACCACCGCGACTATACAAGGTAAACCCATGCGTGAACAAGCCGGGAATAACTGCCCGAAACGCTCCTACCCGCCTGACTAAGTACCCTTCTCGAACTCAACCTTGATACTTGCCACTCACAGTGACGATGCGACACAACACTTCACTCAGAGCCGTGACCGGCTTCAACCCATACAACCCTGAGCATCTCAACACCTTTTAACGCTCGCCCCACACCATTTGACGATAACCCCTACCTTTTGACGCCTCCCCCGCTCCATCCGCCCGAAACGGACCGAACGCCAAAATCCACCCTCCAAACACTGCCACCAGCACCAACACCACCGGCCACCAAGAAACAGAAACCCCCTCGAATCCCGCGTCACACCAGGTAAAACACGCAACCCAAGGGGTTCACGAAGCACTCAAATCTTTGTATCAAAATGAGCGTCCAAACGGTGGAGCTAGGGGGATTCGAACCCCCGACCTCTTCCATGCCATGGAAGCGCGCTACCAACTGCGCCATAGCCCCGTATTCACATAGCGCCGCCTCTCGTGGCGACCTGATAACAATACCGACACCCGGGGCTGGAAACCAAATTGAATAGGTGTGTAGACAACCACATTCAGGCGCCGAGGACGTCCTCGCGATAGCCAATGTTGTGTGCCGTCAGGCGCCAGCTGGCCTCACCGGAAGCCCCTGATCCACCCCCGCCGGTGTGGATGAGTTCCGACCAGTGACAGTTATCCAACCCACGCAGCCCATCGAAGGTCAGGGGATCTAACCCCAGGAAAGTGACAATCCCTCGGGTAATTGCGCTGCCGTGAGACACCACGATGACTGTCTGATGGGCCTGAGCGTGTGCAACTGCGTCGAGAACTCCGGCTTTCACACGGTGACCAACAGCGTCCGACGGTTCAATCCCCGCTTCTGCGGACTCCCCCGTGCGACGCCACTGAGCAAGTTCCTGAGGGTGAGTGGATTCCACCTCATCAAGTGTGCGTCCTTCGAACACTCCGTAGGAGCGCTCAATGAGGCGCTGATCAATCGATATTTCGGCGCATTCCACGCCGCGGGATGCACATTCTGTTCGCAGGATTTCCGCTGTTTCACGTGCACGGTCAAGCGGCGAGCACACCATCCGCACACTCGCCCCCTGGCCTGGACGCGCTGAGACACCAACCTGGCGTGAGGGAGCAACGAGACGCGCACCGAGTACGGAGCCGGCATGATGCGCCTGCTGACGCCCATAGTCGTTGAGGGGATGATTAATGATCCCCTGGAAGCGACGCTCAACGTTAAAGTCTGTTTGTCCGTGACGAATGAAAACAATCCGCGAGGCAGTGTTCCCAGATCCGAGCTGGTCTCCCATCACTGTGGGTCTCATTGCCCATCGTCCACAGCTGACACGGCTCCGGTGCCCTGAGATTGCCCTTGCGCTGGCGCATCGCCTGAAGCATGTGCGAGGCGCACAACGGGCGACGCCTCGCGATTTTCCTCATCGAGGATTGCCTGAAGTTCACGACGTTCCCCATCTGCCCACAGCTTCTCAAGTGCGTAGTACTCACGATCTTCCTTGGCGAAGACGTGAACGACGAGGTCACCGTAGTCAATAAGCATCCAGCGGCCTTCCGAACGCCCCTCAATGACCGTGGGCTTCATGCTGAGATTCCGAGCCAGCTGGTCCATGATTTCCTCACCGACCGCATTGACCTGGCGTGCGGACGATGCAGAGACAATGAGGAATGCCTCGGCCAGAACGAGTCGCTCCGACACGTCAACGAGCACCGGATTTTCCGCGATTTTATCGGCCGCAGCTCGCGCTGCCGCCAGAGCCACATCGTAGGTCTGCTGAGAAAATGCCACCGTGTCTCCCATCTGCGGCCCACGTGGATGCGGGCGCCATCTCCTCCATTGTTCCGTATCGCACCCGCATCTGCGCACCCATCCGACGTGAGGTGTGTCCAGTCGCAAACACGTCAGACAACTCCACAGCACATCAGCCGGGTTCGTCCTCGTCAATCGACGAATCACCCTTCCTCGTGACGAAGCTCCCGGTAGAGGTCGTACTTGTTGATGTATTGAACAACTCCATCGGGAACGAGATACCACACGGGCATCCCCTCAGCGACCCTGCGCCGGCAATCTGTGGACGAGATCGCCAACGCGGGAACCTCAAGCAGAGACACAGACGCGCGCGGAATACCCGTATCGTCAAGAACGTGGCCCGGCCTCGTCACCCCGATGAAGTGCGCGATGTCAAACAGCTTGTCAGAGTCCTTCCACCGAGCGATTTGTGCAAGCGCGTCGGCTCCCGTGATGAAGTAAAAGTCGGCGTTTGGATATTCCTTCTGAAGATCAGTCAACGTGTCAATCGTGTAGGTTGTTCCCCCGCGGTCAATATCGACGCGCGACACGGTAAACCGAGGATTCGACGCGGTTGCCACAACCGTCATCAGGTAGCGATGTTCCGCGGGAGTGACCCTCCTGCCCGCCTTAAACGGTTGCATCGCCGCGGGCACAAACACCACCTGATCAAGATGAAACACCTCCATGACTTCCGAAGCCGCAACGAGGTGACCGTGGTGGATCGGATCGAAAGTACCGCCCATAATGCCGATGGATTGCCTGGCCCGCATAGGGGTCAGGTGAGTGTTCATTGACGAGGACGAGGCCGCACCTAGCGCCAGGGAAGTCGCCGATGCTCCGGGTCCGGCTTGGGCACTCATGGACGAACTGTTCCCTCTCCTTCGATAATCCACGTTGTCGTCGTCAGTTCTGTCAGCCCCATCGGTCCACGTGCATGGAGCTTTTGAGTGGAAATACCGATTTCTGCCCCGAGGCCCAGCTGACCCCCATCAGTGAAACGTGTCGACGCATTCACCGCGATCGCTGCACAGTCAACTCCGCTCTCGAAACGCCTGGCAGAGGCAAGGGATCGCGTGCAGATCGCTTCGGTGTGTCCCGTGGAGTAGGTCCGGATATGGTCGATGGCTTCGTCAATCGAATCGACAATTCGGACAGCCAGATCCATTGACAGATACTCTGTGGCCCAGTCATCCTCAGTTGCATCGACGATCAGGGCGTGGTCGATGTCGTTGCTCCGACGGGCAATATCCCCGGCTCGTTCATCGGCGTGGATCGTCACGCCAACACGTGTCAAAGCCGCGAGTGCAGACGGGAGGAACTCCTCGGCAACCGCCGAGTGTACAAGCAGTGTTTCAGCGGCATTGCACACACCGACGCGCTGGGTCTTTGCGTTGAGAATGATCCGCTCAGCGGCTTGAAGATCCGCGCCGTCATCAACATACACGTGACAGTTTCCCGTTCCTGTCTCGATCACGGGAACACGGGATTCCTCAACGACGGTCTGGATGAGTGCCGCTCCCCCACGCGGAATGAGGACGTCAATTCCGCCGCGTGCCCGCATCAGAGCTCGCGCGCCCTCGCGCCCCCACGGATCAACAGTCTGAATAAGATCAGGGGGAAATTCCACGGATTCCAGGGCTTCGCGCATCACTCGAATCAGCGCTTCGTTCGATGCTTCAGCTGCCGAACCTCCGCGCAGGATCACCGCGTTTCCGGCCTTGAGTGCAAGTGTCGCCGCATCGACGGTGACGTTCGGGCGAGCCTCGTAGATCATGCCGACAACTCCCATTGGGACCCGCATCTGACGCACACGCAACCCCAGCTCGGTCGTTGCCCCCATGATGACTTCACCAACGGGATCTGGCAGCCCGATGACGTGTCGGATGGCCGCGGCTATTGCCTCAATGCGTTCGTCGGTGAGTTTGAGCCGGTCCAGCAGGCCGGGAGCAATTCCTCGTTCCTCGCCGCGCTGATAGTCTGCGGCGTTGGCCGCAAGGATTTCCTCACTGCGGTCCATCAGCGCTTGGGCTATGGCCTCAAGAGCGGCGTTCTTCCGAGCGCTTGTTGCCTGACGAAGCATACGCGCCCCGTCACGAGCAGCCTGAGTCAGCGGAGTAATATCGACGGTCAGTTGATCCATAGCAAAATCATGACACACATCGGCCACGCCGTGCCTTCCAGGTTCCCATGCGGTCACCTTCTACTCAAGCAACGCAAGATCGTCGCGGTGAACCAGGGGACGAGGACGATCCCAGCCGGCTTCACGCAGCTCAGAGGCAGAATGTCCCGCCATTGACGCCGCCGTATCAGAATCGTAAGAAACAATGCCGCGGGCAACGAGATACTGTGGACCAACGATGTCGACAACGTCTCCGGCAGCAAAATTCCCCATCACACGGCGAACGCCGGCGGCAAGCAGCGACTTCTTCCCTTCGACAATCGCGCGAACCGCACCCTCATCCACAGCCAGTTCGCCGCGCGATGGTGCCGCATGGGCAATCCACAGGCGACGCGAAGCAGGACGTTTATGCGAGGGCTCAAACCACGTTCCCACGTCCTCCCCGTGGAGAACGGCCTCAAGATTGCGTGCACTCGTGAGGACCACTCCGATTCCCGAGGACGCCGCCATCGTTGATGCCTGAACTTTCGTCACCATGCCCCCAGAACCCACCTTCGATCCGGCACCGGTGACCAACACGGACATCAGGTCATCGGTGGCTGTGACCGTGCGGACCAGCTCAGAGCCCGGCTGGCTCGGTGGCGCCGTGTACAGCCCGTCAACGTCGGTCAGGAGGATGAGGACGTCGGCGGCGACCATTTGCGCAATGTAGGCAGCTAAGCGGTCGTTGTCACCGAAACGGACCTCGCGGGTTGTCACCGCATCGTTTTCGTTAATGATGGGGATAACACCGAAACCCAGAAGCTTATCCAAGGCCGCAGACACATTCGTGTAATGCTCACGCCTCATGACATCCCCGGTCGTCAGCAGGAGCTGCGCCGCGTCGCGATGATGCGCACGAAAAGCCGAGGTCCAATGAGCAACAAGAAGACCCTGACCCATAGCCGCCGCAGCCTGGACCGATGCCAGATCTCGTGGACGTCCCGAGAGGTTGAGAGGATCAAGCCCCGCAGCAACCGCACCCGATGACACGATCATGACGTCCCGGTCAATGCCGTCACGTCGACTCCACGCAGCTGTCAGCCGGGCAACACGGTCAAGCCGGTTTAAGTTGAGTCCGCCGTCGTGGCGGGTCAGCGACGACGACCCAATTTTCACAACGATACGTCGGGCGTTCCTCAGCACCATTCGACGCGAGATGTGATCGACGTCTGCCTCGTCCTCGGCCCCCATCATTTCGTACTCTCCGAACCGGACTCTTGAGGATCCGTCCACTGACCCGACTGACGCTCCATCCACAGCTCCTCACGGGCCGCAGCTTTCGCGTCCATCGCCTGATGATAAATATCGCGTTTCTCCTTGCGGGAGGGACGACTGGACTGGTCAAGACGCAAGTCCGTTCCACGTCGCCCCAAAAGCTCAGGGCCGGTTGTTAACGTTGGCTCCCAATCGAAGACCACTCCACCGTCAAGTTCACCGATGACCACCGCATCCCCTGCGACGGCACCCGCCTTGACCAGCTCATCTTCAATACCTGCAGCGGCGAGGCGATCCGCGAGATACCCCACGGCCTCATCATTGGCGAAATCAGTTTGACGCACCCAACGCTCAGGCTTGTCGCCACGAATCTGGAAGACCTCTTCGCCGTCCTTACGAGTACGACGCACGGTGACCGCATCCCGCGATCCCACGGCCTTCGGGCGAATCACCTGCCGTATTGGTTCCTTCGGCAGTTTCTCACGCTGGTGCTCAACAAGCCGGGCAAGAGTGAACGACAAGTCCTTGAGTCCCTCGTGCGACACTGCCGAAACCTCATGGATTGGCCAGCCGAACTGTTCCAAGTCCCCGCGCGTAATCTCAGCGAGATCACGCCCATCTGGGATATCAATCTTATTCAGCGCGATGATGCGAGGACGTTCCATGATCGGCACGTAGCCTTCGACTTCACCCAGATCTCCCTGATAGGCCGCAAGCTCGGCCTCGATTGTTTTCAGGTCGGCTACCGGATCGCGGTCGGCCTCGTACGCGGCGGTGTCGAGGACGTGGACGATCACACCGGAGCGTTCAATGTGACGCAGGAACTCCAGGCCAAGGCCCTTCCCTTGCGAAGCACCTGGAATCAGCCCGGGAACATCCGCGATCGTGTAGCGAACGTCGCCTGCTTGGACGACTCCAAGATTTGGGATGAGCGTTGTAAAGGGGTAGTCCGCGATCTTTGGACGCGCCTGAGACATCGCGGCAATGATTGACGATTTCCCAGCGGACGGGTAACCAACGAGCGCAACATCCGCAACGGATTTGAGTTCGAGGACGACCGTTCGCTCCTCCCCCGGTTCCCCCAGGAGGGCAAAGCCGGGTGCCTTACGAGCTTTCGAGGCCAGAGCCGCGTTGCCTAAACCTCCGCGTCCGCCCTCGGCAATGATGAATTGCTCCCCGTGACCCGTCATGTCTGCAAGAAGTTCACCCGAGGAGGACTTGACCACGGTTCCGTCAGGAATTGGCAAGATGATGTCTGCGCCGTTCTTCCCCTGACGGAAATCTCCCATGCCGGGGGTGCCGTTCTCAGCGCGCTGATGCGGCGATCGGTGATACGACAAAAGCGTTGTGACCTGCGAATCAACTGCGAGGATCACAGAACCGCCGTTACCGCCGTCTCCACCGTCAGGACCGGCGAGCGGCTTAAATTTCTCCCGCTTAATTGACGCAACTCCGTTGCCGCCGTTACCGCCGGCGGCGTAGATCGTTACGCGGTCAATAAACTCAGCCACGTCTTTCCCCTGTCCTTACCCATGCAAACGTTCGTGATATGCATAAAGGCGCCCGGCTCAGGGCCGGACGCCTCTTCGCTGGTCGATCGATCTCAGGCAGAGACCGGCTCGACGACGTTGACAACCTTGCGATCGCGCTTGGTACCAAACTCAACGGCGCCTGCACGTAAAGCGAAAAGCGTGTCATCCTTGCCACGGCCAACGCCGTCACCAGGGTGGAAGTGAGTACCACGCTGACGAACGAGGATTTCTCCAGCGTTCACCAGCTGACCGCCGTAACGCTTCACGCCAAGGCGCTGAGCGTTCGAGTCGCGGCCGTTACGGGATGAGCCAAGGCCCTTCTTATGTGCCATCAGAAACTGCTTTCTGCTCGAATATTCTCAGGTCAGGCGATCTCTGTGATCTTGACAACCGACAGTTTCTGACGGTGTCCCTGGCGCTTGCGGTAGCCTGTTTTGTTCTTGTACTTGATGATCGAGATCTTCGGCCCCTTGGCAGAATCGACGATCTCAGCCTTGACGGAAACCTTGCTCAGCTTGGCTGCGTCAACAGTGATGGCATCGCCATCAACCAGCATCAGCGGCTGAAGCTCAACGCTTGAGCCGATTTCTTCTGCCAGTTTGTCGACGACGACGACGTCACCGACGGACACCTTTTCCTGCCGGCCGCCTGCCTTGACGATCGCGTAGACCACAGTGGAGCTCATCTCTTCTCGTACGGAACGGATCGTGTTCATCATGCTTATTCACCGTGAACACGTGACCGCTGGCGCTCGGTGCGCCGACGATCAAATTTAGCGGATGGGGGAAGCCCTGAGCAACCCGCAAGACCCCGAAACAGCAACAATCCGCTGTGCGATTCCACACCTTAGGATTTTTCGTCGCTGCTACCGGGGGCAGGTTACCCCGATAGACGCCGTCAGCTCGTCTCGGTGGTGTCCATCGAAACGGCTCGTCGGCGGGTCCGAGGACGTCTCGGGGCGCTGTCACGCACCTCGGGAAGCGTGATCTCATCGGGCGTGTGGATGACGACAGCCTCCTCGGATACGCGGGTCCGCGTCACCGGCTGCGGAAGCTCAATGACTGGGAGGCTGCTGCGTTCCTCAGGCTCAGCTGTCGAGGCCGCCGCGCGGCGCCGGCGCGGACGCTTGGTAGTTCCCGCTGACTTCCCGGATGCCTTCTTTGTGGTGCCAGCCGGTTCCTTGGCAACAGAGGCTGTGCCAACGACGATGGGCTCATCGGCAACTGAGGAAGAACCGTTTGTCTGTGACACCGAGGAATTCTCGGCAGTATCGCTCGAAGATGTCGCATCAGTCTGCGTTTTCTTCGCAGTTGTGCGCCTGGTCTTGGCACCTGTGTCATTCGACTGTGGCGTGGCCCCAGGATCAACAATGCCGGTTGACACCGCGGCTCGACGTGATGTCCGCTTGGCTCGTCGAGGTTTTTCCTCCCCCGCCGACTCGTGATCGTCCGCATCTGGTGGCGTCTGCGCGGAAGAGACCGCATCCTTTTCCCGGTCATCAGCGCTCTCATCCGCATGTTTGACATTGCGCGCACCAGCCGTTTGTGCCCGACGTTTCTTCTTGGAGTCGCTCGTCTTCGCCGAAGCAGTCGGCTGGGTCGGTGTCTCCTCGGTCTGTTCCGATGCGGCATCATCACTCTTACGTGTGGCTGCCGCAATCGCCGACAGGGCCTCTTTGGCACGCTCATGATCAGCGTCGTCAATCCGGCGAGGTTCCGCCGCGGACTTCTGTGATTTCTTGGAAGACTTCTGAGGTGGCGTCGACGACTCGTGTCCGCCTGAAAGTTCAACCGGATGCTGATGAACGATGAAACCGCGCCCCTCACACGCCTCACACTGAGTGGAGAACGCCTCAACGAGGCCCTCGCCCACGCGTTTACGTGTCATCTGCACGAGGCCAAGCGAGGTAATTTCAGTGACTTGGTGACGCGTCCGGTCACGGCTGAGGCATTCCACAAGACGGCGCAGAACAAGATCTCTGTTCTGTTCGAGGACCATGTCCACGAAGTCAACAATGATGATGCCGCCGATGTCTCGCAAGCGCAGCTGACGAACAATTTCCTCAGCGGCTTCGAGGTTATTACGCGTCACCGTCTCTTCAAGAGTCCCACCTGCACCGATGTACTTGCCGGTGTTGACGTCGATGACGGTCATAGCTTCCGTGCGGTCAATGATCAGCGTGCCGCCTGATGGGAGCCAGACCTTGCGATCCATGCCTTTAGCCAGTTGCTCATCAATCCGGTGAGCGTGGAATATATCGTCTGTCCCGACCCACTGTTCAATACGGTCAGCTAGCTCCGGCGACAGCTCGTCGACATACTCTTTAATTGTGGTGTAGGTGTCTTTGCCCTGGATGATCAGCTTCGAGAAATCCTCGTTGAAGATGTCGCGGACAACACGCACAGCAAGCTCGGGTTCGCCACGAAGAAGAACGGGAGCGGACTTCGTTTGTTTCTGCTTTTTCTCGATGTCTTCCCACTGCTTCGTCAGCCGTGCAACATCATCGCGGATCTGTTCCTCGGATGCTCCCTCAGCAGCCGTGCGAACGATGACACCTGACCCCGCGGGGACAACCTGCTTGAGAATTTTCTTCAGTCGGGTGCGTTCACGATCGGGGAGCTTGCGTGAGATCCCCATCATTGATCCGTTCGGAATGAGGACGAGGTAGCGTCCTGCCAGCGTGATTTGGCTGGTCAGGCGGGCACCTTTGTGACCGATTGGATCTTTTGTTACCTGAACGAGGACGGGGTCGCCAGATTTAAGGGCGGATTCGATGCGCCGAGGCTTCCCATCGAGCCCAACCGCATCCCAGTTAACTTCACCCGCGTAAAGCACCGCATTTCGCCCGCGACCAATGTCAACGAAAGCCGCTTCCATCGACGGCAAGACGTTCTGCACGCGGCCGAGGTAAATGCTTCCCACCATTGATTTCTGTGTGCGTCGTGCGACGTAGTGTTCAACGAGGAGGTCATCTTCAAGGATTGCGATCTGGTCGAGTCCGTCCTCGTCCCTCATGACCATCGTGCGGTTGACGGATTCGCGGCGCGCAAGGAACTCCGATTCGGTGATTCGGTGGCGTCGGCGCCCTTCTTTACGTCCCTCACGGCGACGCTGTTTCTTCGCTTCGAGGCGCGTTGACCCTTTGAGGGCCTTAACCTGGTCATCTGTGGTGGTCTCGTCGATCAGATCGTCATCGCTCGATGTGCTACGTGTCCGGCGGCGACGGCGACGACGAGTTGAGCCGGTGTCCTCCGCGGAGTCATCCCCGCTGTCGTGACCCTGGTCTTCTCCTAGTTCTGAGTCGCCTAAGCGCGAGTCATCATCTGATGACTGAGCGTCTGATCGCTGGTCCTGTGAGGTGGCCTCGGCCTCGTCCCCGCGCTTGTCTTGCGCGGATTTGCCGCGTTTACCTCCGCCTCGTTTCTTCGTTGACGAGGACGAGTCCGCCATTTCCTCAGCGGACTGACTGCCCTTGCGGCGGCGGCGCGAACGCGGCTGTTCATCGGATTCTTCGGCATCTACCGGAAAGTCGTGGATGTCGGAAGCATCGGTGTGAGCCGATGGTGATTCAGATGAACCAGAGCGCTGGGATTTGCGGCGCCTGCGCGGTGACTCTGTGTTTTCTGAGCGGTTGCGGGAGGGTGCTTCGCTCGCCGATCGATCATCTGCGTCGTCTGAGGTGTCGCGGCTCGAAGCTGAGCGCGGTGGCGGGTCAAAAACCGGGGCCTGAAAAACGGGTGCGTGGAAGAGCAGCGAAGCTGCGGGCGTCTCGGGTGCAGACGCGTCGGTGTTATCCGTGGTCACAATTCTCCAATTGTTTCGGCTGCTCACCCCGCACCGGCGGCACCCGTATTACTCGCCCGCGAGGGGCGGAAATCCTGTTCGAACCGCATCATCCGTGCGGGGGTACTCACCAGGAGACGCGCAACGCGAGTCGCGTCATGACTCCACAGCACCCATCGCGGAGGTGCGTCCGCGACATCATGTTCGCTCCCCATTGTCGCACACCTCTTACTGTTTGCCCTCGTGAGGACGATGAGCAAGAGACCACATCGATTATTTTCGTTACGGTCATGGGATGTATTCCCGCGTCATCGCCACATGTTCGGAACGAAACGACACGCAAAGAAAGCGACATTTGTGTCACGAAAACAACCAAAAGGTCATGTTTTTGACCACAACGTCAGAAAAACGCGTTATCTTTAGTAGGTGATCGCTTCGGATTCGCTGCGCGATGGAACATTCTTGAGATTCGGTATGGATCTCATGTTTTCCAACGCGCCTCGGCTCCTGACGTTCAAGCCCACCCATCACTTACTTCTCTCAATTCGGGAAGGCGAGCATCATGACTCTTGCTCAAGCAGTGCTTGATCAGGTCACGGTCGGGCGGTGGCAGTTCGGTATCACAACCGTGTACCACTTCCTCCTCGTACCGTTGACCATCGGCCTGTCCTTGCTGGTCGCCACCATGCAAACACTGTGGCACAAGACCGGCAAAGAGACCTGGCTGCAAGCAACACGTTTCTTTGGCAAACTCCTCCTCATTAACTTCGCTCTCGGTGTCGCAACCGGTATCGTTCAGGAGTTCCAGTTCGGCATGAACTGGTCTGAATACTCCCGTTTCGTTGGCGACATCTTCGGCGCCCCCCTCGCGGTTGAGGCACTCCTCGCATTCTTCCTGGAGTCAACCTTCCTCGGCCTGTGGATTTTCGGCTGGGGCCGCCTCTCCAAGGGCGTCCACCTGGCTACCGTGTGGTTGTTCTCCCTGGGCACCCTGATCTCCGCGGCATGGATCCTCGGCGCCAACGCCTGGATGCAGTACCCGGTGGGAGCCCGGTACAACCCCGAGACGGGACGCGCGGAGCTTGACGGCATGGGAGGCTTCCTTGAGGTCATCTCATCGAAGGCCTACCTCCTTGAGTACGCGCACGTTGTCACCTCGGCATTCCTTGTTTCCGGAACATTCGTCGCGGGCCTGGCCATCTGGTGGATGGTTCGTGCCAACCGTGACGGTTCTGAGGAAGGCGTCAAGGAATCCCGCGAAATCTGGCGTCCAATTGCCCGCTTCGGCATGGTTGTCGTCCTTCTTGGCGGACTGGGAACGGTCATCACCGGTCACTACCAGGGCCAGGAAATGGTTGAAGCCCAGCCGATGAAGATGGCTGTTGCCGAGGGTGTCTGCGTTGACACCGAAGGCGCGGCATTCACCATCGCTCAGTTCGGCGACTGCCCCCTTGATGGCACGGGCGAACAGCCGACGAAGTTCATCGAAGTTCCCGGTGTCACCGCGTTCATGTCGCACAACGACTTCAACGCAAAGGTCACCGGCGTCCAGCAGGCAAACGACGAACTTCGCGAACTGCTCAACAACAACCCGAACTTCGTTGGGAAGTACGGCAGCGCCGACAACATGGATTTCCGTCCTCCGCAGATGGCAACATTCTGGTCCTTCCGCCTGATGATCGGCCTAGGTATGGTCGCCTTCATTCTGGCGATCTGGGGCTTGATCGCCACGCGCCAAGGTAAGGTCTCCGGATCGAAGTCTCTGGGCGTTTTCGCACTGATCAACCTCCCGCTGCCGTTCCTCGCAGCAACCTTCGGCTGGATCTTCACCGAGATTGGCCGTCAACCGTGGGTCGTTGTCCCGAACCTTTCCGCACTGCGTCAGGGCGGCGACGGCCTGGGCTCCGTTCTCATGATGACGGATGCCGGTATCTCGACAACCGTTCCTGCATGGCAGGTTCTGGCCACGCTGATCCTCTTCACCCTCCTGTACCTCGTCCTCGCGATCATTTGGTTCATCCTCATGAAGCGTTACGCGCAGGAAGGCATTTCCCGGTCCTCATCGAAGGACTCCACTCTCACGGCTGAGGCTGACGGCACTGCCGGCGCCCTCTCCTTCGGATACTGAGGATTAGGAGACTGAAATGGATTGGACATTCTTCCAAATTCTGTGGTTCATCCTCATTGCCGTTCTCTGGACAGTCTTCTTGGTTCTTGAAGGCTTTGACTTCGGTGTCGGCATGCTTCTGCCCTTCGTTGCGAAGAACGACGCAGAGCGGACCCAAGCAACACGGACCATTGGTCCCCACTGGGACGGCAACGAGGTGTGGCTGCTCACCGCCGGTGGTGCAACCTTCGCTGCGTTCCCCGAGTGGTACGCAACGATGTTCTCGGGCATGTACCTCGCCCTCTTCCTCGTGCTTGTTGCGCTGATTCTGCGCATCTCCGCACTGGAGTGGCGTTCCAAGCTCGCAACCGCGAAGTGGCGCGGCATCTGGGACGGCATCCACACCGTGTGTGCCTACCTCGTTCCGCTTCTCCTCGGCGTGGCCTTCGCCAACCTCGTTCACGGCATGGCCATCGAGGTCGTTGACGGCGTTCACCAGCTGACCGGTGGATTCTTCTCACTCCTGAACCTCTACACGCTTCTGGGCGGGGTTGTTGTGCTGGCTGTGTGCTTTGCACACGGAGCACAGTTCCTTTCCCTCAAGACCGAAGGTGCGGTGCGTGAGCGTGCGAACGCGATCTCCGGACCCGCCTCGATTGTGGCGACGGTTCTCGCAGCAGTCCTCCTCGTGTGGGGCCAGTTCGTCTACACGTCAAACGTCCTGGCGTGGATTCCGCTGGTCATCGCTGCCCTGGCGATCATCGCTTCGGCTGCATTCTCACAGCCGGCGCTGCGCTCGGAAGGTAAGGCTTTCGTCTTCTCCTCCGTGGCGATTGCGGCAACCGTTGCGTGGATCTTCAGCGCAATGGCTCCCGCGGTGATGAAGTCCTCGCTCGACCCGGCTGCCTCGCTGACGATCGCTCAGGCTTCGTCAACGCAGAGCACACTCCAGGTGATGACGATCGTTGCCCTGTGCTTCGTTCCCGTCGTCCTGGCCTACACGATCTGGTCCTACTGGGTATTCCGCAAGCGCGTTTCCGTCAATGACATTGACGAAAATGCGGGCCTGCTGCCCGGCAAGATCCGCCTGGACAAGAACTTCCTCGTCGGCTGATTCTTCGTCCTGATTGCTTTCCGCCCCGGCACGTGTTCTCGTGCCGGGGCGGTTGCGTTCAACAGCCGGGACTGATCCACCGTTCATCGATGACACAGATATGCAGGGATGACAATCACGGCAGCGAGTGAGAAACATCTGATCGGTCCTCACCATCATGTCGACCAGGTGGACACCCCCGTCGGAGTGTTCAACAGTCACCAATCCACGCCGTCTGAGCTACGGTCCTCACACATCGATCCGCCGGGAAAATGGCACAATAGATCCGTGCGTCCACTCGATCCTCGTTTACTCAAATATGCTCGCTCGGCACGCAGACATATCCTTTTGACCGCGGGCCTTGGCATCGTCACTGCGGCGCTGGTCATTGTCCAAGCACTCCTCATTTCGGGTGCCGCCTCCCCCGTCATTACTGACCGGGCGCCACTCGGTGAGGTTCTCCCCCTGATTATCGCTCTCATCTGCGTTGTCATTGCCCGCGCACTCGCCCACGCAGTGCGTGACGCAACGGCCCATCGGGCCGCCGACAGGGCAATCCGTGAGCTACGCAGCGCAGTGATCACCCATGCTGAGAAACTCGGTCCTCGCTGGCGCGCCCTCCACGCATCGGACACGACAACGCTGCTCACCCGAGGACTCGATGACCTCTCCGCCTACTTCGTGAAGTTTCTTCCCCAGTTATTCCTCACATGTACGGTTACTCCACTGGCCTTGGCCACGATTCTCACGTTGGATTTCTGGTCGGCGTTGATCGCCGCACTCGTTGTTCCACTCATCCCGGTCTTCATGATTCTCATCGGACGCTTCACTCAGGAATCATCGAAGGCAAAACTCACGGCAATGGAGCGACTCGGTTCTCAACTCCTTGACCTCATCGCCGGGCTACCGACGCTTCGAGGCCTGGGAAGTGAACGGGGTCCACGAAAACATCTTGAAGCCCTGGGGAAACAAAATACGCGCCTGACGATGGCAACCCTGAGAGTTGCTTTCCTCTCCGGAGCGGTCCTTGAATTCCTCGCAACTTTGTCCGTTGCCCTCGTCGCCGTCGAAGTCGGGATGCGTCTTGTCAGTGGCTCTATTGACCTGTTCTCCGGTCTTGCCGTGATCATGCTCGCCCCGGAAGTTTTCGAACCCCTACGACAGGTCGGCGCCCAATTCCACGCCTCCGCGAACGGGGTAGCAGCCGCTGAGGCAGCGTTCGCAATCATCGAAGAGCCCCTTCCTCAGAACAAGGAGAAGAGGCAAAAAGCTCCAGAGATGCGCACGACCGACATCGTCCTCGACAATGTCTGTGTCGCAGCCCGGGGAGCGTGGGCACCCGCCGAACTCAGCGCAACGATCACCCCGGGAAGCCTCACCGCTCTTGTTGGCGCGTCGGGAGCCGGAAAAACAACAACCGTCATGACAATTCTCGGCGTTGAACCAACGACGCGTGGCCAGGTTCTCCTGCGCTCTCATGGGGACGAGGACGAGGCAGCGAACTCCTGCGACCTGGCGGAAGTGGACGAGGAAACGTGGTGGGATCAGATCACGTGGGTTCCCCAGGCTCCAACGATTCTTCCGGGAACGCTCCTGGACAATGTCACAGACGGGGCCGTCCTCGACAATCACGAGGGCGACGGGGTCAACAGTGAGCGTCTGCGCGAGGCCGCAGAGTCCACGGGATTCTCAGAGGTTGTTGATGCCCTTGCCCACGGATGGGCCACCCGCGTTGGCCACGGAGGTGTTGGACTATCCGTCGGACAGCGACAGCGTCTGGCCCTAACACGCGCCATGCTTGACGATTCACCCATCGTTGTCCTTGACGAACCCACCGCCCATCTTGACGCCGTCAGCGAAGAAACCGTCATCAAGGCGATCGAACACATGCACCGTCAGGGACGTACCGTGATCGTCATTGCTCACCGCAATGCCGTGGTTGCCCGCGCTGACTCGGTCATTGATGTGACAACGCGCCTGGCCACCCCAGAAGAGATTGCCGAATACCCGATCCTCGTTGCCCACAGGGAAGAGGAGGATCTCTCGGTGACCCTTCCCGGATTCCTCAACGACCACCACAGCGACACCACCGATCACATGGTCGGCGCATCCGGTCACGTCGACGGAGGTCAACGATGACGCTGTTTCTAACAAAGTCCGAGAAGAAAGCGCTTCGACGGATCATCCCTCTTCTGGGAATCTCCCGTCGAGCACTTGCCCTGTCCATCCTGCTGGGCACGCTGGGCCTGGGGTCGGCAATTGCTTTGGGTTCCACCGCTGCATGGCTCATTGCCCGCGCATCCCAGCATCCGCCTGTCCTCTATCTCCTCGTTGCTGCGACGGCTGTTCGCCTTTTCGGTGTCTCACGATCCGTGCTGCGGTACTGTCAGCGTCTTGCTTCCCACAAGGTCGCTCTGACCGGAATGGATGCCCTCCGACAAAATGTCTACGACATCGTGTCTCGTCAGGGAACGGACAGGATCATGATGCTGCGACGTGGGGACCTCCTTGCCCGCACAGGCGCCGACGTTGACGACGTTGGCGACATCATCGTCAAGTCTCTCATGCCCACCGCAGTTGCCTTCATTGTCGGGATTGCAACGGTGACGGGATTTGCATTCATTTCTCTTCCGGCTGCTCTTATTCTTGCCCTATGTCTGTGCGTCTCCGGCATCGTTGCACCGCTCCTATCGATGAGAGCTGCCCGCCTGGCCGAATATGCGTCACGTCAGGCCCGCACAGACTTGTCAACAACAACATTGACTCTCCTTGAGGGAACAACCGAACTTCAGGTCAACGGAACACTTCCCCGCATGCATTCGCGACTGTCCTCCATCGAGGACGCCTTAACGTCGGCCACGGCGCGATCCGCCCGGGTTGCTGGCATAGCCGCAGGTGTTGATCGTCTTGCGATGGGGCTTGCGGTTGTTGCTTCTCTCCTGATCGGGATCCCCGAGACAACATCCGGAGTTCTCGCCGAGGTTCTTCTCGCCGTCCTTGTCCTCACTCCCCTATCTTCTTTCGAGGGGACAGCCGAAGTGGCTCCCGCGTGTGCTCAACTTGTGCGTTCGGCCGGAGCTGCCGAACGTATCGCCGCAATGCTTTTCGAGGACGAGGCGTCACCCGCACCCGCATCGCACGCTGGGGAATCGACTCCCACGTTGTCCACACCCACGATCCCCGCGCAGACAGACCCCACAACGGGTGCCCTCACATGTATTCTTCGTGCACACAACCTCGCGATCGGATGGCCGGGCGGTCCCATCATCGCTTCAGGTATTGATCTCACTCTCACACCCGGGACCACGCTAGCAATCGTTGGCCCATCCGGTATTGGGAAAACCACTCTCCTCATGACGCTCGCGGGTCTTATTCCACCGCGCGCTGGATCTGTAACAATCAACGGTGTCAACGCGTGGGAAGCCTCCCGCGCCGACATCACGCAGTTCGTCACGGTCACCGCCGAAGACGCCCACGTCTTTGCCACATCCGTCCTCGAAAATATCCGGGTCGCTCGTCCGAATCTTGACGAGGACGAAGCAACGCAACTCCTTGAACGTGTCGGTCTGGGCAGCTGGCTCACATCTCTTCCTCAAGGGCTTACCACAACCATCGGATCGCAGGCACGGACTGTCTCCGGCGGAGAACGCCGACGTCTCCTCATGGCACGCGCTCTTGCCGTACCGGCACCTCTGATGCTCGTGGATGAAGCCGGTGAGCATCTTGACGGCCCCACCGCCGACGCTCTTGTTCGTACACTCGTTGATGTTGATCATTCGCGCGGAGTTCTCGTGGTCTCCCATCGGCTCTCCGCACTCGATGCCGCCGACGAAGTACTCCTCATCGACGCGGAGAGGGACCATGACGCCGCGGATGGTCCCGCGCGGATCATTGCTCGGGGAACGCATGCACATCTCATGGAGACGAACACGAATTATCGGTGGTCATACGAGCAGGAACATGCGGCATTGTCGCTGCCTGACATCCATCGCGATTGACCGAAAGGAACCCGCATGACCTCGGACCGATCGTCGCTGGCGTTACTTCGCGCAGCCCTTGACTTAACGGGAACACTTGATCTGCGCGCCGCCCTCCAGAACTTCGTTGACCGCGCGTGTGCGCTCACCGGTTCACCGCACGGCGCCCTATCTGTCTTAGACACGTGGGGAGCCACAACCATGCTCATTGAGCATCACGACTCCCCTGAGCTGCCCACGGTCCCAGGGGTGTTGATTTCTCTTATCCCCACAGGTGAAGCCCTTGTTGTCAACGATCCTCAGGAAATTGACGAGGTCGCTCTCCCACCCGCAACTCCCCCCTTCCTCGGAGTGTCCGTCCTCATCGAAGAACAGGTCTATGGCCGGATCTACCTCACGGGTAAGCCCGGGGGCTACGATCCTTCCGATGTTGCTGTTCTCAACGCCCTGGCACCAGCGGCGGGAATTGCCGTGGAAAATGCTCACCTCTACGCCGATGCCCGCCGGACCGAACGGTGGATTTCTGCCTCGCAGAACCTGACAACAACGATGCTTGAGGGCGCTGAAGAGGAGGAAGCACTTGAGTTGATTGCCCGTACTGTTCGCGAGGTGTCGCGCGCGGACACGGCAATCATTGTGCTTCCCTCAATCGGCGACACGTGGGCCGCCGAAATCACCGACGGCTTCCAGGCCGATTCCCTTCTCGGCGTTGTCTTCCCCCACGAAGGTCGGGCGATGTCTGTTCTTAACGAGGGAACCGGAATGATCGTTGATTCGATGGCGCGCGCCCAGACCATGCGGCTTCCCGCGCTTGCATCCTTCGGTCCAGCTCTCTACGCTCCCCTACGTTCAGGAAAGGCTTCCGCGGGTGTGCTCATTCTTCTGAGGAAAATCGGCTCACCCGAATTCGATTCCTCAGAACTTTCACTTGCCGAATCCCTGGCCTCCCAAGCTGCCCTGGCCCTTGAGATTGCCTCCGCACGCCACGCCCAGGACGTTGCCGCCCTCTTCGACGAACGCGACCGGATCGGCCGGGACCTCCATGACTTCGCCATTCAACAACTTTTTGCCACGGGCATGCAGTTAGATTCCGCGAAGCAACTCATCGACTCCGGCGAAGCGGTCTCCTCCGCCAAGCTGTCACAGATCCTCGATGATTCTCTTGCATCCATTGACGAGTCCGTCCGGCAAATCCGCGCGATCATCCACAAGATCCGCGAACCCGATCAGAACGTCGGAACGGTTGAGCGGGTGCGCCGTGAAACATCGCTGACGCGTTCCGTCCTCGGCTATGCCCCTTCCCTGCTCATCACCCTTGATGGGGTGGAAATTAACGCCGAAGAAGATCTTGAACCTCGACGCATCATGGAATTTGACGGGCGCATCGACCCGGATCGAAGCGACGATATCGTTGCCGTTGTTCGCGAGGGATTGTCCAACATTGCCCGCCACGCGCATGCAACCGCCGCGAGCGTCCGCGTTGAGCTTTCCGGACGGGAACACTTAGGCATGGTCCGCGTGAGCATTGCCGACGACGGACGAGGTATCGACCCGGATAGGACACGATCCTCTGGGCTGAGTAATCTGCGTGAGCGGGCCCGCCGACACGGTGGCACCTTCACGCTGACGCCGGGGATCGGTGGGCTCGGCACCCAATTGACCTGGGAGATTCCCCTGGCAAGCCACGCTCGAGAGTCGACGCATTAACGAGGGCGAAGCCCCAGGTCACTTGTCCTAGTGACGCCACGCAGCTGCGCGCTGCCCCGCAACCCACGCTGCGACCTGGGTGCGGCGTTGCAACCCCATTTTCGACAGCAGCGACGTGATGTGGTTCTTCACGGTTTTTTCGGCAACCCCCAGCTTCTCACCGATTTCCCTATTCGACAGGCCATCACCGATGAGTTCAAGGACTTTACGTTCCGAGGGGGTCAGATCGGCCGTTGGATCATCATGATCTGCGCGCCGACGCGTCAGAGTACGTTCGTCAAGGAGAACGCGGCCAGCGGCAACAGCTTTGACAACATCCGTGATCTCCGCACCACGAACCGTCTTGAGAATATAGGCGCGAGCACCCTTATCCAAAGACTCCGCTAACGCCTCGTCATCATCAAATGAGGTGAGAACGATCGGGAGGATCTCCGGATGTGTTTCCCGCAGTTTCTCCATGATGTCAATTCCCGTGCCATCGGGAAGCTGGAGATCCACGAGGATCACATCGGGGCGGACAAGTCCAGCGCGCCGCACCGCATCCGCAACCGTACCGGCCTCGGCGACGACTTCCAGCTCGTCCGCGCGGTCAATAATCTCAGCGATCCCTCGTCTGACGATTTCATGATCGTCAACGATCATCACGCGAATGAGTTTAGAATCAAGGGTGTTCTCAGTCACTCGCCCATCTTAGCCTTTCTCGCGGGTGTCGAAGGTGTGACGTGCCCGTATGCCCGTGATGCATTCCGATCCTGATCCCGCAGCACACATGTTCACACCGAGGATGCCGAATCAAAACGTGTCATCGCGTCCTGAGCGGCCGCGTTCTCCGCATGTTTCTTCGACGAGGCCGTGCCACTGCCAACCGCTTCGGGGTATTCGGCAACGAAGGCGCGGGCAGTGAAGACGCGATGATGATCGGGACCGGTTCCCGTGACCTCGTAACGAACCTCTCCAAGTCCAGCGGCCTGTGCATATTCAACAAGCTGCGTCTTAAAGTCCTGATGTTCCCCGCGGACAACAGCGTTTTTCAGAAGGAACTCAAGGTTCGTCAGAATAACTTGGCGGGTTGGTTCAAGGCCGTGAGTGAGATACGTTGCCCCGATCATCGCTTCATAGGTGTCGGAGAGGATTGAGTCTTTGTCTCGGCCTCCGTACAGGGATTCACCTTTGCCCAGGTAAATGTACTGGCCGAGGTCGATGCGGCGCGCCGCAATTGCCAGTGGCTCCTGGGACACAGTTGCTGCTCGCATTCTCGACAGGTCAGATTCAGTGACCTGCGGGTGATCGTGGAATAGTCGATCCGCAATGACGATCGACAAAACAGAATCCCCAAGGAACTCTAAGCGCTCGTTATTGGGGATTCCTCCGGCCTCGTTCGCGTAGGACCGATGCATCAGCGCGAGCTCAAGGAGGTCATCGTCAACGGTAATTCCCCACCGTTTCATCAGTTCAGTCCGATCAGTGGACGGGGGAATAGGAAGCTTCTTCGCACGCGGCATTCCTAGTGTTCACCACCGTTCTCAGCTGATTGGCGAGCGTCGGCCTCGTCAAAGAAATGCGCGAGAGATGCCAGGCGCGGATCAATGACCTCGTGGCGGTGATCCTCTGGCAGTTCCTCCCATTTTTCTCCGCAGACATCGCACAGGCCCATGCAGTCGGGTCGGCACAGCGGGCGGTCGTCAACGAGGGTGATGATCGCATCCCTGAGCTGGGTCTCGATATCGACAGTGTCATGCGGACCGATGAGGTATTCGTCGTCAAGGAACTCACCGTCTCCTTCGGCGTCAACGCCTCGCTGCGACCCGCGATGTGATTCTTTCCCCTGCGAACCCGCCACCCGCGTTACGGATGCTGCCTGCTCAACATAGACGTCAACGGAGTGAATGTCGCAGTCTTTAATCACCGGGTCAAGGCATCGCACACATTCTCCGCGCAACGTGGCATGCGTCCGCACATCAACGAGGACGCCTCCGTCCACAGAAGTCAGGTCTACGTCAATTGGCAGAACGGTCCCTGGATCAACTGCCATCGCGGGCGTTCCCAGATCATCAGGCACAATCCACTGTGTCTGCGCATGAAGAGTTGATCCGATTGACCGGGGAAGCGCGTGGAGAGCAATTTCGAGCGGGCGCTCACTCATCGTCAAGTTTCACATCCGTGACGTCAACGCCGTGGCGTTCAGCGATCGTGCGGCGGCCAGCTTCGGTGCGCCGCTGAAGATCTGTCAGGAGCCCAGCCAACTCACTCAGGGACTTCGCAACGTAGTCGTCTGCGCCTTCCTTGAGGGACTGTTCCTTTTCCCGAGCGTCGGCAACGATCTCACGGGCACGATCCTCAGCCATCCGCGTGATGTTCTCCGTGGACACAAGTTTTTCCGCCTGGGTGTGTGCATCAACGAGCGCCGATTCAGCATCAGAACGTGCCTGAGCGAGAGTTGCTTCGGCTTCCTCCTGTGCCCGAGTGACTGTGCGTTCAGCTTCTTCCTTGGCGTTGGCAACAATGTGTTCGGCCTGTTCATTCGCGCTATCAAGTGTGGCCGTTGCACGCGAGTTTGCCTCGGCAATCGTTGTTTCCGCCGCTGAATCTGCTCGCCCGAGCACCGCATCTGCATCCGCGACAACGGCATCGGCGGCAACAAGATCCTCCGGCAGAGCCTCACGTGCCTGATCAAGCAGGTCAAGGATTTCTGCTTTATTGACGATGATTGTTGCCGACAGCGGAACGTTGCGTGCACGTTCAACGAGGGCTTCGATCTGATCGAGCGCCGCGATGACTGTTGAGGGTCCGTAGACGGCCTGGTCTTCCCAGGTTTCAGGAGCTTCGCTCTGCGCGGTGCTGTGGTCGTCGAGATTCGACATTGTTTCCTCCGTCTTAGTGTGCACGCTGGACACCCTTATTGTCTGATATCAGTGGCAGGATTGCCGAAGGAACATACCGATCAACCCGGATTTGCACGTCAAGAAGTTCCCGAACCATCGACGATGACACGTGGGCGAGTTCCGGCCGGGTCGGTAGCCACAGCGTTTCTACTCCCCCAACCTCACGGTTAACCGCGGCCTGCGGGCTTTCCCATTCAACGTCCGCGCCACCGCGTATTCCTTTAATCACAACATCGGCGTGCTGTTCTTTGACGAAGGACACAAGCGCACCGCTCATTTCCATGACGTCAACTCTTTCACGGTCTCCGACAGCCAATCTGATCATCTCCAGGCGCTGATCCACCGTGAACCGGTAACGTTTGTCCCGATTGACACCGATGGCAACAATGACCCGGTCAAAGAGGGCGTGCGCGCGTTCAATGACATCGAGATGCCCCAAAGTCAGGGGGTCGAAAGAACCTGGAAATACTGCGGTCGTCATGAAAGTATCCTACGAGTCCTTCGGCGTTGGTGGACCCACCATCCAAGCAACCGTATCCCCCCAGGTCCTGCGATCCTCAACCCGCAGGAATACGGGCCATCGCGGCTGGGGGCTACGCACCGATCGTTCGACGATGACAAGAGCATCTGCGCTCAGCCACGGACCAAGGAGTTCAAGAGTCTTCCCCAGACGATCCTCGTCAATGTCATAGGGCGGATCAATGAAAACGAGGCCGAATTCGCCTGTCAATGGCTCACCCGTCCGGCCACCAAGAAAAGCATGGACATCAGCTGAACGCACTCCAGCATCCAGCTCCGTCAACGCAACATTCTCTCGAAGGATTCGCGCCGCCTTCGGTGATTTTTCCACGAGGACGGCGTCGCTTGCCCCACGAGACACAGCCTCAAGCCCCAGAGCGCCAGTGCCCGCATAGAGATCGAGAACGCGCGTGCCCTCGATCATCCCCCAGTGCTCCAAACGCGAAAACAGAGCTTCGCGAACGCGTTCTGAGGTGGGACGCGTCCCCTGAGGGGGCACACGAAGCACACGCCCCTTGGCGCTTCCGGAAACAATGCGAGTCATGGGCACACTTTAGGCGACAAAGCGACATCCTCGCACAGTCGGAGTAGATCCTGTGGACGAGGACGAAGCTGCATCCACATGCCAAAGCGTCAATGGCATAGCCGGAGGGTGATCCCCTAAGGAACAGACGCCGTGCACGCAATCCGTCCTCATCACCGCGCGGGTGATGGACCCAACCGCCTCACGATCGTTCGAGCCAGGCAAGAGTCTCCCCGGAACGTTCAATGATTTCCCACTCCAGCTGGCGATGAGAGGAAAGATCCGGGTCGTCCTCGATAATTCTCTCCGCCTCACTGCGGGCCTTCTCGATGATTCCTGCGTCGCGTCGAACGGAAAGGAACTCAAGGTGAGAACGCCGACCCGACTGCTGCGCGCCAAGAACATCACCCTCCTGGCGAATTTTCATGTCTTCTTCAGCCAGATCAAAACCATTCGTCGTCGAAGCGAAAGCCTGAAGTTTCAGTCGTCCCACATCTGTCATCTCGTGGCGATGCACCGCCATACACACCGATGGACGATCGGAACGTCCAACGCGGCCACGAAGCTGATGGAGCTGCGAGAGACCGAATTGCTGGGCGTCAAGAATGACCATCATCGTTGCTTCGGGAACGTCAATTCCCACTTCGATGACCGTTGTCGCCACGATGACCGGAACGGTTCCCGCACTGAACGCCGCCATCACTGCGTCTTTGTCCTCGTTCGACGTGCGCCCAGTCAGCTCAGCAATCGACACTCCCGTCATGACGGGCAGGCCGCGCAGTGTGTGCGCAACCGCATTCACCGATGCCAGCGGTGGGCGGCGCGCCTCGGCCTCGTCTCCATCGGGAACGTCGTCATCCTGATCGATTCGGGGACACACAACATAAACGCGACCACCCCCGTCGACTTCTTCGCGGGCACGCTGCCACAGCCTCTCCATCCACGAAGCGTTCGTTGAATCAACGAGGAAAGTCTGGACAGGAGTTCGCCCCGGAGGGAGACCCGTCATCCGCGTCTCGTCAAGATCACCAAAAACTGTCATCGCGATTGTCCGAGGAATCGGGGTTGCCGTCATGACCAGCTGATGAACACCGCGTCCGTTCGGACCCATGACGCGGAGCTTGTCACGCTGAGCCACACCGAAACGGTGCTGTTCGTCAACAACGGCCAGAGCGAGGTTGCCAAAAGACACGCCTTCGCTCAGCAGCGCGTGCGTTCCCACGACGATCATGGGGACTCCAGATTCCATGAGCGCGTGGATCTCACGTCGTGCCCGAAGGGGCGTTGAGCCCGTGAGTAAACGAACCTCCACTCCCCTGGCCTGTGGGTTCGCACCACTCGTCTCCGTCGAATCCTCAGCAGCGCGGGCGCTCCCGGTGCGTGGTGGAGCCTCGTCCTCGTTCCCCTCCTCGTTGCCGATGAGACCACCCCCGAGGATTCCCGCCCGGGTCAAGAGAGCGCGGATCGACTCAACATGCTGGAGAGCAAGAACTTCCGTTGGTGCAAGGAGCGCCCCCTGATAGCCGGCCCCCACAACCTGGATGAGCGCCGCCAAGGCGACAACTGTTTTCCCTGAACCCACGTCCCCCTGAAGCAGGCGAAGCATCGGCTGAGTCAGAGACAGGTCCGCCGAGATCTGACCTAAAGCCTCGTCCTGGGCCTGCGTCAGTTCATAAGGCAAGGACTCCATGAACGTCGTCACGAGAGAGTTCGGCTGGACCTGGCACGCAGGAGCCTCCAATGCACGAGCACCCCGGCGAGCAGCCAGAAGCGCCCCTTGAAGAATCAATGCTTCCTCCCATGCGAAAGTTTTCTTCGCCAGGGCACACTGCTCATCATCTTCAGGTTGATGGAGGAATCGATAGGCCTGGAGCGGAGAGGCCAGCGCATAAGTCGCACGCAGCTGCGCTCCCAGAGCGTCGGGAATGGTGTCCTCGGTGAGCGTATCGAGGACGACGCCGATCGCCCGCGAGATCACCCAGGACGTGATCCCCGCTGTCGTTGGATAGATTGGGATTGGACGATCAACGTGGCGGCGAATCTGTTCTTCGTCGCCTTCGGCTCCCTCAAAGTTCGGGTGGGTGAGCTGAAGCCGCCCCCGATAGGATCCGACCTTGCCCGAGAACAGCATCGATGCCCCGGGAGTGAGGATCTTGCGATGCGGGATGAGTGTGTATTCGTTCTTGGCAAAAAACGTCGCCCCGATTGTGGCAACCCCATCGGTTAATTGGACTTCGCAGCGCACGCCCGGTCGGGAGCGATTCGCAACGATGGAAGTGGACACCACCTCGGCAAGGATCGTCACGTCGTCACCTTCGCGAAGCGTCGACAAAGGAGTCAACGCACCCCAGTGGTAGTAGCGCCTCGGGGCGATGCGGAGAAGATCGCGGACCGTCTCAATCCCGGCCTTTGCAAAAGTCCGTGCCGTTCGTGCGGGAAGACGCAGATCAAGGGGGATGTCCAGGCCGTTCATCGAGGAGTTCATCCGGCCGCGCGTCTGCGCCTTACGGGGTTCTGGTTCCTCGGGCTCACCCGTTGCTCGGCTGCGAGTTGGGCTCATTGCCTCAGCCCCTGGATGAGCGTGGGACCGGGTTGGCCTCCGTCGTGGATCTCCACATCTGTTGTCACATCGAAAGCGAGCATCTGGCGGATCGTTGCTGCAACCATCGGGCCGTTATCGTCGTGATTGAGTAAAAGACGCCAACGATTCGGCGAGAATGCTCGCACCTGGTCGATGGCTTGTGCCATCGCTTCGTGGAGGTCCACTTCCGGAGGCACTGCGACCGTCAGCGAATGTGCTGTTGCCTGGCCTGCTCGTTCGTGAAGCATTGCGAGCATTTGACGGGCAACCTCGCGTCCCCCCGGCTGTGGAACGAATAGGGGCGCGCACTTTTCACTGATTGCCAAAACCGCAAGATCATCGTGACTTTCCGCCACGACGAGGCCGGGAACCCCATCCTCAACAGGGGGGATCAGAGAAGCAACCGACACGGCAAGACGCCTGCTCGCGTCGTCACACGGAAGGATCAGCGCCACCCCCGTTGATGATTGAACCGCGGCTTGCCACAGTCCAACAGCGTCTTCAGGATGAGGGTTGAGGAAGACAACGGCCCCGGCCCGAGCGAGGTCCTCAACGAGACCCGGGGCTCGGGTGCACGCGATCACGCTTGCTCGTTCGACGCGACGTACGGGGCGTCGTTCGAGGAGACGAACCCCTCGGTGGCTGAGTCCCTCGTCCTGAAGATCATCGACTCCGATGTCAGCGTCGGGGCGCGCGTCCGAAACTTGGAAGCGAATCGTTCGACCGCAGCGGGGAACGGCGGCGATTGGGGCGGAGGTATCACCGTGGATTCTCCACGTTCCCAAGCCAAAAAGATCCACCCCGCCGACAATCGACATTCGGGCACCAAGCGCTTGAAGGCGTTGGGTCAGTTGATGGAATTCCTCGACGCTCCCTTGCCACACGATGTCAACTGTGAAATCACGGCCCGGGGGCGGAGCCTGGGGAGAAGGTGCCGCGCCCGAGCGGGAGGCAAGGTCAGCGAGCATCTGGGCGAAGGACTCCAGCATCGTTGGGTCCTTGCGTGCCGCAGAGTCTAGACAGGTCAGAACGAGGGCGAGCACTGCGCCTCCGGCGTCAATTCGCCCCGTTGCGTCATCCGTGGCTTCAACGAGGCCAATCTGTGCTTGCATTGAGAAACGGGAGATGACGTCAAGATCATCGGGAAGTGTTTCCCCGAGTTCGTCAAGCTCACGACGAGCCCCTGCGAGCATGTCGTCAATCGCCGACGAATACGAGGCCGAGGCCGTGTCGGCGGGGATTGATTCCCGGAACATCCGCCGCAGTGCAACCGGAGTCATCGGTCCATTGACGTGAGCAACCGAGTGTGCCCAACCGGCGAAGATCCCCGTGAGGATCACCCCGATGTGGCCGACGCTCTTGGTCACCCCGGTTTCGGCAATAACCTCTAATGCGCCCGCGAAGGAGGCCGCAGAGTCAAGGGATCGTGCGGCTTGTGCGAGGGCCGCAAGAGTATGTGCAGCATTTGACCCCGTGTCACAGTCACACCCGTCCCATCCGTCGAGATCGTTGAGGAACGGAGCAAGGCGGGATGCCTCATCGGCGGCAGCGCCCAGAGCATCTTGAAGGGTGGCAGCTGTCAGTGGCAATGGAGACCTCAGTTCCTTGAAGCGACGATGCTTCTATCCTAAAGCCTGACCATCATGATCAATGGGGCCTACCATCATGGCAGACCCCATCGCGTCAATGAGCTTCACGCGGAAGCAATCAACCTCAGATCGCGCGAACGACCCGGTCGGACTTCAGGCACTTGGTGCACACATTCAGGCGCTTCGGCGTCCCGTTGACCAGGGCACGAACGCGCTGGATATTTGGATTCCAACGGCGGTTGGTGCGCACGTGAGAGTGCGACACGCTCTTGCCGAAGCCGGGTCCCTTACCGCACACGTCACAAACGGCAGCCACTTTTGTTCTCCTCGGTTTCCAATTCAGCCATTCCCACCGGAGGTGAGACGGCCCCACAACGAATTATTCGTCACAGGCAACCATGACAGAGTAGCCGATGAAGCCCTCTGCTTCCAAGCCCGAAGCCCTGACAATAAGTGTCGAGTTTCCCACAATAGGACTTCACTGAGCCGGCGAATGGAGCTCACTGAGCCGCCGGAGGCGGTGGAGTCAGACCGTCGCGCTGAGCTGGTGGTTGCATGGGGTGTGGTGCTTGCGTGTGCTCGGGTTGAGGATCGGGTTGAGGGACCTGCGCCTGAACAGGTTGCGTTGATGCCTGGACAGTGCTGGCCTGCCCGGTCGGTGTCTGCGGAGTCGGCATCATCCCCGACTGGTTCTGCGGCTTTGGTATCCCTGACTGCCCCTGCATTGGCATCATCCCCGGTTGTCCACCGGTGGGGCCACTTCCCCACTGCGGTCCGGGTATGGGCTGACCGGGACGAGGCTGGACGATCATCGGCTGCCCCGGCACCGGTTGACCGGGCATTGGTTGACCGACTGCGGGCTGCCCCGGTGCCGCTTGACCCGGACCCGGCATTGGGTTTCCGGGAGCGGGAGGTGCTGCCACCGGTCCCCTCTGTCCCATCGGAACCATCGGTTGTTGCGGCATCCCGTGAGGAGCACGAGGCTGATTCATCGCAGGAGTCTTCGGCGCAACGAAACGCACAGGGCTCGCAAGCCACGCCTGGGTGGCCCGACGACCCGCACACAGGGTCAGCAGCCCGGGAGCATTGGCAGCGAGGTATCTGGGCGTGACTTCTGCAAGGACCGACGCGGCAAGGAATGCGAGTGCGACGGTAAACGGTGTCCACCAGGACATCCCGACATGCAGGAACGTGCCCGTGTCTTTCGTTAAGTTATGGGAATTCGTTACTCCGAGGCCGAGGACGATCCAGAGAATCAACGCACACAGCGGTGTCTGCCATACCCGAGTCCACACCGGGACCGACGTACGTTCGCGTTGGACACCGATAGACGCGGACATGACAAGAATGAGCACGAGGCCAATAATCATCAGCAGGAATCCCCATCCGTCGTTGAAGTACCACGCCCTCGTGGGGTGCGAGGGAATCGTGAATCCTTCGAGGGGGACGGTGAGTGCCTGGAAGTATCCGATGCCGATTCCATTTGGAGTGACTTCGCCGAAGTATGCCAAACCGATCATCAATACCGCCATGTTTGGCAGGAACAGCGGCGCAAGGAGGAGAACTCCCGGGTTCTTGAAGCTGACGATCGACATGAACACAAAGACTGCTAAGGTAACGAGGCCGAAAACACCGAAGAGGATCGCGTGAGCCCGCCTAAGTTCACGCAGCGCTTGCGTGAGGAACGGCGGCAGTAGACGGGCTTGCACGGCCTTTCGCCGTTCAACAAAACTTACGCAGGCAACAAGAACTGTGATGACGATGAAGGTCAGGACGGCAAGAGGTCGAGTTTCCCCGCCATGCCACGCCCCGGTTTGCAGTTGAGTCAAAGATGTGATGGCCCCGTCGTCAGCGGAGAAGAATGCCGTCAGGAGTGTGATGACCAGTGCGACAATCACTCCCTCAATCAGCGCACGAACGGCGGTTGGCATTGTCTCAATGATCGTTCCGTCAACCCACACCCGTCGGCGCAGCACCGCGCGAAGAGTGACAATCACCCCGATGAATGTGCCGAATAAAAAGATCGTGAATGTCTGTGTCTCGGAGGTGAATCCTCCGCCGAGCACGCCGCCGATGAGCATGATCGTGGCCTCGGGTGCGGAGAATTCCGAGTTAATGACTTGTCCTGGGAATCCCAGGAACCCCAGGACCCCTGTATTGAGAATGAAGGATCCTGTAACAATGAGGAGCGCCGACACGAGCCCCACCCCAAGGGTGGCCAGGATCTCGAACGCGAGTGTCAGCAGACCAGCCGGGCTGACGAGTGCTTTCATCTGCCTGCTGAGCGGGGTCTGCGGCTTTGGCTGCTGGTAGGTCGGTCCCGCCGGGGGTACCTGTCCGTGGAACGGTATTTGTCCCTGGAACGGTACCGGTCCTTGAGGCATCGGTGGCGGCATCCCAGGTCCACTGAGCGGTCCGCGGGTCACTGGCATCCCAGGGGCAGACTGCCCGACCGGAGATGGAGGGAACTGCTGGGGCCCGTTGTCCGGCTGTGGCACTGCGCCAAAGCCAGCATGAGGATTCGGAGTACTCATGTCATTCTCCTCAGGTACACATCGTGTGTCGGGTTGGTCTGGAATTCCTCTGAGGACATGGGGGCGTCCGCTTTCCCGGTTCCCGCGGATGCACCCTCATCACGTTTTCTCATTGACGAGGGCGGACCTCAGTCCGCATGTCCTGTCTCTTCAGGGTCGAGCATGACCCGTGAGAGGTGCCGAGACTTAGTTATAGCTGTAGGTCACATCGAAAGCAATTTTCCCTGTACGATCCACTCTCATCTTCCCCAGGATCCGGAAATATAGGTGGATCATCTCGGGGTTGGGCTCTTCTTCCGTGGGAAGAGCTCTCAGGTCGATGCGTGCTGCGTCTGTTGCGAATTCATTGCCCCAGATACGCACGATCTCTGTGGGGACTTCCTCGGTCTGCAACACCCCGAGTCGCGTGTTTTGTACCTCTTTTGGGCATCCCGGATCAAGGTTCGCTGCATCGACAACGGACCCGCATTTTTCAGCAAATTCCACGGCCGCGGCGAGTGCCTCGTCACTGTGTGCTCTGAGCAGTTCCTCAAGCTCCTCCATGCTCATTGACGAGCTTGAGGAGCCGCGCGCGTCTCGTGCATGGCCAGAATCGGGCTGATGTTCGGGACTCACGCCGTTAGATGCACCGCTCGGACCTGTGTATCCGGCAGACCGGAGTTCCTCATCACCGTCAATGACGACGGTCTCCGAATTCGGAATTGCCTCAACAGTGCGCTGTGCTTTCACCCCGCCGGGTCCCCGAAGGGTCATCTGATACTGTCCGGGATACAGGAGGAACGTCGAACTTCCATTGAGTTTTCCGGGGATACCCTCAACGTCGAAACTCTCGACCTCACCGGGTTCAAGCGTTACGGCGACAACGCTGGGATTGGTTATTGACCATTCATCGAAAAGGCCAAAACGCTTCCCAGTGCGTTTGACGATAAATTCATAGGGGCTGGGATGGTCTGCGACGACAATGTCGACGGCAATGACTTGAGTGTCCCCAAATGATTTCTCTTCACGAACATGCGCTTTTGAGAATTTGACGCTTTTGCTCACGGATTGCAGGAGCTTACTGTTCTTCAGGAAGGAGTCATCACCCGCCACCCCCGTCAGGTCAAGGGCTTGGGCAGCCTCAGCAGCCTCACCTTTCTCCAAAGAATCAAGGAAATTCGTTACCACCACCTCGGGGCGGTGCATCCAGTTCGTCACTGAAACCGCCACGAGTCCTCCAATGATCACCACGACGAGCACACCGAAGATCATTCCCAGGATGCGCGGCACTGACGACTTCTTCGGCGGCGTAGCCGAAGCCATCACCGGAGTAAATCCCCCCGGAGGGAGCGGCATCTGTCCCCCACGAGTTTGCGGGTGCGCCGCCGGCATACCAAATCCGGGCGCTGCGGGTCCACCGGCAGTGGGGACACCTCCTGGAATACCCGCAGGTCCAGATGTGGGGGCAGGTGGAGCGTAATACCCCTGCGGGTACCTCACCGAACCCGCCATATTCGCCTGACCGTACCCCGGTCCAGGAACACCCGGAGCCTGACCACCGGGAACTGGAGCCGGACCCTGACCTCTCGCACCTGGGACGTAGTACCCCGGAATATGACCGTTCGGACCCGGCACCTGGTACCCCGGAACCTGACCACCCATGCCCGGCGCACCTGCCGGACCATAGGCCGACATCGGACCGCCCGAAGGAAATCCCATCGGAGCACCCTGAGTCGGATAACCGTGAGCGGCACGCCCATCGGAACCTATCAAACCGCCGGTCACGTGGCCCGCGGCTTCGGCAGAAGGAAGAACATGTGTAGCGTCAGGCGAGGACTCATCTCCCCGGGAGGGTGTTTCTCCCTGAACGTCAGTGTTTTGATCTGGCACCTCTGCCGGCCATTCGGAGCTTTCAGTCACGCGCACCCCCTCGCTTGATAGTTCATTGCGAACCATTATGGCACAACCAACACTACTCACGTGCTAACTGATCACGATGAGATGAGAACGCGGAATCGTCCTCGTCAATTGACGAGGACTCCCGAGAATCGCTACTGCGCGAAGTGGTCCCAACCACCGATTACTTCGCGCCCCTCAAGGAGCTGACACGGCTCCTCACCGGTCCGAGGTTGACGCAGGTGACCAATCGGATGGAAACCTTCTGGAAGAGGACGATCCGACGGGAAAGCCGCGAGCATCCCGTGATCCTCTCCCCCGCTGAGCACCCACGTCATGGGGTTGCCGCCGCACATGTGAGCCACGGGTTCGAGCTGACGGGCGTAGTCCTCCAGGGCTTGACGATCAAGGTCAATGACAACACCACTGGCCCGAGCCATGCGGCCCCCGTCTTTTGCGATCCCATCGGAGAGATCCATCATTGCGTGAGCGCCAGCTCGGGCGGCACGTGGTCCAGCTTCCAGAGGCGGATTCGGGGCCCGATACGTTGCGAGCGCATGGGCTCCGGCTTCCCCCAGGACTCCCACATCCCGGGTCGACGGGTCGACGTGCCCACCGAGCAGCAAGTCCAGGCCGGCGTGCGACCATCCGACCTCGCCGCACACCGCGAGAACATCGCCTGGCTGGCCGCCCGTACGCGTGACCGGACCGTTGGGACACCACCCAAAAGCCGTCACAGAGAGCACCATTTTTTCACCGGCACTCAGGTCTCCGCCGATAATCCCGGCTCCCGCAGCTTGGGCGCGCGACGCCATGCCACCAACGACATCCATCAGCCAGTCAACCTCGGTCTGCGCAGTGAGGGCAAGAGACACAACCAGTCCGGAACAGTACCCTCCCATCCCCGCAATATCCGCAAGGTTCTGGGCGGCAACGCGTGCGCCGATTTCCTCTGGGCGCGACCACGCGCGCAGGAAGTGCTGGTCCTCAACGATGACGTCCGTTGTCACAATGAAAGACCCCTCAGGTGCTGCAATCTGCGCGCAATCATCACCGATACCGATGATCGTGCGTTGCCCTTCGGGGAGGATTTCCTGAAAACGGCGAATGAGTTCGCCCTCGTCAAGTTCACTGATCAGCGTCATGACTTCAGCTTATCGGAGCGCCCGTGTTATCGGAGCGCCCGCGGGCTGAGCGGGTTGACCGGCGCAACTGTGAGGCGTAGAGACACATCGCAGCTGCCGACGCGACGTTCAGTGATTCCGTGGGTCCGGTCATCGGGATATTGACGAGGACGTCGCAGGCCTGAAGCTGCTCGGGTTGAAGGCCTTTCGCTTCGTTGCCAAAGACCCATGCGTGAGTTGCGCGGAGGACGGAGCGGGGATCAGAAATAAGGGTATCGAGGGCGATGGTGCCACTTCCCCCGGTTGTTCCCAGGAGCGTCGCCCCCCACGCGCGGCACTGGACAACAGCCTCATCGAAAGATGAAACGGAAACAATCGGCAGGTGGAACACTGACCCGGCGGAGGATCGGACAACTTTGGGGTTGCGAACGTCAACGGTTCCGCTGACCGTGATGACCGCTGAGGCTCCCATCGCATCGGCGGTACGAATGATTGTCCCAACGTTTCCCGGGTCGCGTCCCTGGGCGAAAACCGCGATGGTCGCGCCCTCAGGTATCGTCACGCCATTGTCCGTATCGATCGCTGAAAGCTCGGCAACCGCAAGAATCCCCTGAGCATCCGGACTCATTGCCTGAGCAACGTCATCTGTGACTTCGTGGACCCATCGCGTGGCCTGATACGCCGCCTCAACGATATCGGGGTGCATGGCCGAGGCCGTCCTCGTCACGTACACGTCGCGCAGATGCGAGCCGCGGAAGGACACGACTTCGCGGACAGCCTGAGGCCCCTCAACGAGCATGAGGCGAGTCCGTGAACGCGCAGAACGCCCAGCAAGTCCCGCGACTTTCCGCACTCGATCTGAATGCGGATTGTCGAGGACCGCTGGGCGTTCAGGTGAAAACTTCGACGCCATGAGGCTGAAGTCTCTGCGCGAAAATCAGGCGCGAGGAGCGTTGACGTCCGCTGGGAGGGCGTCCTTGGCAACCTGGACAAGCGCGTTGAAGGCGTTGATGTCCGAGACGGCAAGCTCAGCGAGCATGCGACGGTCAACCTCAACTCCAGCAAGGTTCAGGCCCTGGATGAAGCGGTTGTAGGTCATGCCCTGGGCGCGGGACGCTGCGTTGATGCGCTGGATCCACAGGCGACGGAAATCTCCCTTGCGAGCCTTGCGGTCGCGGTAGGAGTAGACGAAGGAGTGAGTGACCTGCTCCTTGGCCTTGCGGTACATGCGTGAGCGCTGGCCGCGGTAACCGGAGGCCTGCTCGAGAACGGTACGACGCTTCTTCTTGGCGTTAATTGAACGCTTAACACGTGCCATTTCAGTTTCTCCCTACTTCCAACCACTCACTTGCCCAGGAGTCGCTTGACGCGCTTAACGTCAGCCTTCTCCAGAACCTGATCGCTGGCGAGGCGACGGGTCTTGCGGCTGGACTTGTGCTCGAGGAGGTGACGCGCACCTGCCTGCTCGCGCATGATCTTCCCGGATCCGGTCACGCGGAAACGCTTCTTGGCACCCGAGTGAGTCTTGTTCTTCGGCATCTTCTTGCTTCCTTCTTCTCTGACTTTGACGTTAGTCAAAGCCCTCAGTCTCAATCCGTGAGGTCAGCCAGCAGCTGAGTTGTTCTGCGCGGCGCGTGCCTGGTCTTTCGACGCACGTTCCGCACGCTTATCGCGTCGTTCAGCCCGTTCAGCTTCGCGGCGCTTACGCTGCTCGTTCACCGCGTCAGCTTTACGCTTCGTCGGTGCCAGAACCATCGTCATATTGCGACCATCTTGGCGGGGCATGGATTCAACTGTTGCCAGGTCCCCAACTTCTTCGGCCAGGCGCTGAAGCAGACGAACACCTGCCTCGGGACGCGACTGCTCACGGCCACGGAACATGATCATGACCTTGACTTTGTCTCCCTGCGAGAGGAAACGCTCGACGTGGCCTTTCTTGACCCCGAAGTCGTGATCGTCGATCTTCAAGCGGAAACGAATCTCTTTGAGCTGCGTGTTCGCCTGGTTACGTCGAGCATCGCGAGCCTTCTGAGCGGCTTCGTATTTGTATTTTCCATAGTCCATGAGTTTGGCAACCGGCGGCTTAGCGTCGGGCGCAACCTCAACGAGGTCGAGTCCTGCCTCCTCGGCAAGACGAAGCGCGTCCTCGACACGGACAACGCCGACCTGTTCCCCTCCGGGTCCGACGAGGCGGACCTCGGGGACGCGGATCCGCTCGTTAATACGAGTCTCGCTGATGGGTGGCTCCTTCCACGGATGCGTTGGGACGCAACGAAAAACCTCCGTCACGCCACATGCGCACGGAGGTTCACCATTCATCGGACACACGCGTGTGCGCCGATCAAACCCGGTTCCCTCGCTCAGCCGTGAAGCTGGCCTTCCACACCAACTCAACGCTGGCGGGCGGGCACCTAGGTGGGAGAAACTCCGCTTGCATTCCAGGCTGACGCCCGGACGATTGCTTTAAGACTACCAGGAATACCCAGGAGCTCGAACATCCCAGCAGCCCCACTGAGGATGCGATCTCTCACATCTGCCACGATGCGCTGCGCGGGACACCCCTGAGCACGCCACCTGCCATACGAGTCGCGGACATCCCCGCAGGTTTTTCACGCCCACGTCGGCACGTACTCAACATGATCAGTTGCCGCCACGAGACGCGGTGACCGACCGATCGCCTCAATCGCCTCAGACACGCCATCGCGTACCTCGCCCATTGTGCGCGTTAGACGCACATGTGGATCACAGGCAATGAGAACACGTACTTTCCCTTCACCTGCGTACGCCAGCTTCACATCAACAACTCCGATCGGCCTCGTCGCCGACTCAGCCTCGTCGCCGATTCCCACGCGCTCACGCAATTCACTCAGGAGCTCGGGATCTTTCCATGCCGGAAGCCACCGGTCCCCCTGGGCAAGCGCAGCGGTTGCAGGCCGAGGAACGAGGACGGACGCGCCACCGGGATCAACGAGGAAGCGTCCGCGGGTTTCCACGAGAGCGGTGAGTGCGAGCGTGCGGGCACTGCACGACGTGGGACGAGCACCGGGCCGATCCGCCGCGAGCGTCCGAGCCGAGGAATAGGCCGCCAGGGCCGGGCCGCCGTCGGTTTCGACGCGCACAAAATCTCCTGGCGCACTTTCCCTAGGGTCACCAGCGTGCACACCGGTGATCCGCGGGTCCTCTTCCACGAGAATCGGAATGATCAGGCGCTCCGATTCAAGAGCATGCACGAGTGCTTCCACACGGGATGCACCGCAATCAGCTTCAACGGGAATGGTCAGCGCCTCGCGGGTGCGGGGAAGAAGCTGCCCCGCATCACCTCGGTCTCGTGGAGACATCGCGAGGCGTCCGGCCAGGCGTGCCCGCTGGTCCTCGCTCAGCATCGGAGCACTGCGGGCGTTGCCTGCGACGTTCCCGCTGTGAGCACCGTGGTTGTCCCGCGCGCCACCACCGAGAGGTTCCGCAGTGTTACCCTGTCCCCCATTCGAGGAGCAGACCTCGCTCACTGGTTGCCTCCCAAGCGCGGCCCCTCAGACGTGCCACGTGCAACGGCGAGCGCTTCCTCAAGGGTGAATTGCCCGGAGTAGAGGGCTTTGCCCACGATCGCGCCTTCAACACCGATGTCAACGAGTTCCCGCAGTACCGCAATATCCGCCAGTGAGGACACTCCTCCGGATGCAACGACAGCCGCGTCGGTCGCTGCGCATACTCGACGCAGAAGCTCAACGTTTGGACCTGAGAGCATGCCATCTCGCGCCACATCGGTGACGACGTAGCGAACACAGCCGGCGTGATTGAGACGGTCAATCGCTTCCCACAGGTTGCCGCCCTCTCGCGTCCATCCGCGAGCAGAGAGGGTTTCCCCGCGTACATCCAAGCCAACGGCGATACGGTCCCCGAACTCGCCGATGACACGTTCTGTCCACTGAGGATCTTCCAGCGCGGCGGTTCCCAGGTTGACGCGGCGAGCACCCGCATCGAGGGCCCTGGCAAGAGATTCGTCATCGCGGATACCGCCAGAGAGCTCAACGTGAATCGGTAGTTCCCGCGTGATATCTGCTAAGAGTGGAGCATTTGATCCGCGTCCAAAAGCGGCGTCAAGGTCGACGAGGTGAAGCCAGGTTGCACCCGCATCAACAAATGATCGAGCGGCATCCATCGGATGACCGTAGTCGGTTTCCGTACCGGCTGCACCCTGCCTCAGGCGTACCGCCTTGCCGTCAACGACATCAACTGCCGGCAGCAACGTCAGTGACTGAGTCATCGTCTCTTCCTTTCGTCGTGACCGAGAGTGTACCCGCATGTCCGATGTGCGTATTCATTGACGAGGACGAGCACACAAACACATGAATTTCCGTGGGGCCGCAGCTTCACAGAGTCTGCAACCAATTTTCCAGCAGGTGAAGGCCCGCATCACCTGATTTCTCCGGGTGGAATTGAGTGCCCCGCAGCGCCCCGTTTTCCACCGCAGCAATGAAACGACTGTTTCCGTGGGTGGCCCACGAAGCCTTCGGCGCAGGAAGAGGGCCCGCATCCCATCCCTCCCCCGGATCAGTAAGCGCCGCATAGGAGTGAACGAAGTAGAAGCGCTCGTCCTCGACTCCGTCGAATAGCTCAGATCCTGGGGCCGCGTCAACCGGACTCCACCCCATGTGTGGAATCACAGGTGCATCGAGGCGATCGACGGTGCCCGGCCACTGACCAAGCCCCTCGTGTTCCCCTTTTTCCGCAGACCGCTCAAACATCACCTGAAGACCCACGCACACCCCCATCACCGCGCGCCCTCCCGCGAGGCGTTGATCAATGAGAAAAGGGGCCCGCATCGCGGTGAGCTGCTCCATCACGGCACCAAAAGCCCCAACCCCGGGGACAAGCAAGCCGTCGGCGTTCAGAACAGCGTCTTGCTCGGCTGTCAACTCAACGTCCGCTCCCACTTTTTCAAGTGCACGACATGCCGACCGGACATTCCCGGAACCGTAATCGAGAACAACAACTCGGGGAGAAACCACGTCTACTACCTTTGCTTGTCTTTCACTGTTTCTTCCGCATCCACCCGAACGGTCCGGGTCTGCGCCTAGACGATCCGTCAGCAAGAACGGAATCCGCGTAGTCAGATGGCTCCATACGTCCAAGTAGCAGATCTTCCGCTGCCTGCGGCATCGACCCGAGGAGAAGTCCCGCCGGAATAGCTTCCTCAGGTTCCCCTCCAACGTACCGTTGCGCCGTGATACGCCCAGAGACTCCAGGTTCCACGCCGTCACCTTCAACCAGCCACGACATCACCGCAACGGCCCCATATTTCGACAGTCGCGAAATCATCCGCGCAACGGCATCAACCTCAGGAGGCATCGGCTTGACGCCCGTGAGGATCTCATCGAGCTCGTCCTCGTCCGTCGGGGGTGTTTCCACACGCATCCACACCGCTGACCACGGCTTAAGCCGGACAACATTGCAGCGAATTCCCGCGAGCGCGCACAGCGAATGCAGTGCCTCGGGCCGTGTAATGGGAGCGAGGACGAGCGCGACCGACAGCCGACCACCGTCAAGATGCAGCGACTCATCAACGGGAATGTCCTGCGCGTCCCTCGGGTCCGCATCCTGTGCGTCTGCGTTGGCTCCGCTGGCATCGACATCGCTGACCGGCATCGCGTGTTCGTTGATGTCGGTGTCCATCGACAGGCCGTCAATTCCGGCAACGAGGTCAGCGAATTGCGCGTCAATGTCGTCGTGCGAATGCTCATTGCTCATGGTGTCCATTGTGCTTTCTCATCTGCCCCCAAAGGCCGATGTGTCACAGTGCTCCCTTGGTGGAGGGGATCCCCTCCACCCGTGGATCCGGCTCAACTGCGAAGCGTAGGGCGCGGGCAAGGGCCTTGAACTGGGCTTCGACAATGTGGTGAGGGTCGCGACCAGCCAGGAGAGTCATGTGCAGGCAGATTCCGGAATTCAACGTGAAGGATTCGAGAATATGCCGGGTCATTGACCCCGTGAAATGCCCTCCGATGAGGTGGTATTCCTGGCCAGCAGGTTCGCCCTCGTGAACAATGTAGGGGCGTCCAGCAAGGTCAACGACTGCGCGGGCGAGGGCTTCGTCAAGAGGAACGGTCGCATCGGCGAAACGGCGGATTCCCGCTTTGGTTCCCAGCGCGTCTTTGAGGGCAAGTCCCAAGCAAATCGCGGTGTCTTCAACCGTGTGGTGAACGTCGATATGCGTATCCCCGGTCGCTCGAACCGTCAGGTCCATCAGCGAATGCTTCCCCAGGGCTGTGAGCATGTGGTCGTAAAACGGGACGGTTGTTGAAATGTCCGTGCGTCCCGTTCCGTCAAGGTTCATTTCCACGTGAATCGACGACTCAGATGTTGTCCGATCAACGACCGCGATCCGCGGAGTCTCGATGCTCATGCGGTGACCTCCTTGAGTGCCTGCTTGAAGGCGTCGGTTTCCTGGGGTGTCCCCACACTCACGCGAAGCCACCCGTTAGGGCCGACAACGCGGATGAGGACTCCGTGTGTAAGCAAAGCATGGAAGATCGCGTCCCGATCTGCAAATTGCCCGAAGAGCACAAAGTTAGAATCCGAATCGATGGCGTCGAATCCATTCTCACGCAGCCAGGACACGAGGCAGTCGCGTTCTTCACGCAGTGAATCAACGTATCCCAGGAGCTCCGCGCTGTGCCTGAGGGCTGCCAGCGCTGTTGCCTGCGTGACATCCGACAGGTGGTAGGGAAGGCGAACCAGCATGATGGCGTCAATGATTGCGCGCGCCGCCGCCATATACCCCAACCGAAGACCGGCCATAGCGAAGGCTTTCGACATTGTGCGGGACACAACCAGATGGGGGTGAGTGTCTAACAGCTCAAGAGCGGAGGGCACTCCGGCGCGACGGAACTCCCCGTATGCCTCGTCAATGACGACGATCGTTGAGGTTGCGCGACCATTGATCTGCGGACCGGTTGTTGCCGCAATGTCGAGGATCCGTTTCTGATCGTCAACCGGCAAGGCCGTACCCGTCGGGTTATTTGGGCTGGCCAGGAGGAGAACTGAGGGGCGTTCACGCCTGAGCGTCTCTTCAACGGCAGCGATATCCAGGTGAAAGTCGGGGTCGCGCTGCCCTTGAACCCACCGCGTGTTCGTATCGCGCGCATATTCGTGATACATCGAATACGTGGGGGCGAATGACACAACGGTACGCCCGGGTCCACCAAATGCTTGGAGGATCTGAGTCATCACCTCATTGGATCCGTTGGCCGCCCAGATGTTCTCCGGAGACACACGCACGTGTGACTCTGTTGCCAGGTAGTCGGCGAGGCTGGCACGCAGCTGAGGGAAGTCACGATCCGGATAGCGGTTGAGCGTTGCAGCCGCCTGGGCAACAGAGCTGGCGATATCGTCAATAATCGCCTGCGAGGGCGCGTAAGGGTTTTCGTTGACGTTGAGGCGAATAGGTACCTCAAGTTGGGGTGCGCCGTAGGGTTGCAGCCCCGCGAGGTCCTCTCGGACCGGGTAGATGATGTCCTCACTCATGGGTGGCTCTCCCCTGCTCTGCGCCGCCGACACCGTTGAGGGCGTCGGTATCTGTGCCGGTCACCGCCTCAGTTCGCCCACCACCGGCGGCGCTACCTAAGCCCTGGCGAAGGAGGGCAGCCGCACCGTGAGCTGGTAAGTCTTCAGCGGTGGCCAAGGTATTGAGGTCCCCCGCAAGTCCCGCAAGCGCAGATTCGGAATATTCAACAACCTGCTGGGAACGCAGATACTGCGTGACATTCAACCCCGAGGCAAAACGTGCGGTTCCCCCGGTGGGGAGAACATGATTGGACCCAGCAAGGTAGTCACCCAGTGGAACTGGCGTGTACGACCCAACGAAAATTGCCCCAGCGTTGCGCACCCTGTCACTGACCGCCCGTGCGTCGCGCGTATGGATTTCCAGGTGTTCAGCGGCATAGGCATTGACAACGGTGATCCCCTGGTCAATATCATCGACCAGGACAATTCCTGACTGCGGACCCGACAGTGCGCGAAGAATCCGCTCCGTGTGCATCGTGGCCTCAGCTTGGCTGGGAATGAGTGCCTCGACAGCGTCGGCAAGATCAACGCAGTCGGTGACGAGGACGGACGCGGCGGCTGGATCGTGTTCGGCCTGGGAAATCAGGTCGGCGGCAACGAAAGCGGGGGTGGCGCTGGCATCGGCGAGAATCGCGATTTCCGTTGTCCCGGCTTCCGCGTCAATACCCACGGTGCCTTGGACGAGGCGTTTCGCAGCGGCCACGTAGATATTTCCTGGGCCCGTGACAACGTCAACGGGTTCAAGAATGTCTGAGCCGTCCTCGACCCCAAAGGCAAAGGCTGCGATCGCTTGGGCTCCCCCGATTGCCCACACCTCATCAACACCGAGCAAGGCACATGCCGCGAGGATCGTTGGGTGGGGAAGACCACCGAATTCTTTCTGCGGAGGGGAAGCAAGAGCAATTGACTCAACACCGGCAACCTGCGCACACACGACGTTCATGACAACAGACGACGGGTAAACCGCCAGTCCCCCTGGAACGTAGAGGCCAACTCGCCCAACGGGCAGCCACCGCTGAGTGACCGTTCCCCCGGGGACAATATCAACCTGGGCCGGTTCAGGTAGCTGCTGGGTGTGCCCTTGCCGATTGTGATGAATCGACACTTCAAGGGCGTGGCGTACTTTGGGGTCAAGATGGGCAAGCGCATCCTCGATGGCCTCATGTGGAACACGCAGATGCTGGGGACGCACGTGGTCGAAGCGCTCAGCAAGTTCATACAGCACGGGAGCGCCCTGAGTTTTCACGCGATCAACCAGCGGCGCAACGACCTCAGCGGCTTTCGCCGTGTCGAGGGCGGCGCGGGGAAGATCCTCACGCAGCTGAGCGACGGACAGTGTGCAGCCTCGAAGATCCATGCGTTTCATACCTACGATCCTAGGGGAAAACTCGTCTCCTCCCCTGAAAGGATCATGTGACGGACCGCAACGACAGCCGCGAGGCCGATGGCCTTACACAATTGCGGTCCCCACGGAATGTCAGACCACGCCATGCCATACTTTGGGGGACGTGTGTTCACTACGACCGGCCTCGCACCCGATCGGTCAATCTCCAGGAGGATTCCATGACTGACGCCCCCGTGATCCCCGTACGCGGCGACATTAAGCTCGGCCAGTTCCTCAAGCTCGCCGGCCTCGCCGAAGACGGCGTGATGGCGCGCGAACTCATTCAGGATGGGGATGTGACGATCAATGGCCAAGTCGACACGCGACGCGGACACACCCTCTCCCCCGGTGATCTCGTCGAGGTGTTCTCTCCTCACGGCCCTCAGGCAGCGCGGGTTGGGCCGTCTCAAGAGCCACCTCGTCCTCGTCAATCCTGATCCCCATGAACGAGGACGAGGACGGAAACTAGTTGGGTGAGAGAACCCCATCGAGACCAACGACGGCCTTGATATGCGAGAAGAACGCGGATTCTTGGGACACGCGGAGCTTGGGATCCAACTCAACAATGGTTGTACGGCCTGGCTCACGCAAATGAAGGCGGACCGGTGAACCACCGGGGAACGCTTCGAGGACACCGCGAAGCTCCGTCAGAAGCTCCGGTGTGCACCGCGAGGACGCGATCTGGAGATCCAGCGGCTGATCGGCACCGTCACTAAGGTCGAGGAGAGTCATCGACTGACCGTAGATCGCCATGCCGTCCTCGCGGACGTTCACTTTGCCTTCAATCTGAACGATGATGTCCTGTTGCAGATAGGACTGGATGGTGTCGTAGGAACGGGGGAAGAAGAGAACCTCCACGGAACCCGACAGGTCCTCAATCGTTGCGATTGCCCATGCGTTTCCTTGCTTCGTGACCTTCGTCTGAACACCAGAAATGAGGCCGGCGATCTTGACGACCCGGTCCGCCATTGAGTCTTCCGAGCCAACAACCTGGGCAATCTCGTAATCCTGGAAGCGCGCAAGCGCCCCCTCAACACCTCGCAACGGATGGTCCGACACATACAGGCCAAGCATTTCCCGTTCTTGGGCAAGTTTGTCGCGGCGCTCAAACTCAGGGATCTCCGGGATGTCAATGGCAAGTGAGTGACCGCCACCGTCGGACTCGTCTGCGCCGAGCGCGGCAAAAAGGTCGAATTGGCCGATTGCCTCGTTGCGTTTGACGTCGATAATTGCGTCCACTGCCTCGTCACAGCGCGCCAGCAGCGCCCGGCGTGTGTGTCCCATCGAATCAAAAGCGCCCGCGCGGATCAGGGACTGGATTGTTCGCTTGTTACACACAACCTGGGGGACTTTGTCAAGGAAATCCTGGAAGCTCGCGAACTTTCCCTTTTCCGCGCGTGCCGAGACGATGGCCTCAACAACATTTGCCCCGACATTCTGAATGGCGTTCATTCCGAAACGAATCGACTCACCATCTGGTGCGAAGTTCCCCATCGAGGCGTTGACGTCGGGCTGCAAGACTGTGATGTTCATGTGGCGACATTCGGCCAGGTAGAGAGCGCGTCGGTCTTTATTGTCTTTCGTGGAGGTCAGCAGGGCCGCCATGTATTCCGTCGGATAGTTCGCCTTAAGGAACGCCGTCCAATACGACACGAGACCGTAGGCCGCCGAATGTGCTTTGTTGAAAGCGTACGCAGAGAAGGGAACAACAACGTCCCACAGGGCCTTAATGGATTCCTCGGAGTAGCCGTTGTCCAGCATTCCCTGACGGAAACCAACGAACTGCTGATCAAGGACTTCTTTCTTTTTCTTCCCCATTGCCTTACGCAGAATATCTGCCTGACCAAGCGTGTATCCCGCAAGTTTCTGCGCGATCTGCATGACCTGTTCCTGGTAGACAATGAGGCCGTAGGTGGTCCCGAGAATTTCCTCAAGAGGTTCAGCAAGTTCGGGGTGAATCGGGGTGATCTCTTGGCGTCCGTTTTTGCGCAGCGCGTAGTTCGTGTGCGAGTTTGCCCCCATCGGGCCGGGGCGGTAGAGCGCGCCCACAGCGGAAATATCCTCGAAGTTATCGGGGCGCATCAATTTGAGCAGATCACGCATTCCGCCGCCATCAAGCTGGAAAACACCGAGGGTGTCGCCACGTGACAGGAGATCATAGGTTTTCGGGTCAGTGAACTCCAAGTGTTCGAGGTCGGGTTCAGTCTTGCCGTTGAGCGCGATATTTTCCAGCGCATCCGAAACAACCGTGAGGTTACGCAAACCCAGGAAGTCCATTTTCAACAAGCCGAGGGTCTCGCACGTCGGATAGTCGAATTGGGTGATAATCGCGCCGTCCTGTGGACGCTTCATCACGGGAATAATGTCGGTGATCGTGTGAGAACTCATGATGACCGCGCACGCGTGGACACCCCACTGGCGGGTCAGTCCCTCAAGGCCGAGGGCGTATTCAACAACCTCATGCGTGTCAGGGTTCTCGTCGTAGAATTTCCTAAATTCCGCGGCCTCCCCGTAGCGCTTATCCTTCGAGTCGAAGATGCCGTGGACGCTAATGTCTTTGCCCATGACCGAGGGCGGGAGAGCTTTCGTCAGCTGCTCTCCAACCTTGAAGTCCTTCCCGAGGATTCGAGCGGAATCCTTCAGGGCCTGCTTTGTTTTAATCGTTCCGTAGGTGACGACCTGGCTGATGCGGTCTTCCCCGTACTTGCGTTTGACGTAGGCGATGACCTCATCTCGCCTGCGCTCGTCGAAGTCAACATCGAAGTCGGGCATTGAGATGCGTTCCGGGTTGAGGAATCGCTCGAAAATCAGTCCGTGTTCAAGCGGATTGAGTTCGGTAATTTTCATCGCGTAGGCAACCATCGACCCGGCACCCGAACCACGTCCCGGTCCCACGCGGATCCCCTGGTCTTTTGCCCAGTTGATGTAATCGGCAACGGTGAGGAAGTACCCGGGGAAACCCATTTTAATGATGACGTCTTCCTCGTACTGCGCCTGTTTGCGCACGTCATCGGGGATTCCCTGGGGGAATCGGTCATTGAGTCCGCGTTCAACTTCCTTGAGGAACCACGAGGTCTTGTCTTCACCTTGAGGAACCGGGAAGTCGGGCATGTAGTTGGCGCCCTCAGCCGTCGTTGTGAAGTGAACGTCGCAGCGTTCAGCGATCTCAAGGGTCGCATCACACGCCTGCGGAAGTTCCTTCCACAGGTCGCGCATCTCTTCGCTTGGGCGAATGTAGTAGCCGTCTCCGTCAAACTTGAAGCGGTCGGGATCGGAGATTCGTGACCCGGAGTTAATGCACAGCAGCGCATCCTGGATCTTCCGATCCTCTTTCTTGACGTAGTGGGCGTCATTCGTTGCCACAAGCGGAGCGTCCATGAGCTTGGCAAGTTCAAGGAGCTGTTTCTGGGTGCGCCGCTCAAACTCGATACCGTGGTCCATGATTTCCACGTAGAAATTCTCCGGGCCGAAAATGTCGCGCAGTTCCGCTGCTTCGCGCACGGCCTCGTCCCACTGCCCCAGACGAATACGGGTCTGCACGGCACCGGATGGACACCCCGTGAAAACAATCAGCCCTTCGTGGAATTGGCTGAGGAGTTCTTTATCTGCGCGCGGCCACTTACCGAACTGACCGTCCGTCGACGCGTAGGAACCAAGCCTGAAGAGGTTATGCATCCCCTGCGTGTTGTAGGCGATGAGGGTCAGGTGATTGTAGGAACCGCCTGCCGACACGTCGTCGCTGCGTTGCCACGGCTCTCCCCACGTGACTTTCTGTCGGTCAAATCGCGAGGTCCCCGGTGTCACATAGGCTTCAAGGCCGATGATCGGTTTGATCCCTGCGGACTTGCACGCGGAGTAAAAATCATAGGCACCGAAAAGGTACCCGTGATCGGTCAAACCAATCGCCGGCTGCCCAAGCCTGGCTGCTTCGGCAGCCATGTCTTTCGTTTTTGCCGCTCCGTCCAGCATCGAGTACTCGGAGTGGTTGTGGAGGTGAACGAAAGAGTCTGACGCCATGAACGCTAGTCTAGTCGCCTGTCGCCACAGTCGGCAGTCCCTGAGATTCTTCTGGCCATTTCGACGTGCTCAATGCCGGCCTCCCAGAAGGTCTCCTTCGAGGTCACCACATATCCCTGTTTCGCGTAGAACCCTGCTGCCTGGACCTGCGCGTTGAGAACAACATCCACGTCGCTTCCACGCGGGGTGTGCGCTGCAAGATACTCGTGAAGACCGCGCACCAAGGCAGCCCCGATCTTTTCGCTGCGGTATTCCTTCCGCACAGCCAACCTGCCCAGGTGGAAGTGTCCCGGCTCGTCGGGAATAAGCCGCACGCATCCAACGACGTACTCACCGTCCACATCCCCCACCTGTTCATCAGTTGTGTCGGGGACGAGGACGGAGTCGCTCGGCGGGTCACTGACTGTTCTTTGGGGTGCGAGGCACACGAAGTGAATGACCGCTGGATCGTAGTCGCGGGCATCGATTTCACAAACGATTGGGCAGTGTTGTTCGACAACGAAAACGTCCCAGCGAACCGCGAGCTCTCCGAGACGATGTTCCTCAGTTATTGCTTCAACGACGCGATATCCCCCAGAATTGGTTATTCCCGTCCAGGGGGTGTCAGTCTGCGGGGCGAGGCGATGAGAATCTGTTAGCGTCGTCATCAGCTCACCACCTGGTGAGTGTGTTCAGGGTGACGCAGCACATCGAGAGCCTGGTCAAGGTCATCGGGGTAGGGTGACGAAACGGTCATCGGCATTCCGGTTCGCGGGTGAGCAAACTCCAGGCGAACGGCGTGAAGCCACTGGCGAGTCAACCCCAGCTGATCAGCCTTTGTTGGATCTGCTCCGTAGAAGACATCACCGACGCAGGGATGACCAACAGCGGCCATGTGGACGCGGATCTGGTGTGTGCGTCCTGTTTCTAAATGTATTTCGAGGAGGGATGCGCCGGAAACAAGTTCGAGGGTGTCGTAATGGGTGATCGCATGTTTACCTCCGTCGAGCACCGCCATGCGCCATTCTTTGGACGGGTGGCGACCGATCGGTGCGTCGATCGTTCCGGAATGAGGATCGAGGTGTCCGGCAACGACGGCGTGGTAGATCTTCGTCACCGTTCGTTCCTTAAATGCCCTCTTCATCACCGAATATGCCAGTTCCGACTTGGCAACGATCATGGCTCCTGACGTCCCGACGTCGAGGCGATGAACAATTCCCTGGCGTTCGGGAGGACCGTATGTCGTGATCCGGTATCCCGCAGCTTCAAGATTACCCAGCACCGTGGGGCCTTCCCATCCGGGACCTGTGTGCGCGGCAACGCCAACGGGCTTATCAACAACAACAATGTCGTCGTCGTCGTAGAGGATGGTCATCCCCGTCACCGGTGGCGGTGTGTGCTCAGGACTCGGGATCGTCACGTCAATGAGATCCGTTGCGGTAAGTTTCACCGATTTTGCGACCGTCACCCCGTTGATCGCCACGTTTCCTTCGGCCACGAGCTGAGCGCATCGTGATCGCGAGAACCCGAGCATCCGCGCCAGAGCAACGTCCACGCGTTCACCCACAAGGGCATCGGGAACTGGGAAGAGCTTCGTTTCGCTCATTGGTCGTTACTCAGAGGTCCGGAGAGAGCGTCGTCAGGTTCCGGCTCGCGTGTCTCGTGTTCCGTTGCGAAGAACCAGGCCACGAGAATGGCTCCCAGGACGATCCAGATATCTGCGACGTTGCCAACAAACCATCCGTTGTAGTTGATGAAATCAACGACGTGTCCGACGCCGAATCCCGGGGGGCGTATGGCACGGTCAATGAGGTTGCCTGCCGCGCCGCCGGCAAGCAAAGCTATTGACAGGATCGTTGCTGTTCGCTGTGCGCGGGTCACCAAGACACCCAGGGCAACGAGGACGACGACGGAGAGCACGGTGAAAAGCCATGTAACGTCGCCGCCGAGCGAGAATGCAGCGCCGGAGTTAAAAGTCAGTTGGAGCGTGAGGAGATCAGAAATCAGAGGCCGTGCGTGTCCGTTGCTGAGCGCGTCGAGGGCCCACACTTTTGTCAGTTGATCCGTGATGATCGCGAGGAGGCATACTCCCGCCGCAGCACCAAAAACTCCGTGTCTCGAGCGCGTGCGTGCGCGCCTCGTCCGTTCGTCCGTATTGAGCGCACCGGGATCGCTGGCTCGGTGACCGTTGACTCGGCTTACGCGGTTGTGTGCTGCGTCGTTGTCCATGAATCTCCTGGATGTTGTCTAAGGCATGACAATGGCGGTGACGCTGCGCGTCACCGCCATTGCGAGCAAATGATCGATTCTCAGTCGTTGTTGACCGAGACTTCGGACAGCAGCTTCTCCAGGTGACCGCGCAGGTTGGAACGGTACTCGGACTCGAAGGTCCGCAGCTCATTGATCTTCGATTCGAGGAGTCCACGCTCCTGATCGAGCTGGGCAAGAATCGTTTCGTGCTGCTTCTGGGCGTCAGCGACGATCTCGTTACCCTTCGCACGGGCTTCGGAGATGATGCGATCAGATTCTTCCTTGCCGTCACGAACGTATTCGTCGTGGACGCGCTGGGCGAGGGCGAGCATCGAGGTTGCCGACTCGGCAGACTCGGGCTGCGCGGGAACCTCAGCCGGCCAGGTGGCGGGGGCAACGGGAGCCGGAGCCACCACCGGTTCAGGTTCTGCGGGAACTTCTTCGACGGGCTGGGGAGCAACGGGGGCTTCCTCAACTACGCCACCGTTCGACAGTTCAGCGATGCGTCGCTCAGCAGCCTCAAGCTTTTCCTTAAGGTCTTGATTCTCCATCTGGAGGGAGTAAATCGTTGAGACAACTTCATCGAGGAACTCATCGACCTCAACCTGGTCGTATCCCTCGCGGAACTTCACGTACTGGAACTTCTTGTTGAGTACGTCCTCTGTGGTCAGCAGGGCCATTTCCTCGCCTCTCGGTCTTTCGGGTGGAGCGCCCAGCGACGTTACTACCGCTTGACACCCTTGCGACCCACGTGGATCGCAATACACATCACCGACTGATCATAGCCGACTCGTGTGTCACAGCAACCCCAATTGCCACAGTTCAACCGGAAATTCTCACGAATTTTCGTGTCATTCCACACGTCCTGGCCAAAATGGGGAAAAAATTCCTATTTCGGGGTGCATCAGCTCCCCCATCGCAGATCACCCGAGGTCTTAACCCAAGCCGACGCTTAATCGAATGAGGAAACTTCCGACCCACTGAACAAGGACCACGCCAAAGAACACCACCATGAAACCAACATCCAGGGCAATCCCCCCTCCCAGACGCAAAGGAGGAATCCTGTGCCGTAATGCTCGAATCGGCGGATCTGTCAGCCGGTAGATGACATTAGCCACAACAACGACGAATCCCTTGGGCCGCCACTGAGGAGCGAAGAAGTGAGCCCAGTCAAGGATCATCCGGAAGATGAGGACGAGGAGGTAAAGGCTGGCCACCCAGTAGATGATTGATCCAGCAAGACGAAGGATCAAGAGCTCACCCCTGGTTAAACAGTGATCCGCGACGCGAGTTTGACACGTCCCCGGACACCTCAACGCTGCGCGGCGACAGAAGGAAGACGCGGTTCGTCACGCGCTCAATCACGCCGTGGAGAGCAAAGGTCAGCCCAGCAGCGAAATCAACGAGACGGCGCGCCTCGGCCTCGTCCATGTCCGACAGGTTGATGATGACGGGAGTTCCCTCACGGAACGCCTCACCGATGGTCACCGCGTCAGGATAGGTCCGCGGGTGCACGGTGACGATCCGCGACAGGTCGGTCTTGCGTGAAGCCTCAGCTTCAGGAGTGTCGATCGGGCGCAGGAAGGGGCGCTCGATGGGCCTGACCTCTCCGACCTGTTCGACGGTTTCAACCTCGTCGTAGGAGTCGAATTCTTCGACCTCGTCCTCGGGCGAGTACCATCCCATGAACTTACGTGCGCGTGCCCCGAAAGAATTTGACATGCCGTTTCACTCCTCAGCTCGAACCAACTGAGCACAAAGTAATGCCAGAAAACATCAAGATCGCGCAGGCGCGCCGAGCATGTTGCGACGACAGAGAAAAATCACGTCACATGCCGGCTTGATCGGGCATTATTGCCCAGGACGGATCACCGATGCTTCCCTTCCACACCGGTGATTGCGGCGGTATGAATGCAGCGTCAGATCCTCGCGAGTACACCGTCCGTCGAGGGTGACGACGCATCCGAAGGACTCAAGCCGGTTGAGCGCAGCAGCAACGAGGTCGAGAGCCGGGGTTCCCCACGCGGTTGTTGATGCGGCGCAGGGAGAATGCTGGGAGAAGGAGTCTCGCATGGACTCGGGGACCTCGTAGCACCGGCCACAGATGCACACACCGATGTGGGCGTGGATGCGTCGATCAGTGGTTGTGCGTCGATCAGCGGTTGACGCTTCCTCACCGTTGACGCCGTCCTCGTCCTCGTTCATCGCATGGAGGAGGGTGAGTGCTCGGTCGAGGATTCCCAATTCCAGCCCTGGCCGTCCAGCATGAACGGCACCGACCACGCGACCCCCACAGGCGCTAAGGAGGACGGGAACGCAGTCTGCGGTCATCACCGCAACGGCCGGTGGGTGGGCAAAGCCTCGTCCGTCGACAATGACGCCATCACAGTCAAGTGGTCCCCACTCTCTGATGCCCGCTAACGGTAAAACCAGGGACGTAGGCGCGGTCTGTGTGGCGTGATCCGAAGGACATGTCACACGGTCCCCAACCTTGGTGGTGCTCTCCTGGTGATGCACGGGGCCGTCGAAGACGACACGATCGGGAGCGGAGATCACTCCGATACGTGCAGAATGCGTCTGATTCATCCACACGATCGGCGCCCCAACCTCAACGGCCAGACGATCCCGTCGTACATGAACCGCGGCGGGATCGTCACCAACATGCAGACCGTAGTTGCCACGCAAAGGCTCCTCTCCCTCTCCCGCCTGGGTGAGGGCGAATTCAGCTCCCTGAAGGCTACCGCGTGTCAGCATTGAATCAGATGGTGCCGGTGGCCGGTTCCGCATCGACGACAATCCGGGATGTCACGGCCGGCCATCTGTCGGGCTTCACGTGAGGTCCCACTCAGGATCGAAGGAAATCCGGGATGTCGAGATCATCAGACGGGGAGTCTTCCTCGTCAAAGATTCGGGGAACTTCCAGTGACTGGTCCTCATGACGCTCGGGGACGTCCTGACGTGAGCGACGCGTCCCCACCGGAATCGCACCCGTGCGGGTGGGAACATCGGGAGTGACACGATGGGCGGGCGCTGCAACCGGGACCTCACCGAGGCTTCGTGTGGGTGCGGCAGCCGGAGCTGACGGCGCTGCGGGGGCCGGAGCAGAGGCCTGAGGCACGCGGCTCTGCGCGGCGGGAGACACTGCCGGCTGGTGCGACTCGGTAGGCGCAGCCGAATCCTTCGTGTCATCAAAACCTGCAGCGATGATCGTCACGCGGACCTCGTCTCCGAGAACATCGTCGATCACGTTGCCGAAGATAATGTTGGCTTCGGGATGGACGGCTTCGCGAACCAGCTGCGAGGAGTGGTACAGCTCCTGGAGGCCAAGATCCGATCCACCCTGGAAGAACATGAGGACCCCGTGGGCGCCATCGATCGACGCCTCAAGCAGCGGCGAGGAGATCGCTGTTTCAACGGCACGAAGAGCACGGTCTTCACCCGTTGCCGCGCCGATGCCCATCAGTGCGGATCCCGCTCCGCTCATGACGGACTTGACGTCGTTAAAGTCAACGTTGATCAGGCCCGGTGTGGTGATCAGCTCGGTGATGCCTTGAACACCGGAGAGGAGGACCTGATCAGCTGCCCGGAATGCTTCAAGAACAGAGATGTTCACATCCGAGATTTCGAGCAGACGGTCATTTGGGATGACGATGAGGGTATCGACCTCGGCGCGCAGGGCTTCCACGCCGGCATCGGCCTGTGCGGCGCGACGATTACCCTCGAAAGAGAATGGGCGGGTGACAACACCAACGGTCAGCGCTCCAGCTTGGCGGGCGATCTTGGCAACAACGGGGGCCGCGCCGGTTCCCGTGCCGCCACCTTCACCTGCGGTGACGAACACCATGTCGGCGCCTTCGAGAGATTCGCTGATTTCGTCAGCGTGGTCTTCAGCGGCTTTGCGTCCAACTGCGGGATCGGCTCCTGCACCCAGGCCGTGGGTGAGCTCGCGGCCAATGTCGAGCTTGGTTTCGGCTTCCGACATCAACAGAGCCTGGGCGTCGGTGTTCACTGCGATGAACTCCACGCCCTTGAGATTGACTTCGATCATTCGGTTGACGGCGTTGACACCGCCACCACCGACGCCGACGACTTTGATCACTGCGAGATGGTTCTGTGTTGCCGTCATTCGGTTTCCCCCCTGCACACAATCCTTCAACTTCTAGTCGAAGGTTGGTGTTGTTGCTGCCTTTGTTCGGGAAGAAGGTAGACGCACCCCCAGGTGACATCAAGGATGCACCTGGGCGTGTCGAACCTTTCAACTCATACTCGTCACGCGATGCCACCCAATGTCAGGCATCCCCGCTGCACCAAGTGACCCGAGAGCGCGCATCACCGCACGTCAACGCCCGATCAGCTCGTCACCGGGTGCGCCGGCGAGGACACGTCATAAACCGAGGCATCGCGCTGATTGACAAGCACCGACAAGACCTGCGCTTTGAGCGGGGAATCTTCCACCGTCCCCCACGCGACCTTCGCTCCCGAAGTCAGAGTGAGCGTCAGCTGAGATCCATCGGATTCGATCAACGACACCAGGGACTTCAGCGACTCATCGCATGATCCCCACACGATGATGACATTCTTTGCCGCATATGGACGGTCTTCTCCCTGAGCCAACGACACTGCGGGAATCCCCGTTGGCGCGGCATCCGCCGTTGAAAAATCCACCCCGTCCTCGTCAATGAGTGTCACCCCTGACTCGACGGGAGTGTACATCGCTGCCTTGCGCTGCGTGACGGCAATTGACAGGCCCGTCGGCCACTTGCGCGATGCCTTGGCCTGGCGCACCAACACATTGCCAGTCACTGTTTTTTCCACGTCTGTCATTGATAGCCGTGTAATCGGCGTCCCCACGTAGGGCGTGAGCAAGGAAGCAACCATGTCATCCGTCAGCGACTTCCCATCTTCTCCCGAAACGGCAATATGGGAAGAATCCAACGCAAAAAGAGGAGAGAAGAACACCACCCATCCCCCGCCGATGAGGAGAGCAACCACCGAGACAATGACGAGCACGTGGGTGATTCTCAGTCGCCACCGGGCTTTCCAGCGTTCCCGGCGTCGCTCCTGGATGCTTGCCGGTTCAGTGTGTTCTGCGTCCTCGCCTCCTCCGAGGATTGTGGCGGCCTCGGATTGTCCGACGGGTCGAGTCAGTCGGGTGATCGGTCCGATCCACGAGCTCGGATGAAGCGAAGGCTCACGCCTGGTGACTTCACCTGCGCTCTCTGTTCGCTTCTGCTTGCGCTGACCTTTGCGGATAGAAGGCGATCCGTGGGGAGCAGCATCGTCCTCGTCCCCCGAAAGTGGCGGGCGGCGCCGAGGCTTTTCCTGTGGGCTCGCAGCAGATCCCGTGTTGCGTTTGCGAGCTGAGGATCGAGGGGACGAGGACGAGCGCGCCGAATCACCGCGGTCATCTCCTGACGCGCGCCCACGTGGACGCCTGGGAGCTGGTGGTTTCATGCCTCCTCCAACTCCTGAGACCACGCACGAAGAACGTCTTCACCGCAGGTCGTCACCGACCCGGCTCCCATCGTAACGAGGATGCCGTCGCGGGGAACTGTGGACGCTGCGACGCGGGCGGCCTCATGCATGTCGGGAATGAAGACAGCTCCTGGAATTTTGCGGGAAATCACCGAAGAATCGAGTCCGGGTTCGGGATCTTCACGCGCGGCATAGATGTCCGTGACGATGACTGTGTCGGCAAGAGCAAGTGACCGAGCAAAATCATCGGCAAAAATACGGGTCCGCGAGTAGAGGTGCGGTTGAAAAACAACTGTGACCGTCCCGGAACCGGCAACTAAACGCGCCTGACGGATCGCAGCGGCGACCTCTGTGGGATGATGGGCGTAGTCGTCGAATAAGCGGCGACCCGCAACCTCACCGCGGAACTCAAAGCGACGTACCGTTCCCGTAAAAGCGCTCAACCCCCGAGCCATCTGTTCAGGGGAAACTCCAAGGGCTACCCCTGCGGCCCACACCGCCGCGGCGTTGAGCACATTGTGTTCCCCGGGAACGCTGAGCTCAACATCCGTTGGGGGAATCCCTGACACGTCAGGATCGGCGCAAGCCAAGGAGAGGGTGAAACGCGATCCCTCACGTGACAGTTCAACATCTGACACGAGGACCGACGGTTCCTCAAGCGACTGGGGGCCTCGCCCGTAGGACACAACACGGATCCCCAGGTCACGTGCAGACTGAGCGAGACGAACTGCCCCCGCATCCTCCGCGCAGACAATGAGCTGCCCCCCGGGAACAATGCGGCGAGCAAAATCAACAAACACGGCCTCAAAGGCGTCGCGCGTGCCATAGCGATCAAGATGATCCGGCTCAACGTTCGTCACGATCGCCACCGACGGCTGATAGTTAACGAAGGACCCGTCAGATTCGTCAGCCTCGGCAACGAAAACATCACCCGAACCCAGGTGCGCTCCCGAACCGTACTCGGGCAACACTCCCCCAACGGCAACCGACGGATCCCGCCCCGCTTGACCAAGAGCGACCGCAAGCATTCCCGACGTTGTTGTTTTCCCGTGTGCGCCGGCAACCGCCACGAAAGACAATCCCGTGGCCGCAAGCGCCAATGCCTCGGAGCGATGGATCACCTCCTGGCCGCGTGTGCGCGCAATAGCAAGCTCCGGATTCGACGGTCGAATCGCCGTTGAAACAACAACCGTTGCGTCAGAGGGAACATGGGCTGCATCGTGTCCAATAGACACTTTCACCCCCAGGTCAGCCAGATGCTCCGTGACCCGCGATGCCTCACGGTCAGAACCCGACACCTGCGCACCTCGATCGGCGAGAAGTTCCGCGACGACAGACATCCCCGCTCCCCCAACACCGATGAGATGAAAACGACGTGTGGCGAGGGAAGTGTCGTGGTGCTCGAACATCAGTCCTCCTCCTGAGTTTTCGCCGTCAATTCGATGAGTTTCGCCAGGTCTTCTGCGGCGTTGACCCGTCCCAGAGACAGTGACACCTCGGCCATCTGCTCAAGCTTTGCAGATCCGATGAGATCATAGACGCTCGTGCGGGCAGTATCGGCGGTGAAGTCGGGATTTTCGATGAGTACGGCACCGCCGGCAGCCACGTGGTCTCCAGCGTTCAGGCGCTGCTCGCCGTTACCGATGGGAAGGGGAACGTAGATGCACGGCAAGCCAAGAGCTGTCATCTCCGCAACTGTCCCCGCACCCGAACGACATACCACAAGATCAGCGACGGCAAGGACCTTTTCCATGTCGGTGACGTAATCAAAGACGTGCCAGCGATCTCCAACGCCTGCTTCGTCGACGGCGCGGCGAACCGGTTCGTCTTTCCCGTGACCGGTGAGGTGAAGAACCTGAACGCCGGGGGGAAGCTCTCGCGCAAGACCTGCCATGACCTCGTTGATATGGAGCGCTCCCAAAGACCCGCCGGTGATGAGGATTGTTGGCGCATCTGGGACTATCCCAAGTTCAGATGCAGCGAGCTGGCGTGCCGCTCGTCGCCCATCCTCCGTGTGGCGTTCCTTTGCTAGCTTCTCAATCGCGGGGCGCAACGGAAGGCCCGTGACATGTGTTGTTCCCTGGAGCGCCGATAGTGGAGTCGACGTGAAAGTCAACGCGACGATACGAGCAAATCTCGCTCCCAGGCGATTTGCCAGCCCCGGCCTGGCATTCTGTTCGTGGATCACCACGGGGATTCCGAGCTTTTGGGCGGCGCGATACGCAGGGGTTGACACGTAGCCACCGAAACCAACGAGGACGTCTGCCCCAGTGAGGATGTCGACGCACTCGTCAACCGCTTTAGACCAGCGTCCCGGCAAAGAGAAGAACTGAAGAGAGGGCCGCCTAGGAAGCGGGACGCGCGGGATGAAACGCAAGTTGAACCCTGCGGCAGGAACGAGGTCGGCTTCGAGCCCCTCACGGGTTCCAATGACGGTGCACTCGTGGTCGCGCTGAGCCAGGCATGTCGCTGTGGCAAGCAGCGGATTGACGTGTCCGGCAGTTCCCCCACCTGCAAGAACAATGCGCAACGCCATGAGGTTACCTCCTTGAGTGCTCCCGTTCAGTCGGAGCGTCGTCACGGTGTCATCCACCGTACGCGAAAAGTCACGTGAGACAGGTTAGCGAACAGGACGACGCCGGGGAGTAATTCGAGGATCACGTCCCGCAGATGCCTCGTCGGGAGCACCAATCATCCGCATTCCCGCATGGGAGCGAGCAAATGACGCGACAACGCCGATCGCCGTCGCTGTGAAGAGGAACGAAGACCCACCGTAGGACACCAAGGGCAGCGGAACACCGATGACCGGTCCCATCCCCGTGACCGACATGACGTTAATGATCGCTTGGAATCCAATCCACGCGGCAATGCCTCCGGTGACGATGGACGCAAATTGCGAGGGAGAGTCCTGACATACCCGGACCATTCCCCACACCAAAAGACCGATGGACACCAGAACCGTCAGCGTGCCCATCAGACCGAACTCCTCACCGATGATGGCGAAGATGAAGTCCGTGTGCGCCGCCTGGAGATAGTTCCATTTTTCGCGCGACGCCCCCGGCCCCAGCCCTGTGAGCCCCCCAGAACCCAGTGCCCACAGCGAATGGTCAATTTGCTCCGGCGCTGACAGGTCACGCTCGGCTTGGTTCCACGGAAGGATCGCCGCAACACGCCGCAGCCTCGTCTTATTGGAAAATACGAGGAATGTCAGGACCGGGATCATCACGAGAATGAGCGTGAGGAACCACTTGCCTGGCAAACGTGCCACCCACAGGGCCCCAAACGCAGCAACCGCAACGACCATCGCGGTTCCTAGATCGTGTCCGAGCATCACTGCGATGAGGGCAAGAATGATCGGTCCTCCCGCGGTGACCGCCATCTGTTTAAGGTCGGAATTACGTGAGCCGGGGCGTGCAAGCGTTCGAGCCAGCATGAGGATCAACGCCAGTTTGAGGAGCTCCGAAGGCTGCATGAGAATATCGGTTCCGGGGATCCGCACCCAGTTGGCGTTACCGCCCTCGGAATAGCCCAAAGGGGACAGCACGAGGCTCTGAAAGATCACCGCAAAAATGAAGACAGGAATCGCGACTTGACGCCACTTCTTTTCAGGCACCATCTGGGCTAAAGCCGCTGCGATCAGGGAGCCGATGATGATGACGACGGGACGCATGTAGGCCGTGTACGGGTTTGCTCCATTGGCAATCGATGTCACTGCCTGAGCGGAGAACCCCATGAGCAGCCCGAATCCGGTGAGTACGAGCGCGGGGACAACAATGAGGTAGTACGTCGCTACGGGTGAGCGTTGCGAGGATTCCTCGGTCCCAGCGAAACGAATTTTCGGGATTCGCACGCGCGAAAGGTTGACCTTCGGCAGGCGAACTCGGTCACGTTGTCGAGCCATCGCCATTTCCCCACTGCTGAGCTAAACGCGAGACCGCCTGAGCGAACGCGTCACCGCGTTGCCCGTAGTTATCGAATTGATCCCAGGATGCACACGCGGGTGCGAGGACGACCGTGTCACCGGGACGCGACAGAGCAACAGCCTCGTTGACGACAGAAAACATCCAGTCCTCGTGACCATCAACTTCAACGACGGGGATGTCGGGTGCTTCGCGGGCCAGGGCGGTCAGCGCAAGGCTGCGGTCCTCACCGATGACAATGACTCCGCGCAGGCGCGATGCCACGCGGCGAACAAGGTCGGTGAAATCCTGACCTTTGGCATCTCCGCCGAAAATCCAAATTGCGGTGTGCTCGGGGATCCCCGTGAGCGAGGCCGCGGCCGCGTGGGCGTTCGTTGCCTTTGAGTCGTCAATCCACGTCAGGTCGGCGGCCTGACCGAGAACTGTCCTGCGGTGACCTGCGGGCTGGAATGCCCGCAGTCCCTTCTCCACGGCCTGAGGTTTGACCCCGTGAGCGCGGGCGAGGGCGGCGGCGGCAAGAGCGTCAGAGACAACGGACGCGGACGGATGCGGACCGTAGGCGTGGGTCAGGTCATCGATATGTGCGAGGAAAAGCGCGTTGCGCTGACGATCCTCAAGGAATGCGCGGTCAACGATGAGTCCGTCAACAATGCCAATCTGTGACGGCGATGGTGCTCCGAGGGTGATTCCGATGGCCCGTGCTCCGTCAACGACATCCGCATTCTCGACCATTGTTTCAACTTCCCGGTCGATGGAGGGATAGACGCAGGCAAGCTGGGTGCGTTCGTAGATTCGCGCTTTGTCGGCGGCGTAGGCTTCGCGCGTCTCATGCCAGTCCAGGTGATCTGCGTCGACGTTGAGACATAGTGAGGCTTGCGGCGACATCGTCAGTGTCGAATGCAGTTGGAAGCTGGAGAGTTCCACGGCGAAAACATCTGCGTCGGAGTCAATGGCGAGGGTGATCGGTGTGCCGATATTGCCTACTTCAAGAACTTTCTCTCCGTTGGCTCGAAGAATCTCACCGAGCATTCCCACGGTCGTTGTTTTCCCATTTGTCCCGGTGACGGTGAGCCAGGGGCGTCCGGCGTGGGAGCCTTCTTCCTGGAGTCGCCAGGCGAGTTCGACCTCGCCCCACACGTCAATTCCCGCATCTTCACATCGTGAAAAAATAGGGTGATGGGCTGGGATTCCCGGAGACACAACAACGGTACGAGGGTGCTGGGCGATCACAGCATCTGCGAGATCAGCGGCATCGGGCACCACGTGCACGGTCACGTCTACAAGATCGGGGTCGGTCACCGGGGTACCGGGGTGTGCATCATAAACGAGGACGGAGTATCCCCTTGTGACGAGGGCGCGAACCGCACCGCGCCCCGAGACACCCCAGCCGATGACGGCAATGACGTCGCTCATAGGTACGACACCCACTCGGCGTAGAACACTCCCGCTCCGGTGATCGCCAAGAGCGCAGCGACGAGCCAGAAGCGGATGACGATGGTGATTTCTTTCCAGCCTTTGAGCTCGAAGTGGTGATGAAGCGGAGCCATTCTGAAAACACGTTTTCCGGTTGCCTTAAAGACCCCGATCTGGATGACATCGGAGAGCGTGATGATGACAAAGAGACCGCCGATGATGATCGCGAGGAATTCCGTGTGCGTGAGGATCGACAGACCAGCAACCGCACCGCCGAGTGCGAGTGCCCCGGTATCTCCCATGAAAATCTGAGCCGGTGAGGCGTTCCACCACAGGAACCCAGCGAGGGAACCAACGAGGGCCGCGCAGAAGACCGCGAGGTCAAGCGGGTCGCGCGTCTGATAGCAGGCACCGACGTTGTCGGCGACGTGTGAGCATGACTGGACGACTTGGAAGTAGGAGATGAAAGTGTAGGAACCGAAGACAAAAATCGAGCATCCGGCGGCGAGGCCGTCGAGCCCGTCCGTGAGGTTGACCGCGTTTGACCATGCGGCGACGATGAAATTCGTCCAGATCAGGTACAGAATCACTCCGATAACGGCGCCCGCGACGGCAAAGGTCAGTGCCGAAGGACGGGTAAAGGAAATCGCCAAGGAACCGGGAGTCACGCCGCGTCGGTTCGGTACGGACAGGGACGCCCAGGCAAAGAGTGAGGCAACGGCCACCTGTCCGAAGATCTTCCCGCCGGGATGAAGTCCCAACGAGCGCTGCCTCATAATTTTGATTCCATCGTCAAGTAGTCCGATGATCCCGAGACCAACGAAGAGGATGAGTAAGCAGACCCCTGACCATGATGGTCCCGCCCCTGAAATTGAGGATCCGATGAGCCAGGCAACCACCGTTGCAAAGATCATGACGAGACCGCCCATTGTTGGAGTCCCACGCTTTGTCAGGTGCTGCGTGGGCCCATCTTGGCGGATGAACTGTCCGTATTGATGAGTGATGAGGAATCGAATGAGCAGTGGCGTCAATGAAATTGACAGGACCATCGCAATTGCGAATGCCAGAATGAGCCCAATCATTCGACGCCTCCTGCGGGATAAGACTGCGCATCATCGCTGTATGCGGATGGGGATGCGGTGACCGCCGTCGACTGATCGCGTTCACAGAGTGCGTCCGCAACCATCCACGAGTGTGATCCGTAGGATCCCTTGACGAAGACGACAGCTGAATCAGTCAGCGTTGACAGCACGGCATCCACCGCTTCATCGACCGTTGACACGTGAGTCCCCGATACGCGGGTTCCGGCACCGTCGAGATATCCTCGCGCGTCCTCGTCTCCCAGGGCGATGAGGGTGTCCACCCCCGCGTCTTGGGCCATACGTCCGACATCACGATGCGTTGACGCACTCGCCTCTCCCAGTTCAAGCATCTGCGAAAGAACCGCGATTTTTCGGCGTCCCCGACCGACATGTTCCAGTGCCTGGAAACCAGCTCGCATCGAATCCACGTTGGCATTGTAGGCATCATCCACAAGGGTCACGGGATGACCGTCAACCGTGATGTCGGAAATAGTAAGCCGGTGGGGTGACAGTGCCTGCCCCTGCCCAAGGCCCGTGACGATCGTGTCAAAGTCAAGTCCCACTGCACGCGCACCTGCGGCTGCCGCAAGAGCGTTATGTACGTTGTGCTCACCTACGAGGGCGAGGGTGACTTCTCCCCGTCCTTCAGGGGTGACGAGGACGAACGTCGGTCGTCCTGATTCGTCGCATCGAATCGACTCGGCGCGTACATCTGCGTCGATCTTCGGGTCGGTACTAAAGGTGACAACCGGTCCCCTGGCCTGTGATGCCATTGCGGCAACGTACGGGTCGTGCACGTTGAGGATCGCGGTTGCGCCTTCTCTGCTTCCCCGGATGATCTCGGCCTTCGCTTGAGCAATTCCCTCAACGGATCCAAAGCCCCCCAGGTGGGCGTGTCCAACCATGAGAACGATGGCAACGTCCGGTGATGCGATAGAGGTGAGGTAGTCGATATGTCCCAGGCCGCTCGCTCCCATTTCGAGAACCAGGTGACGTGTCGTCTCGTCGGCTTGGAGCACCGTCAGCGGCAGTCCGACCTCGTTATTGAATGAGAGTTTGGGTCCAACTGTTGGAGCGTGACGTCCAAGGATTTGCCGGAGAAGATCTTTCGTCGTTGTTTTCCCAGCTGATCCCGTGACGGCAATCACGTCAAGGGGACCGCGGGTCCGCAGGTCCTCAAGGTGGGCATGTGCCAGTCGCCCCAGAGCCAGAGTTGAATCATCAACAACAATTTGAGGAAAATCGGGATCGTCGGCCAGTTCATCAGCACGCTCAACGATGGCGGCAACGCTACCGGCTTTTCGGGCTGAAGCAACATAGGCGTGCCCGTCGGAATTTTCTCCACGCCGTGCGATGTAGAGGGAGCCGTCCTCGGCAAGTCGCGAATCGGTAATGACCGGTCCTGTCACTGATGCTTCACGACCCACAACCGTGCCGTTGACAGCGTGGGCGATCCACTGTGTTGACCGGATCATGTTCCTCCCTCAGATTATTTCGTCGTCTTATTCTCAGCTGTTTTGCTTCCGAGACCAAAATGGCGCGCGTACCACCCAGCTTTTCATCACGGCCTTGTCGGGTAGAGATCCGTTGCCGGTTCGGAGGCGGGGATTCCCAGGATACGCACCGCCTGCCTGGTGATATCACCAAAGAACGGGACAGCAGACCACGAGGAAACTCCGCCGGACTTCGGCTTGTACAAGACAACAGAAATCGCCAGTCTCGGCGCATCCGCTGGAACAACCCCAGCGGATGTCGACACAAGCCCAGAATCGCCTTGGACGACGATTTCCGCTGTACCGGTTTTCATTGCGATGCGGTACCCATCGACACGCGCAGTGCTCGCCGTTCCGATGTCGCCAACAACAACGGACTCCATCATTTTGACCACGGTCGCTGCCGTGTCCTTGCTGAGCACCTGAACGGGTTCGGGAGCCTCGGGAGTTTCCACCGTGCCATCCGCATTCGTCCACGATTTCACGATCCGCGGTGGAGTCCGCACACCGCCGTTGCCGAGGGTGGCCATGATCGAGGACTGTTGAAGAGCACTGATCATGTACGCCTGGCCGAACATGTTGACGTAGCGGTCTCGCCCAACCCATTGACTTGCCGGCGGCAAGAGCCCGGAGCTCTCACCGGGAAGCTCGATTCCTGTTTTTTCACCCAGACCAAACTTCCTCATCATGTCGTAGCGCTGCTGGCTTGACAGCTTTTCCCCAACAAACACGGTTCCCGTGTTGAAGGATGCGGCGAGGATCCCCGTTGCAGTCAACGGCTCCGTCGGGTGATCGTGGAAGTCAACAATCGGCCCCCCAGCATCAGGCGGCTCAATCGAATATGGCACGGTGAACACAGAGGTCGGTGAAATCACGCCCGCGTCCAACGCGGTGGCAAAGGTCAGAACTTTGCCGACCGACCCCGGCTCAAAAGCGTACTGAACCGCTGAGACGGGCTGCACTTTCGAGCGATTCGGCTCAGTGAGGTTCGAGTCCGCCATGACGAGGACCTGACCGGTTGACACGTCTTGAATGACGACGGCACCCCAGTCGGCGTTGTGTTGGTTCACCCGCTCGTCAAGCAATTTCTGAACGACGTGCTGGAGATCCGCATGCAGCGTCAGCGTGACCGATCCCCCGTCAGTTGGTTCGACGATCGTTTTCTTCCCACCGGGCATGACCGCCCCATTAGGAGCGATCTCAAAAGCCTCAGCACCCGGTGTTCCTTGAAGCAAGGTATCGTACTGAGATTCGATTCCTGACGAACCCACCCCTTGAGCGTCGATCGTCCCGATGACCGAAGCTGCCGTATTCCCGTTGGGGTAGATCCGCTGATACACGGTTTCCCATTCGATTCCGAAAATATTTAATGCGCGGATCTGACGAAAAGTCACCGCGTCGACATTGCGTTTGATGTAGGAGTAGGTGGAGTCACCGATGAGCAGACCTCCCAGCTCCGCCGCATCCATATCGAGGAGGCCGGCGAGCTGGCGGGCCGCTTCAGCCGGTCCGCGACCAACGACATTGCCCTCTTTGTCGTAGTGAACATAGGACCGAATGTTCACCTGGTTAACAGCAATGTCGTACGTGAGGATTGAATCAGCTAAAACCACGCCTGTGGCATCCATGATTTTTCCCCGCCGAGCGGCAACGTCTGAACGCTGCGTCCGCACGGCCTGACCTTCCGCGGCAAGCGTCGGCCCCTCAACAATCTGTAGGCTCACGAGGCGTACCCCGCACAGTGAGAGCATGATGATGAGGACGAAAAGGATCCAGCGTGATCGCTTGGCTTGTGACACCGCCGCCCCTCCTTATCTAGTTCGCCGGAGCGCCACCCTCGACAGTACCCGTCTTCAACGTGATGAAGCCCGTCGAACCCGACGGAACCATTCCGTGTTCCTTCGCTGCCTTCTCAAGAGCAGCCGGTGATGCAGCGCTTTCCAACCGCGCTTGCAGGGACCATGCCTGGGCGTCGAGTTCGTTGAGCAGGAGCTGTTGCTCACGGATCGCGAAAGACGTTTGAGCCATTCGTGTGTTCAACACCATCGATGACACGACCGCGACAACGATGACCACAATGGTGATTGCGGCAACAACAAGATAGGACCTGCCGGATCGTTGTCCTTCGATGATCCGTAATTCGCGTTCCTCAGCATGAAGTCGTTGAGGACGTGATGCCGGACGTGTTGCAGCTTGCGCGGCGCTCATGTGTTGTCCTTCCACGGGCGGATCAGTTCGGCGCCGCGCAGTCGTACCGGCGCTGAACGTGGATTTGCGTGCAGTTCAGCTTCGTCAGCTCTGACGGCTTTACGGGTCAGGAGGCTCAGACGAGGCCCCATCCCCTCGGGGACCACGGGGAGTCCCGAGGGAGCGTTGTCTTGGGCTCCCTGACGAAAGATGTTCTTCACTATGCGATCTTCGAGTGACTGGTACGCCTCAACGACGATGCGCCCCCCGATTCGTAGGCTCTCCAAGGCGCAGGGAATTGCCCGTTCAAGGATCGTCAACTCATCGTTGACTCCAATGCGCAGAGCCTGAAATGTCCGCTTCGACGGATTCCCTCCACTTCGTCGCGCAGGCGCAGGAATCGAGTCCTTCACGAGTTGCGACAGTTCGCTCGTCCTCGTCAATGGCGCTTTCTGGCGTCGCGAAACGATCTCACGGGCAATTTTGCTCGCAAATTTTTCTTCGCCGTAGACCCGAAGGATTCGAGCAATTTCACGCTCGTCTTCTTCGGCGAGAAGCTGAGCGGCTGAGCGCCCGACCTGCGGGTTCATCCGCATGTCCAGCGGCGCATCGTGGGCGTAGGAAAAGCCGCGCTCGGCCTCGTCAAGCTGAAGGGAAGAGACACCCAAGTCAAGGAGTATGCCGTCCACATCATCAATTCCCAGCGACGCAATCGTGTCGGGGATGGTGTCGTAGGTCGTCAGCACCGGGGTGAAACGGGGGCCGAATGGCCCCAGCCTCTCAGTGGCGAGTTCAATGGCCTGAGGGTCCCGGTCGATTCCAATAACGCGTAGCGAGGGAAAGCGGGCGAGGGCCGCTTCGCTGTGGCCTCCCATTCCCAAGGTTCCATCAACGAGGACGGGGCCGCCTTCTCGGGGGCTCGACTTCAATGCGGGGGCCAGCAGTGTGAGGCACTGATCAAGCAACACAGGAATGTGACGTTGCGCGGTCGGTCGATCGGTGGACGCTTGCCCATCGATGTCGCGGCGAGCGTCGGATCGCTGATCCTCCATGCTGTCCCCCCTTTCTGTTGTTTCGCGTGAGGAAAGTTGTCGATGTTTTGAGGTGGCGTGGTCTTTCCGTACGCCCAGGTCCCTAACCGTGTTGCGCCATCGGGGAAGTGATGTCGCAACATCGGGCAGAGACCTCGGTGTGCGGGACTAGAACATGCCTGGGATGACTTCGTCTGCGGTATTGGAGAAGACCTCTTCCTGAACGGCGAGGTATTCGCGCCAGGATTCGGAATTCCATATTTCAGCCCGTGATCCCGCTCCGATCACGGTGAGTTCTCGGTCGAGGCCGGCGTAAGAACGCAGGTCGGCGGGAACTGAGATTCGTCCTTGTTTGTCAGGAACTTCCTTGTAAGCCCCCGAGAGCATGACGCGAATCCAGTCGCGTGCCTGTTTGGATGACAGCGGCGCACGACGAAGCTCTTTCGTCATCTCTTCGAACTCCGCTGCCGGAAACGCGTAGATGCAGTGCTCCTGGCCGCGGGTGAGGACAATTCCCCCTTCCATTTCTTCACGGAATTTGGCAGGGAGGAACACTCGCCCTTTGTCGTCGAGCTTCGGCTCGTACGTTCCCAGGAACATGTCTCCCCCTCCCCTGCTCCACATTGTTCCCCACTTTACCCCACACAATGGTCATTTGACACCAAAACACTCAGGATTTTCATCGAAATGTGGGCCTAAGCTCTTGAAATGCCTAGGAAAATTCCGGTGGGGAAAAGTGGGGAAGTTTTTCAGACATCGGCGATTTTTCTTCGCAAACGTTCGCCTCAGGGGGTTGTGGACTCCGCGCTCAGGCCGCAACAATGCGACGCGCGGGTGCGATTGGTGGATGGTGGGGAGCTCTCGTGGAGCGACGTGGTGAAGCGACGTGGAGTGACGTGGAGTGAGAACTCATGCCGCACTAAAAAACGGACAGCGCGCTGTCACGCACAAAAACTGTCACCGCATAGACGGTGGAGCATCATCTTCACGCACACGCGTGGCCGAACATCAACGTCCACCACGCATGGAGGCGATCAGTCGTCTGAATGCCTCTCGTCCCAGCGACGTTCTTGATCAGCGAGGAATTTCTCCCACGCGGATTGTTCGCGCACCTTCTTCGCACGCTTCTTCCCAGACGATGCTTCGCGCAGGTCTTCCCCCGCGGCTTGACGAGAACGACGTCGCGTGGGGGCAAGCGCGTAAAGAACTCCGCCGAACATCACAGCGAACCCTGCAACTCCCATGACGATCGACACCACCGAATATCCCAATGAGACGGCACCAATGAGGACACACAAGCCAACAACCACAAGGAGCATGCCGATCGCCAACTTGCGAGGCGAGAGACCTCCCGCGGCCACTTCCTCACGATCACCTTGCGGACGTTCAGGGGATTCAGCTGCTGTGTAAGGGATACGCATATTCGTGACAAGCTCGGGGTCCCCGCGCCGAAGCTCGGCTTCCATCTGTTCGAGTACGTGTTTTTCATACTCCGAAAGAGCCATCGCGCACCTCCTCACCTCTCGTTAACGGCATCACATATTCTACATGTCATTATCGCTCAGAGCTTCCGTCTTTGGTCCGACCGTCCACAAGGAGCGAGGCCGGAACAATCGAATACTTGCCGAATCTTTCAACAACCCGATCCATCGCCCGTTCACTCTCAAGAATTTTCTCGTTCGTATCCAGCGGCACCGCAACCCCGCGGGAGCGTAGCTGCAACCCCTCAGCGCGAACTCCACACAACCGGATCCCTCCGCTCGGAATCGTGTAACGATCAAAAAGCATCCGCGCGGCATCCGCAATATCGCGTCCCACGTCAGTGGGAGCTGACAGCGTCACAGACCTCGTCACCGTATGAAATGATGCGTCGCGTACTTTGATAGCGACCGTCCACGCAACATATCCGTGGGCCCTCAACCGTTGAGCGCACTGATGCGCCGCATCGAGAATGAACCTCTCAATCTCTTCCCGACGTGTAATATCGCGAGGAAAGGTTGTTTCCGTTCCCACGGATTTTTCCTGCCGATTCCCACTCACCGGACGCGGGTCAATCCCCCACGCGAGTTGGTGGAGCTGGTACGCCGATGCAGCGCCGAGGAGCTTGTTAAGACGCGTCATCGGCAGTCGCGCAAGATCACCGATCGTCTCAACTCCTTCCCGGTCAAGGATTGACGCAGTTTTCCCTCCAACACCCCACAGCGCCCCCACAGGTAGGCCGTGAAGAAAGTCCGTCGTCCTCTGTTCGGGGATCAGTAACAGCCCATCGGGCTTCGCATTCGCCGAGGCGATCTTGGCAACGGACTTCGTTGCTGCAATTCCCACGGACGCCGGAAGTCCGACCTCGTCCCTGATACGTTTCCTCACGAGCCGTCCGATTTCAACGGGAGTTCCCAGTCGTTTACGCGCCCCCGACACGTCGAGAAAGGCCTCGTCGATACTGACTTGTTCAAGGACGGGCGTCACCTGCGACAAAACATCAATCACTCGCCGCGAATAACGTCCGTAGATGTGGTGACTTCCCGCAACAATCTGCGCGTTGGGGCACAGAGCCCGAGCCTGCGCCATCGGCATTCCGGCGCGAACCCCCAGGGCACGCGCCTCGTAGGTCGCAGAGGTGACGACGCCGCGGTTTCCACGTCCCCCAACAATCAGGGGCTTTCCCTGGAGCTCCGGGTGTTCGAGGAGTTCAACCTGTGCGAAGAAGGAATCCATGTCGACATGGAGGATCGGGGTTAGCGAATCATCATCGCCCCAGTGCGTCCGGGTGCGACGGTCTCTGGGTGCATTTGACACGGTTCCTCCTTCCTCCACGAGGTGTGAAGATGCGGACGTCGGCTTACAGTGTCCTCCATGACGCGCAAGAGAACACGTGGAAGCGAGGAATTTCTCGTCGACAACGCAACGGCATCTATTCGATGGGATGGGTCTCGCGCGACTCTTTTCCTCGACGGCATCGAATCGTCAAGTATCGATGTGGATGATCCGACGTATCTTGAGTTCGAATACATGCAGCATATGACGTGCGTCGTCGACTCGGTGTTTCCCGATCACGCGATCCGCGCGATTCACCTCGGCGGTGCGGCGTGCGCACTTGCAACGGCATGGGCACATTCACGGCCCGGTTCACGCCAGACTGCCATTGAGATCGACGGTGCTTTAGCTCGGGAGGTCCGTCAACGTTTTCCTCTGCCCCCATCCCCTGATCTGCGGATTCGTGTGGGAGATGCGCGGGAAGTTCTCGGAACGTTGCGCCCATCCAGCGCCGACGTCATCGTTCGGGACGCATTTTTTCACGGCGCCGTACCACCGGCACTCAGAACCCTCGAATGCGCTCGCGAAGCCTACGAGGTTCTGCGACCCGGCGGCCTTTACCTGGTCAATTGCGCCCACGGTGGTCAGGAAAATGCGCGCATCGATATCGCGGCGTTGCGCGATGTTTTCGATGAGGTGGTCTCGATCCAAGATCCGAAAGTTGGTCGTTCAGGCAGGCGCGGCAACATCGTCGCCATCGCCGTCAAAGACCACTTAGATGGGGACGAGGACGAACCTGTTCTTCACTGTGATGATGTGGATCGCAGGCTTCGTCGTCTCCCACTCCCCGCACGCATCACGGACTCAGACTCGTTAAACAAGTGGATCGCTGGGCACAAGCCTCTCAGTGATGCGCTGGTGGGATGGCCGCAGTCAGCGGCCTCGCCGTCGTTGACTTCTTAAGGGCCAACCATCCCATGCACCGTCGATTTCTTCGGTGCGACCCTCCGGTCATCACCTCAGATACGCGCCGGACAATCCGGGGTCATTCCTCAGCGGAGACGTCGGAATCTGCCGCTCGTCCTCGTTCATCGGGCTGCTCACCCCCGGTGAAACCCTCAGACTCTGGGATCCCCGCATCTTCCACGTCCGCTGACTCGGGCGCCCGGTGGCGGGCCGACGAGGGACGCACGTAGGTCTCGGGGGATTCCTGACGTTGACGAACACGCCGCAGAGCGGCTTCGAGGGTATTGGAAGGTGCTTCAACGGCCTCCGGAGTTTCAGGCTGGTGAGCGGAAGAATCGGAAGAGTCCTCGTCAACGTTGAGCCGCGACACATTGGCCAGGTAGGCCTCGATGACATCGCCGATATCTTTCGACTGTTTCGAGGCAACACCCAGCGGCGCATTCTGATCGAGGGCGTTGAGCGGGATTGCTGTTCCGTCGTCTCCGGCCCAGGCGTCGTAATGCTCTTCAAGGGCGGAAACGGTCTGAGAAATTTCGGGGTGCTCCTCAACAAGCTCACGGATCGCCGTCTGGTCTTTCGCCGCCCCCTGTTCGAGGTCACCAACGGGCAAAGACAGGTCCGTCATGTCAGATATGGAGCCAAGCAAAGCGGATGCGGCTGCCGGATAGGGGGTTTCCGTCATGTAGTACGGAACCGCTCCCAGTAATGTCACCCCGTTCATTCCCTGCTCGGCAAGTCGGGTCTGAAGGAATGATGTTGCCGGCGCGGGGAACTGCATGATGTTGGCCATGTGTGGCTGCTCAGGGATCAGCGACCGATCCGTGGCTTGAACATGGACGGGCACCGGACGCGTATGCGGAACACCCGAGGGAATACCGTGGATCGAGAACACAATTTCAACGCCGGCGTCGTGGGCAAGGGAGGCCACGATCCGGGCAAAAGTTTCCCATTTTGCATCCGGTTCGGGTCCGTGGAGCAAGAGAATTGGCTGCCCAAGATCGTCACGCACCACGTCGAGGACGATCTGGCGAGTCTCCATGTCAGCAGTCACCCAGTCTTCGAGGGTAATGATTGGCCGGTGTGAGCGATAGTCAATAAAGAAGTCCGAATCGAAGGTGGCAACGCGTTCGACCGGGAGGGAACGCAGAAGCTGTGACACGGCGATCCGTCCGGCAAGTCCGGCGTCCATAGCGCCATCAAATTGCACAAGGAGGATCCGGGACCGCGCGCCCTGCGCGGGCCCCATCGTAAAGAACTCGCTGTCCCAGCGGGTATTCACTCATGCCTCCCGATTCTTCATTCCAGCGCCCCACCTCGCCACCCAAAATGGAGAGTCACCCTTCGCGCAGCACGTCCCAACACCGCCAAGACTCTCCGCTGCTGGAGATGATCCGACGGCAATGGACACGCCACCGCCGATGTCCACCACTGTGGGTCTATGGGATATCCACGCTACCTGTCTTGAGCCCTTTCGTCTTGCGCGACGGCAAAATTGAGCCGTGGGCGAATACGCGCGGATTCGGGGAATCTGAGGGATAAAACTCACCCCACAGCCAGCGAAAATCAGGCAGAATAGATGGCCGATTCTTCCTACCCGGCCGATTCCATTGATGGGGAGGCAGCATGCCCGAGGGCGCACCCACGCACAGTGGTGACTCATCACCCGATCTCACAGACGACGGGCGATCTGAGCGCGAGGGTCGTGGGAGCACCGCCTCACTTCCGGAGCAGGATTTCGTCACCCGCGCATATCGTCGTCTCGACGAGCTCCGTGAGTCCTACCGCACGTCTCAGCAGCGCACCCACGCCGTCCACGGGGTTGGCAACGCTCAGGCATGGACGGAACGTGAGGCCCTCTCCTCTCACCTGGGCGACATGGCGGCCAGACTCGAAGGCGTTGAGGAACGCCTCGTTTTTGGTCGACTCGACTGTGAAGATTCAACTGTTCGCCACATTGGGCGCACCTCGCTGTCTCAGACCGACGGTTCTGTCCTCCTCATCGACTGGCGTGCCCCCGCGGCGCAACCCTTCTACCAGGCAACTGCGGTCGACCCGCAGGGCATTGTCCGTCGCCGCCACATCACCACACAGGGACGGCGGGTCACAGCCCTTGAAGATGAGCTTCTGACCACAGACTCGCCCCGCGTGTCCGACCTCGATCTTCACGGCGAAGGCGCGCTCATGTCTGCCCTTGAATCGGCACGCGACGGACACATGGGTGACATCGTGTCAACGATTCAGGCCGAACAGGATTCAATTATCCGAGCCCGCGAGCGTCAACTCATCGTTGTCCAGGGCGGCCCGGGCACAGGCAAGACTGCGGTGGCTCTTCACCGAATTGCCTATCTGCTCTATGCGGAGCGCGAACGCTTGGAACGGTCGGGGGTTCTGCTCATCGGCCCGTCAAGGATCTTCCTGCGCTATATCGAACAGGTTCTTCCCTCACTGGGGGAAACGGGAGTTGTCTCGATGACTCTTGGGGACTTGGTTCCAGGTATTCGCCCTCAGGTGTCCGATTCGGAGTCCGTCGCACAGATCAAGGGCCGCACCGCGTGGGCGCGCGTCCTCAAGGAAGCCGTTCGGTTGATTCCACGGGTTCCAGCAGAGGATGTGAGGCTTCGAGTGTGGAACCGCGACGTGGTGTTACGCCGAGAGGACGTGAAAGCTGCCCGCACAAAGGCCAGGCGTTCGGGTCGTGCGCACAACCGTGCCCGAGAGGGGTTTGCCCTTGAGCTGATGGATGTCCTCGCAACGACGTTGGCTCGGGCGAGCGGGGACGTGGATTCTTCCGGTGTTCCCCTGCCCGATGAGAAGAAGGCGTGGCTGGCGGAGATTCGCGATTCTCTTGATGCGCGCCGGGCAATTAACTTGGCATGGATGCCGACATCGGCTCCCGATTTTCTCCGTCGGTTGTTGTCCTCTCCTGCGTTGCTCGCTCAGGCGAATGAACGTGCCGGTTCTCCCCTGTCAACGCGCGATTGTGCCGCCGTTGAACGTCCGCGCTCAGCGGAGTGGACATTCTCAGATATTCCCCTCCTCGACGAGCTTGAAGAGCTGCTCGGCCCACTTCCAGGGTCTGCTCAGTCCCCTCGCTCTGGGGATTCTCGCGGTGACATTGAGCGAGCACAGCGCGCTATCGAGGGGCAGGGACTTGGCGACGGTATCGTCACCGCCCAGATGCTTGCCGATGCGACACGCGATGAGCCCCGCTGGGTTCCCCTGTCTGAGCGTGCCGCTGCGGATCGATCGTGGACGTACGGGCATGTTGTTGTTGATGAGGCTCAGGATCTGTCCCCGATGGCGTGGCGTGCTCTGCTGCGTCGATGTCCTTCGCGCAGTTTCACCGTCGTCGGTGATCTTGATCAGCGACGTGGCCAGCATCGTCCTCGTTCATGGGCTGAGGCTCTGGGTCCGGCGGCACGCGCACTGGAAGCTGAGTTCGCACTCACCGTGTCCTACCGCACTCCCCGCACGCTTACGCGCATTGCTCAGGCCGTCATGGCGCGGCTGGGCGAGCCCGTCACTTACCCGATGACTGCGGTGCGTGACGTTGATGGGGCGTATTCGACCGTTCATGTTCCCCTCGCCTGCGTCTCCTCTTCTATTGACGAGGACGAGGCCGCACCCTCGTCACCCGAGGAAAACCAGGCACCCGCGTGCGAGCTGGGGCTTTGCGCAGACTCACCTGTGTCACGCGAGGAGGACCCTCTTTGGCGCGCGGCTTGGGACGCGGTTGCTCGCGCAACGTCACGGTTGGATGACGTCTCGGGGCTCCATTCGGGCCGAGTTGCGGTCATCGTGTCTGACGAGAGGGCTCGCGCATGGGGTGGTGACCTCACCGGGGAGCGGACTCTCAGCGAACGCGTGACCGTGTTGAGCGCTGCGGCAGCGAAAGGACTGGAATTCGACTCCGTTGTCATCGTCGAACCCCACGAGGTACTCACCGGCGGTGCGGGTGATCTTTTTGTCGCACTGACCCGTGCAACTCACGATCTCACAGTCGTTCATTCCGGTGATCTCCCCGCGGGAATGGACGAGTGGGGAGATGATTCCTAGCACGTCGTTGCCCGGGGACGACGCTCAAACGGTGGCGAACCACACGTGCATTTTTCGGCCAGGATCCGGTCATAATTCGTCTCTCTCCCGGTTACTCTGGCACCATGAGACTATGACACGTGCACTTCTCCTTGAAAATCCCCATGCGATCGCCGACTCCATCCTCACAGACAGTGGAATCGACGTCATCCGCGTCAAAGGCGCTTTGGATGAAAACGAACTCATTGACGCCCTCGACGGAGTGGATTTCCTTGGGATTCGATCGAAAACCAACGTCACTGCACGCGTCCTGAAAGCACGACCCCACCTCCAAGCAATCGGTGCGTTCTGCATTGGGACAAATCAGATCGACCTGGCGGCCACGCAAGCCCACGGCATCACCGTCTTTAATGCCCCGTATTCAAATACGCGATCCGTTGTTGAACTCGCCATCGGCGAAATCATTGACCTCACCCGCCGCGTCACAGTCAAGAACTCCCGTATGCACCGAGGAATCTGGGACAAGTCAGCGGAAGGCTCCCACGAGGTTCGCGGACACACCCTCGGTATCATCGGCTACGGGAACATCGGCACACAGCTGTCAGTTCTCGCCGAAGCAATGGGGCTCAACGTCATTTTTTACGACGCTGCTGAACGCCTCGCCCTCGGCAATGCAACCCAGATGCCAACGATGGAATCCGTGTTACGTGAAGCCGACATCATTTCAATCCACGTTGACGGCCAACCCACAAACTTGAACATCATTGGCGAACGTGAATTCCACATGATGAAACCGGGAGCTCTCTTCATTAACCTCTCCCGCGGTTTCGTTGTCGACGTTGATGCCCTCCACAAGGCTCTGGTATCCGGGCACCTCGGCGGCGCAGCAATTGATGTCTTCCCCGAGGAACCAAAGAAGAACGGAGACCCCTTCGAGTCTCCGCTGGTCAAGCTCGACAACGTCATTCTCACTCCTCACATTGGTGGTTCCACGGAAGAAGCACAGTACGACATTGGCCGTTTCGTGTCAGCAAAGCTCGCTGATTTCAACCACTCTGGCTCCACTGACATGAGCGTCAACATGCCGAATCTTCAACTGCCGATCTCCGCTGATTCGCGCTACCGCATTCGCTTGATCCACAAGAACACGCCGGGTGTTTTGGCGACGATCAACCACACCTTCGCCGATGCGGGGGCAAATATCGGCGGCCAGATTCTCTCCACCTCCGGTCCCACCGGATACGTGCTCACCGACATTTCCTCCGAGCTGCCCACCGAGGCAATTGACAAGATCCGCCAGATGAAAGACACGATTCGTCTTACCGTCACCCCACTGTGATCTCAGCTGGGGTTTGTCGCGGTGCCCGCGTAGCTGGGCTTACCCTGGCCACGCTGGGACTGGGCGCGCTGAGACCGGGCATTCACGAGGGCGTAAAAATGCCGAGAAGAATGCACGGGCTCGCTGGGACTGAGCGCCGCGTGGCGTGCGCTGCTCGCTGAATTCTCAGTATCTCGTGAAATCACGACCTAACCTACGCTAGCGTAGGATTTGGTTGTTCATCTGAAGTCACGGCACACAGGATGGGATAGAACATGTCGTTAACCACCTCGTTGCACGCGGGTTACGCCCCGGGAGTTGCAACAACCATCGACATTCCCCGTATGACGATCCCGCAGATGCTCGAGGACGTCGCTCGTCGCTACCCTGATCGTCCAGCACTTGACTTCTTTTCACGGCAAACAACATACGGTGAACTTGTTGAGCAGGCCCGCAAGGGGGCAACTGTTCTCAAACGAGCGGGCGTGAGTCCCGGTGATCGAGTCGCACTCATCATGCCGAACTGTCCCCAGCATGCTGTTGCTGTGCTGGCAACGATGCTCATCGGCGGAATCGTTGTTGAGCACAATCCCTTGGCCCCCGCCCAGGAACTTGAGCACGAGTTCGATAACCACGGGGCACGCGTTGTTGTTGCATGGTCGAAATCGCTTGAAAAACTCTCGTTCCTCGAACCCACTGTTCGCGTGTTTTCGATGGACCTGACCAAGGGGTTGCCGCGCGCATCCCAGTTCCTCCTCCATCTGCCGGTCAAGTCGGCTCGTGTTCGCAAGAACGAGTTGACGGCATCGATGCCGTCGTGGGCGATCTCGTGGGACGACATGGTCAACCGGGTTGCCCCGTGGAAGGGCGAATGCCCCTCCACTCCACGCGACATTGCTCTGCTGATTCACACGGGTGGAACCACTGGCGTACCGAAGGCTGCGGCGCTCAGCCACGAGAATCTTTTGTCGAATGTTGAACAGTCCGCAACGTGGGTGCCCGTACTCCACGAGGGCGCCGAGGTTTTCTACTGCGTTCTCCCCCTGTTCCACGCCTTTGGTTTCACCATCGGATTCCTCGCCGGGCTGCGGCTTGGTGCCACTATTGCTCTATTCCCCAAGTTTGATACGACCCTGATTCTCACTGCGCAACGCCGTCTGCCCTGTACGTTCTTCCTGGGTGTACCACCGATGTATCAGCGTCTGCTCGCCTCCGCTGAGGACATGGATGTCGATCTGCATTCCATGCGATTCTCCCTCTCAGGTGCGATGCCTCTGTCTCAAGAGCTTGCTCAACAGTGGGAAGAGGCAACCGGGGGCCTGATGATCGAGGGGTACGGGATGACCGAAGCATCTCCCATCATCCTTGGGTCACCTCTGTCGAACGCACGGCGTCCTGGCGCTTTGGGGATTCCCTATCCGTCTACAGAGATCCGGATTGTTGATCCTGAGGATCCCAGTCGTGACGTGGACGAGGGCGAAATCGGCGAACTCATTGCCCGCGGCCCCCAAGTATTCTCCGGATACTGGAACCGACCTGAGGAATCCGCTGAGGTTTTCTTAGACGATTGGCTGCGCACGGGTGATCTTGTTCAGCTCTCCGACGGTTTCATTGTCATGGCTGATCGCCGGAAGGAAATGATCAACTTTTCCGGATTCAACGTGTATCCCAGCCAGGTTGAGGACGCGGTTCGCACGATGCCGGGAGTACGTGACGTCGCTGTTGTCGGCCTGCCCGCGGGAACGTCAGGTGAAGACGTTGTTGCCGCTGTTGTCCTTGAGGCAGGTGCTTCCGTGACGCTTGCCGATTTGCGTGAGTGGGCGTCGAAGTCTCTGGCTCATTACGCTCTGCCACGGCAGATCGTTGTCATGAGTGAATTGCCGCGCACGCAGTTGGGGAAGGTCACACGTAAGAAGGTCCGTGAGCAGGTAATGAACGCGGCAGATCTGACGAAAGAGACTCTGCGCCGCCTCACCTCGAAGAAGGAACCAAAGGACTGACCCGCCGTTACTGATCCAGAAGCGTTGGCGCGCTCTCTGAAACCCGTGTCGACGAGGCTTTACGCCTGCCTCTCCCACGACCGGGGGCTTTGTCACCAGAGGCTCGTCCACGCAGTGTCGCTATAGCTTCCTCAAAGTCTTCGAGGGAATTAAACGACCGGTACACGGAGGCAAAACGCAGGTAGGCGATCTCATCAAGTTCTCTGAGGAACGGGAGAATCGCTTTGCCCACTTCGTCTGACGAGACGTTCGATACTCCGGTTGATCTCAGCTGTTCCTCAACCTTTTGCGCGAGAATCGCCAGATCGTCCTCGTTAACGGGACGCCCCTGGCAGGCCTGCTTCACCCCGGAAACAACCTTCATGCGGGAAAAGGGTTCAACGACACCCGAGCGCTTCACGACTTGGAAGGAGGACGTTTCAAGGGTGGTGAAACGCTTTTTACAGGTGGTACATTCCCTGCGCCTGCGAATTGATGCACCATCGTCGGCAATTCGGGTGTCGACGACCCGGGAATCGGGATTCTGACAGAAGGGACAATGCACGTTCTAACGCTACACGCTTTCCCCCGCTGTTGTCGTCTTCCCTGAGCGAAAACCTCGCTAGCGAACGGGAAGGACAACCTTTTGGCCGACCGTGAGTGCCCCATCAAGATTATTCAAGGACTCGATATCAACAACGATGTCTTCGAGCGGACGATCACTGGTAACACCTGCGGCGAGACTCCACAGTGATTCCCCTGCGGCAACCGAATGAACCCGCGTTTCTCCCGCATAGGCTGCCGGTTGAGCCAGAATCCCCGCTCCGATCCCCACAAGCGCCAGCACGAGCGCCACAACAACGCCCATCACGACCCGTTTGAGAACGTCTGCGCGAACAGGGGCGAGGCTCACCGTCACCGGAGCTTGACGATGCCGAGCTGAAGCGCATACAGGGCGACGATGCATTGCAGGATCTTCCTGGCGAAGCACTTGGCGGCGCCGAACTGCCGATGGTGCTGAGAAAATATCGCGGACCTGAGCCTCAGGACGATCAGGAACGACCTCAAGATGAGGACGACGCGTAGCCCCATACTCCATTCCACCAACGACCCGTGTGTTCATCACGATCATCTCCTCTTTCACTCAGAACTGATCGAACATCTGTTCGTCGAACACATGTACGATATCATGGTGTCACGGTGAAGTCGAGACCCGCTCGAACAGATGTTTCACTTTCGATCGAAACTCGCTTAACCTGACACACACAAGTGCATCAGCACCCATAGGCATTTGCGGCACCCCCTCGACTGTCCTATGAGGAAGCTCACAGGAAAAGGATGCGCCATGACCGCAGGCACACAACGAAAGGACGCTGAGATGGCACCACAGACTCCACTGAGCAAACGTCAGCGCGAGATTCTCGCGGTCATCCACGAGGCCCTTGAAAAACGTGCCTTCCCCCCATCAGTGCGTGAAATTGCCGAACGGGTTGGCCTGTCCTCTCCGTCAACGGTCAAGCATCATCTCGACATCCTTGAACGTCAGGGCTATATCCAACGCATCGCGGGACTCCCCCGCGCAATCGAGCTCTCAGCACTGGCCAAGGCCGTCCTCGTCAATGAAACGAACGCGGTGTCAGGAGGATCGCAGGCAGGTGACGTTGCGCCCGAGCACGCGGCTGAGCACATCACACCCAAAGCCCGTGTTGTTACCCTCGATATTCCCGCCGGCGCAGTTGACGACGACGGCGCACCAATCCCGCTTGTTGGGAGGATCGCTGCGGGCGCACCGATTACCGCGCAGCAGCACATCGAAGATGTTTTCCAACTGCCAACACGGATGACGGGGCGCGGAGATCTCTTCATGCTTGAGGTCTCGGGCGAATCGATGATTGATGCCGGTATCCTCGACGGCGACTACGTTGTCGTCCGGTCGCAACCCGATGCGCATGAGGGTGAGATCGTTGCCGCAATGATTGACGGGGAAGCCACCGTCAAAGTCCTCTCACGGGCCGAGGGACACATCTGGCTCCTGCCGCGCAACACCGACTATGCACCGATTCTTGGGGATGAAGCAACGATCCTCGGCAAGGTCGTCACAGTTATTCGCGCCCTCTGAACACGCCGCCTCATCAGGTCATTGACGAGGACGAACGCGCCTTCCCACACGGCGGCCCCGCGCACACAGAGCTGGCATGATCAAAGGGCACGACAACGGAACGCGGTCACCCTGGGCACAGGTGAAAATCCCGATATTCTGGCAGATCAGAAACCGAGGGAACGCGCGACCTCGCGCAGACGATCCGCGGACTGACGCAGTCCGTCACGCTCGCGCTCGGTCAGCGGTGGATTGAGGACCCGACCCGCACCAGAGCGACCAACAATCGTCGGAGCGGCCATACACACATCCGAGATTCCCGCCCAGTCGTCAAGATACGTTGATACGGTCAGCACGCGGTTCTCATCGCGCAGAACAGCACCCGCAATGTTGGCGCCGGCCAGACCGATCGCGTAGTTCGTTGCGCCTTTTCCTTCGATGATTTTGTACGCGGAGTCAACAACCTCTTGGGCGATCGATGAACGCAGTTCCGCATCGAAAGTCCGACCCGACAGCGTTGGCCCCCACTGAGTGAGCGGCACGTTGCCAATTTCAGCGGACGACCACAGAGCAACCTCGGAGTCACCGTGTTCACCGGCAACATAGGCGTGGATATTCTGCGTGGCCACACCCGTTTCGCGTGACACCAGGTAGCGCAGACGCGACGTATCCAGCACGGTTCCCGAACCGAAAACCCGGTTGCGCTCAAGTCCGGTAATTTTCATTGCCGCATAGGTGACAACGTCAACGGGGTTGGTGATGAACATAAAAACAGCATCGGGTGCAACGTTTTGCAGGTTCGGAACAATCGTTCGCATGAGGTTCACCGTTGACTCCGCCAAGTCGAGGCGCGACTGTCCGGGCTTCTGCTTGGCTCCTGCGGTGACGATCACCAGGTCAGAACCCCGGACGATCTCAACGTCATCGGAACCTTCAATCGATCCCGATGGAGTGAATTGGATCCCGTGCGCAATGTCAAGGGCTTCAGCCTCAACCTTTGCTTTGTTGATGTCGTGAAGAACGATAGAGCGCGCATCTCCACGCATCGCGCACGCGTAGGCAACGGCCGTTCCCACGGCTCCGGCACCGATAATGGCAATTTTCGAGGGACGACCTGCTGACTTAGCCGGGTAGAGGGTCTGTGCTTGCGATTCCATCGAACTCTCCGTTTCACTCGCGGGCTGTGGTCTCTGACGTACCGGACAATGTGGCGTGTCAGGCGAGAACAACGAGGCCTGTCGTCACCTGAAAGTATAGGAGAGCAGGCCTCGTCTCATCTGGGCTGATTGTCCCGTCCGCTGAGGCTGTCACGCATCACCTGAGGAATCACGTAGCCGTTGAAGCGCACTGCGCACCACGTCCGGATCCTCTGTTGGCCACAAAGGCGGCATCGATGCTCGGATGAACGCCCCGTAGGATTTCGTTGATAACCGGGAGTCGAGAACGGCAACTACTCCCCGATCCGAAACGGATCGCAACAGTCGCCCCGCACCCTGAGCCATGAGCAGCGACGCATGTGTCAGCGACACTGTGCGGAATCCGTTGAGCCCCCGACGCTCGGCATCCCGCGAGCGCGCCTGGGCGACCGGGTCCTCCGGATGTGGGAAGGGGATCCGATCAATGACGACGAGGCGACATGAGTGTCCAACAACATCGACGCCCTGCCAGAGGGAGAGGGTTCCCACGAGGCAGGAGTCGGTGTCCTCACGGAATCGGGTGACGAGGGCAGACACGGTGTCTTCCCCTTGCATGAGGATGGGAAACTCGGTGTCTTTGCGTAGGGCTTGGGCTCCTGCTTGCGCGGCTTTCCATGAGGAAAAGAGAGCGAGGGTTCCACCTCCGGCGGCGCGAACAAGGTCAACGAGTTCATCGAGAACCTGCGGCGATGGACCAGAGTGTCCAGGAGGCGGAATATGCGCGGCCGTGTAGAGGATTCCCTGGCTTTGCGGAACGAAGGGCGTGCCTACGTCGATCCCATTCCACGGTTGACCCGAGATCGATAAACCACAGTCGTGGGCGATCGACGTAAAGGAGCCACCGAGCTTAAGTGTGGCGGATGTGAGGATCGCGGGTCGGTCACCGAAACCGCGGCTCCCGAGCGCGGGGGCAACGTCGAGCGGAGCGAGGTTGAGATGTTCACTGCCGACGTCGGGACGCGTCACCCATGTGATCATCCGCTCGGGGTCCGCCGACCACGCTGCGATCGCTTCGGCGAGCTCGTCAATCGCGGCTCTGGCAAGTGTTTTCGATGCAGCATCGACAGATGAGTTCTTCAGTTCCCTTCCTGCCTGTCCAAGCGCATCGTTGACGTCGATGAGCGCGTCGCGCAGGGCTTCGGGACGTTCAACGAGTAGCCCCTCGTCCAGAGGCTCAAGCGCACTCCCCAAAGCTATTGCCCCTTTTTCGAGGGCGGAGACGCTGATTTTCGCGTGGGTGCGCAGCGTTCTGGCAACGCGGGTGACGAGGGATTGTGACAGATCCACGCGGGCTTGATCTCTTACTCGTCCGGCAAGCTCGTGTGCCTCGTCAATAACAACGGCGTTGATACCGGGAAAGAGGTCTGTGTCGCCGGTGGCGTTGATCCCAAAAAGAGAGTGGTTCGTCACGACGACGTCTGCGTCGTTGGCTGTTTCTCGGGCGCGTTGGGCGAAACATTCATTGATGAAAGGACAGGTTTTACCCAGACATTCGCGTTTCGACACGCTGGCGCGCCGCCACACAAGGTCGGGGACGCCGGGGGTCAGATCATCCCGGTCTCCCGTATCGGTTGTCTTCGCCCATTCGCGTAGGCGAATGATCTCGCGCCCACTGTCCGTTGCATATCGGTCTGCGGCATCCGACTTCTCAGTGTCGGACCCCTCGAGGGAAAACAGGGCATCCTCATCGGGATACCCGCCGGATATGCGGTTGAGGCACAGGTAGTTCGACCAGCCTTTGAGCACGGCGACGCGCAGCCGCACCCCGGTGTGCTCGGCCACAGCGTCAATAACCGCTGGAGCATCCTTGACGAGGATTTGACGTTGGAGCGCCAAGGTTGCCGTGGAGACAAGACCTCGATTCCCCCGACGTGCACAATCAACGAGGAGTGGCACAAGGTATCCCAGTGACTTACCGGTCCCTGTGCCAGCCTGAACGATGACGTGTTCGCGAGCACTCATGGCGCGGCTGACGACCCTGGCCATATCCTGCTGCCCAGAACGCGCAGCACCACCCATATGTGCAACAACAGCATCAAGGACACGTGCCGTGACGTCAACAGCCTCAGCGCTGGCGTCCTCGTCCTCGTTAATCACATGATCGGAACTCACATCAGCGTCCTTGACTCCCGGCGCCAGTCCCCACGACATCTGACAGCAGCGCGAAGATATGCTCGGGAACTCGACCAACCACGTGGGTTCCCTGAGGGTCATATTCCTCGAGGTCGATCTCTCCGTCCTCGTGAATGAGATTGATGAGTTCACCGCGCGAATAGGGAATCACGCAGTCGATGGCCCTGTGAGGTCTGGGCAAGAGGGCCTCAATCCTGCCAAGAGCCTCATCGACTCCATCTCCCGTGTAGGCGGACATGATGACGGCGTCGGGATATGCGGTGCGTAGCCAGGCGATGTGTTCGGGCGCTGCGAGGTCCGCTTTGTTGAATACGAGGAGCTGGGTGATGTCATCAACTCCATCAATCGTCGACAAGACCTCGCGGACGGCGTCAATCTGTCCCTGGGGATCTGGGTGGGCGGCATCAACGACGTGGACAATGACGTCGGCCTCGCCAATTTCCTCCAGCGTCGACCGAAAAGCCTCAACGAGCTGCGTTGGAAGACGGCGAACGAAACCCACTGTGTCGGTGAGTGTGTAGACGCGTCCATCGGCGCTGCGCGTCTGACGAACCGTCGGGTCAAGCGTTGCAAAAAGCGCGTCCTCGACGAGGATTCCCGCGCCCGTGAGGCGATTAAGTAGCGTCGACTTCCCGGCGTTCGTGTAACCCGCGATCGCTACCGACGGCACGCTCCCCTTTCGGCGCGACAGGCGTTGGGTTCGCCGTGCCGGTTCCATCTTGCGAATCTCTTCTCTGAGCTTCGCCATGCGAGTGCGGATCCGTCGGCGGTCAAGCTCAATTTTTGTTTCACCGGGCCCTCGCGAACCGATACCTGCACCCGCAGCAACACGACCTCCGGCCTGCCGCGACATCGACTCACCCCACCCGCGTAGACGCGGAAGAAGGTACTCAAGCTGAGCCAACTCAACCTGTGCTTTGCCTTCACGTGATTTGGCGTGCTGGGCGAAAATATCAAGAATCAGTGCGGTCCGGTCAACCACTTTCGCGTCGACAACATCCTCAAGTCCGCGACGTTGCGACGGCGCCAATTCCTCGTCAACGATCACTGTGTCTGCGTCATGTGCGCGCACGATCTCGGCAAGCTCCGTGGCCTTGCCCTTGCCCAGATAGGTTTTCGGATCAGGATGGGTTCGCCTCTGGATCACGGCATCACAGACCTCAGATCCTGCGGTTTGAGCAAGGGCGGCAAGCTCACGAAGGGAGTTTTCCGCCTCCTCCTGGGTTCCCGAGGTCCGTAAGCCCACGAGGACGACGCGTTCGAGACGCACCTGCCGGTATTCGACCTCGGAAATTTCCGATCGGTCCTGAGTGAATCCGCGAACACGTCGCGTTCCCGCACGAGCATCCTTTTCCCACTCACCGGCATCGAGGGAATGGTCCTGTCCCTGCGTTGATACCAGCGCACTTGCCTGGCGGGCAAGGATCCGCGCGACAACATCATGGGCACGCGCCTCCTGCTCCTGAGTCAGCTCGCTGTGCGGTGTCGCGGCATCGTCCTCGACAATCAGCTGCGGATCATGGGCGCTGCGAGATGTGGCCATGCGGCCCCTTTCATTACTGCTCGTTTGTTCATCGGTGGCTTAAGTGGCTCAATCCTCATCGCACGCTCCAGTCGCGCGATTCGGGTATCACTCACGTGGGGTATTGACGTCTAGTGTCGCACGTTCAAGAGAAAAGACAGGTACTCTAAGCGCGTGGAAGACCAGTATTTTGCCGACCAATCCCCCGCCGACGAGTCCGACCTTCGTCTGCTTTTCATTGAATCACGCGGCCACGACCTCCAGATGCAGGTGTCGTCGAAAGTATTTTCTTCGCATCGCCTCGACCTGGGAACACGACAGCTTCTTGCCCAAGCTCCGCAATTACCCGCGTCCGGTCGATTCCTTGATCTTGGATGCGGATGGGGACCGCTGGCCGTCACGATGGCCGCCGAATCCCCCGGTGCACAGGTCTGGGCCGTTGACGTCAACTCCCGTGCCGTTGATCTCACCCAGCGCAATGCACAGACCAACGACTGCCCAAATGTTCGGTCAATGCTCGCCGAAACCGCCCTCGCGATGGCGCGGACGCAGGACGTGCGTTTCGATGTCATCTGGTCGAATCCTCCCGTGCGTGTGGGCAAAGAATCCATGCATGAGATGTTGACCTCGTGGATCGATCTTCTCACTCCCGACGGCGCAGCCTATCTGGTTGTCCAACGCAACCTCGGTGCCGATTCCCTCATATCGTGGCTGAATACCAACGGATATGCCGCGAAGAAAATTGCCTCAAAGAAGGGCTATCGCATCATCGAAGTCCGCCTCACGCACGACGAATAACGGCGCCGACTGCTGGGCTCACCCAGCCCGCGTGTTTCACCCGCGAGCGTCAATGAGCCTGCGGACCTCGTCAAGCCACGCTGACTGTGAGGCTGCACCTCCCCCGCTCCCAGGCGACGCACTCGAAGATTCGGGGGCCTCAAGCCAGTGGACCCGCGGGTCAGGGCGAAGCCATTTGAGCTGACGACGTGCCAGCTGACGGGTTGCCAAGGCAACGGACTCGATGGCCTCGTCCTCGCTCATCACCCCGTCAATGACCGCCAACGCCTGTGAGTAACCCGTGGCTTTCGAGGCGGTACGCGCCCGGCGTAGGCCAACGTCAATGAGGGCGCGTGTCTCTTCGATCAGCCCATCAGCAAACATGCGCCGCGTCCGGCGATTGATCCGGTCGTCAAGTTCACTCAGGTCACGGCGGATCGCCACCATCAGAGCCGGACGCACAAAGGTTCGCTGCGGCATCGAGGACGAATACGGTTTCCCTGTGATTTCAATGACCTCAAGGGCGCGGATGATACGGCGCGCATTGTGAGGGTCAATTCGCTGAGCTGACACGGGATCGAGGTCCGCCAATCGCTCATGAAGTCCCCGCGCGCCCGCAGGTCCCTCAGCTTCACCTTCGAGGCGTTCGCGGATCGCAGCATCATGGTCGGGGAATTCCATGACGTCAAGAAGCGCACGCTGATAGAGACCGGACCCACCTGCCACAACAGCGACATTCCCACGAGAGTGGATCGCGTCAACATCAGCTCGGGCTCGCTGCTGGTACACAGCAACGGAGGCTTCGTCTGTGACGTCGAGAACGTCGATTTGATGATGAGGAATTCCGCGCCGCTCGTCAACAGGAGTTTTTGCCGTCCCAATATCCATCCCGCGGTACAGCTGAAGGGCATCCGCACTGACGAGTTCACCCGCATTTGCTCCCAGCCACCCCGGCAGTTTCTCAGCCAAATCCAAGGCGGCATCGGACTTTCCAGACGCAGTCGGACCGACAACCGCAACAATGAGCCGGTACGCTTCGTCGTTCGTCACTCGCATTCCCACCTTTCGTCTGTTCCAGCAGATGAGAGAGTCTTTCCTTCGCCACACTCACCATAGCCTTAAGGCCAACCCTCACCTGGCCGTAGGCTCTAGTGTAGGAGGGTGAGCGCTCGTCCTCGCCAATCATTGAATCCGCCACTGACCTCGTTCTCACACTAGGCTATGACTCATGACTGAATCACAGACTCCCGCAGTCACCCTTGACCGCGTGAGCACGGCGCTGCGTTCAATCGGGCTGACGCCATTCATTGCAGGAAACGACCAGGTCGCTGCGATCTTCACTAACCGGACAATCCGCATCATCATGCCCCCTGGGCATCCAGCTCAGGGAATTGCTGAATGGCCACGTTCATTCAACATGGCTCACCGAGCAGCGGTGACCGAAGCGGTGGTCCAACGGAATGCAACAACGTACATCCCCAAGATCACGACCTCGATCAATGATCAAGGATTCATCAACATCCGGATGCATCATGTCTTCAACTGGGTCGTTGGAGCAAGTGACGAACAACTTGAAAGCGAAGTACGACACTTCATCATCGCAACGATCGCCACGATGAATTTCTTCGATGAACAATTCCCGGATCCGTGGACCAAGGAGACCCCCAATGCCTGAATGGACGTCATTTACCTTCGATGACGAGGGCAAAGCATCACGGATTCCAGACCCCGATTCATCGGGTTCGGATTCGTCTGAACACCCATCGTCACCCGCGCTGTCCTCAGAAGATGACTCCTCACACTCGCTCTCAGCCGATGAGATCGCTGCGAAGTGGGGAACCGACGTTGAACCACTGACCCTTGATCGCATCGAAGCAGTTCTCGAGGGCGATGGCTTCCCTCATACCCGCCACGAATTCGCCATCGTCACGGTGGTGAATAACCTACAGATTCGTCTCCATCAGGAACCAGCGGACTCCCCCTGGTTCCAGTGCGAGGCGCGTCCTGTGCTGTCATCTGACAGTTTCCCCGAATTGGGGATGGAGGAACTCATCCAAGCTGCGAACACGTGGAATACTGAGCATCTTCAACCGAAGGCCACGCCAGTTCACATGGATTCACTGTATGGTTTCACCCTGACAACGCCGTTCTTCGTTGGTGCTGGCATGTCCGATCGCCAGATCCACGCGATGATTCGCCGAGGGGTGACGGTCACCGTTCAGGCGGTGCTTGAACTGCCGAAGATCGTCACGCAACTCAAGAAGTAGGCCGATACTCAAGAAGTAGGCCGATCCACCTTCGCCTCCGAGCGTGGGCGAATCGCTGGGATTCCCAGCGACACGGGTGCGTGATCGGGTTCTGGGGCGATCTGGCGCTGTGCCCACGCATCTCCCGCACGGGTCCGACGGATCTGAAAGAGTCCGCCGTTTTCCACACCGGAGTCGGCGATGAGGTGGTGCGGTGCCCCGTAGGTCACGGTTGCGCGAATCATATCTCCGGGACGAGGCACCTGATCCTGAGGCAATCCCGAGGGCAACGCCACATGGACGAGGCGGTTGTCTCGTGCCCGACCGGAAATCCGCTGAGTTTTTTCGTCTTTGCGTCCATCCCCTTGGGACACCAGGACCTCAACCTCTGTTCCGACGAGAGCTGTGTTGTCTTCGGTGCTGATGCGTTCCTGGAGCGCAATGAGACGCTGGTAGCGTTCAAGCGCAACGTCGGCAGGTACCTGGTCATCGCGGTCAGCCGCGGGTGTGCCCGGCCTGGGTGAATAAAGGAAGGTGTATGCGGAGGAGAACCGGGCTTCTTCAACAACATCAAGCGTGGCCTGAAAATCGTCTTCGGTTTCACCTGGGAATCCGACGATGATGTCAGTGGTGATCGCCGCTTGAGGAATCGCGGCGCGCACCCGGTCAAGGATGCCCATGAATTTCTTGCGTCGATAGGACCGGCGCATGTGCCGCAGCACCTCATCTGATCCGGATTGAAGCGGCATGTGGAGACTAGGCATCACCGTCGGGGTTTCGGCCATCGCTTCGATGACGTCATCGGTGAAGGCCGCCGGATGCGGTGATGTGAATCGTACGCGTTCAAGCCCGTCCACCGAGCCCACTGTCCTGAGGAGTTTTGCGAATGCTCCGCGGTCTCCAAATCCCACGCCGTAGGAATTGACGTTCTGTCCCAGGAGTGTCACTTCAATTGCTCCTTGGTCCACGACGGCTTGAACTTCGGAGAGGATTTCGCCGGGGCGCCGGTCGCGTTCCTTGCCTCGAAGATGAGGAACGATGCAGAAGGTGCACGTGTTGTTGCATCCAACGGAGATCGACACCCAGGCTGCGTAGACGGATTCGCGGTGAGTTGGGAGTGTCGATGGGAATACCTTGAGGGATTCTTCGATTTCAACGGCGGCACGACGATTGTGTTCGGCTCGTTTGAGGAGCACGGGAAGCACGTCAATGTTGTGCGTGCCGAATACGGCATCTACCCACGGGGCTTTTTCGATGATGCCGTCACGCATCTGCTGGGCGAGGCACCCACCCACGGCAATCTGCATTCCCGGACGTTCACGTTTGACAGCCGCAAGCTGACCAAGATTTCCAAATAGCCTGGTCGCAGCGTTTTCACGCACAGAGCACGTGTTGATGACGACGACGTCGGCTCCCATGTCTCCGGCATCGGTTGCGCGGAGCGCAGCTTCAGGAACCTTCTCAACGGGAACGAGTCCCGCTTGTTCCAGCAGGCCCGCCATGCGTTCGGAGTCGTGTTCGTTCATCTGGCATCCGAGTGTGCGCACGGCATAGGTACGAGGATGAGCCGGCGTTTCACGGAGCGTAGGTGTGTCCTGGGTGTTCATCGTCCCTGAGTGTAGTCGGGTCACTGGCACTCTTCGATTGTGGTAAGTGTGCAATGAGTGACCTTCAAGATCTCATCGGTGGTGATTCGCGTATCGCGGCGATTGAACTGGCAGGCTCCCCCAGCGGGGCGCTGGTTCGTGGCGGCCTGAATGGTGGTGCTCAGAGTCTATTGGGAATACGTGGTGAGACAGTGCTCAAGAAGTTCAAGAGCAGCGTCAACGGCCTGCCGACGAACAGCGCTTCGCTCACCGGTGAAATGGTATTTGCGATGCCATGCTCCTTCCTTCATGACGCATGCAATATAGACGGTTCCGGCGGGGTGACCATCGTGTGGCCCCGGTCCGGCAACACCGGTTGTTGCGATACCGATAGATGCTCTAAGGAGCCGCTGCACCCCTCGGGCCATATCGAGGGCAACCTCGGCATCGACGGGGCCGGTTCGTTGAAGATTCTCAGCGTCAACTCCGAGAACTTGAGTTTTCACATCCGTCGCGTAGGTGCAGATTCCTCCACGGACAACGGCAGAGGCCCCGGGGATGTCGACAAGCCGAGCGCAGACAGCTCCCCCGGTCAATGATTCGGCGGTCGCAATCGTCTCATGACGCTCACCCAATAGGCGCAGAATATCGGCGATGTGTTCGTCGTTCATGGCCCTACGGTATCGCTGAGTCACTCCCATCCCAGGTGTCACTGTCGGGGTTTCCCCAATGATGCTGTGCGAGAGCGTCTCGGATGATCGCGGTTGCCACCCCTGGGGGGTATCCCTTTCGCCCCAGCATTCCTGCGAGCCGCCGATAGGCTTGGTCTCGGGTGACGCCCCGCATCGACCGCATCTTCTTGTCAACCAGCTGTCGAGCCCGATCTGCCTCGTCTTCGGTGGTGATCTGACGCATCGCTTCGTCGATGATCTGCGAGGTAAAGCCTTTGCGTCGAAGATCTTCAACGAGGGCTCTCCCGCTTTTTCCTGACTGAGAAAAACGCTCTCTGACAAGCATGTTTGCGAACTGTTGGTCATCGACCAGACCAGCTTTTTCAAGCCGGTCAACAACCTCGCGGGCAACGGTGTCTGTAAAGCCCCGTGACGTGATTGCAGTCAGGAGCTCACTACGCGAGTGCGCACGCGCATCGAGTTTGCGCAACGCCACTTCTCGCGCCGACTCAATAGCCTCGACACCGCTGAGCCGAGAATTCTTCTCCCGCATCGCCCGTAGTCGTTCGATCGTTGACCGCCGGTCGTGATGGGCTTTTACTCCCAGTTCCGGATATTCCTCCGGATCACGGTAGCTGACCATGAGTCTTTAGAATCCCGCGTCTTCCAACGGATCGATATCCGAGGGCGATGCCATCAGAGCTTCTGTGTCCTGGTTCTCTTCTCCCACGGCGTCAGCATGATCCCCAATGCCCAGGGCAGCAAGAATTTTTCCTTCGATTTCATTGGCCAGCTCAGGGTTATCGCTCAAGAACTGCCGGACATTCTCTTTGCCTTGTCCAAGCTGGTCATCGCCGTAGGTGAACCATGAACCCGATTTGCGAATGATCCCCGAGTCGACACCCATATCGATGATCGACCCTTCGCGTGAAATCCCCTTGCCGTAGACGATGTCGAACTCTGCCTGCTTGAAAGGAGGGGCCATCTTGTTCTTGACGATCTTCGCCCGAGTCCGGTTACCCACGGGGTTCTGCCCCTCTTTGAGGGTTTCGATACGCCGGACGTCAATGCGAACGGAGGCGTAGAACTTCAGGGCCTTACCACCGGTTGTTGTTTCAGGAGATCCGAAGAATACGCCGATCTTTTCGCGCAGCTGGTTAATAAAAATTGCCGTTGTTCCGGTGGCGGACAGGGCACCCGTGATCTTTCGCAGTGCCTGACTCATGAGACGGGCCTGGAGACCAACGTGAGAATCCCCCATCTCTCCTTCAATTTCTGCCTTCGGGACGAGGGCGGCAACCGAGTCAATGACGATAATGTCGATGCCGCCAGAACGGATCAGCATGTCGGCGATTTCAAGCGCTTGCTCACCCGTGTCGGGCTGCGACACCAGCAGAGCATCCGTATCAACTCCCAGTGCGCGAGCGTACACGGGATCGAGGGCGTGTTCAGCATCGATGAATGCCGCATTACCGCCGGCCTTTTGAGCGCTGGCAACGGCATGAAGAGCAACGGTGGTTTTACCCGAAGATTCCGGACCGTAAATCTCGATGACGCGACCTCGCGGAAGCCCCCCGACCCCCAGGGCAACATCTAGAGCCAGGGATCCTGTGGGAATCACCTGAACAGGAGGACGTGAATCATCACCAAGGCGCATAACCGAGCCTTTGCCGAACTGCTTATCGATCTGCGAGAGCGCAAGTTCGAGAGCCTTATTGCGATCATTTCCTACACCCGATGTTGAGGTGTTTTTCTTGCGTGCAGCGGCCATTGCCCACCCTTCCTGTTCCGGAGCCTCTCCGACTCATTACCGTTCTGGTCTTCGTGCCAACCCCTCTCCGAGGTCACACAACGACGATATGCCCGACCATTGGCATTTCCGAACGCTCCGCTATCCCCTGTGGATAATTCTCTAAGGATCGCTTGCCCGGCGTCGCCACCACCTAGAGTAAATGGAACAGGTGTTCGATGCGAGCGACGCGCCGACCAGAACCACCGAATGAACGAAACACCACACTCAGCGACGATCGAGTGTCATCTGCGAGATACGTTCATTCCCAGAACGTTGTCACCTTCGACGCGCGCGTTCTTTAGGATCAATTCGATGAATCCACCGCGCGTCGTCACCGTGTCCGGTTTCACTCACAAGCGCTTCCCAGACAACTTGTGGTTTTTCTCCGCGCCCAAGGGCCTCGGATGCAGTCGAACGCAACTGTGGAAGATAGAGATCAGCCACGTAGGAACGACCGAGGCTGTCGCCGTACACGTCGGCGACAGCCTCCCAAAATTCTGACATCTTCACGATTACGAGATCAGAGCAACCGGAACGAGATCATCAGGCACAGTGTCGGGAACAACGACGCCGTCAATCATTGCCATGCGATCAGAGACCTCACGCAACACGAACCACAGCGGGACGTTGAGCGCCGTCGCGATCGCCTCAAGGAGTTCCGAAGACGCTTCTTTCTGCCCACGTTCAACTTCCGACAGGTACCCAAGGGACACCTGAGCTTCCGAAGACACTTCACGCAATGTCCGACCTTGCTTTTGACGCAACCTGCGCAAGACATCTCCCAGTTCATTGCGCAGGAGCGGTACCGGTGTGCGTGTTGTTGTCATAGTCTGAGAGTAGCTTGGACGCACGCTGTTACGCACACCGAACTCACGTGATGAAATGGTGGAAACGGGTCCACGATGAAAGGTTTGAGTCGTCATACTGTTGGAACGACGCGGTTGCGCGCACTATTCCATGACATAGCAAACACCCCCAAAAACTTGAGCGTATCGGACTCAACTTTTAGGGGTGCCTGCAATAGATGTCATCAATGAACGAGGACGACTACCTGCCTTCCCTGCGGCGACGTTCCATCCGGGTGAGGAACGGAAGCTCATTTTCATCCGCAGCATCTGGCTCTTCGGCGGCTTCCTGAGCTTCTCCGTCACTTTCTGTGTCAGCGCCTACGAAAGGCCCCTCATCCGCAACAGACTCAAGCGACTCCTCTGGATCAGCCGGATCGCTTCCGCCAGACAATTCCTCAGCAGGAGCCAATTCCTGTGCATCATCCAACGCCTCAGTAGGAGCCAATTCCTCAACGTCGCCCAACTCCTCAGCGCCAGCCACTTCCTCTACTTCAGCCGACTCGTCTGAGTCAACCGCCTCGCCCGACTCCCCCGCTTCTTTCCACAGTCGGATTCCCGCGATCAGGTATTCAGCACCTGACCACAGAGTGATTGCCAGAGCAACGCCAGCGATAACCAAGCCCGCGTAGGTCATCACCGTAAAGAACGTCAGACCACCGGGGTAGAGCAACGCCAGGTGGTACCACGGAATAAACAGCAGGCCAAGCGCACCCATCTGAAGCACCGTCTTGAGCTTGCCGCCCGTCGACGCCGCAACCACGATTCCACGGCGGAGCAAAATGGAGCGCAACACGGTAATTCCCAGCTCCCGTATCGCAATGAGGAGAGTGAACCACCACGGCAGTATTTCAATCAACGAGAGGACAACGAATGCCGAGAGCGTCAGCGCCTTGTCAGCAATCGGATCGGCGATTTTCCCGAAGTTGGTCACAAGGTTGCGTGACCGCGCAATATAACCGTCAACTTTGTCAGTGACCGCCGCGAAGGCAAACACGCCGAAGGCCCACCACGTAGCAGCCCACGTGGCATCGTCGGCAAAGTAGCCGCGCCAACACAGCCACAGGAACACCGGCACAAGGATCAGACGGATCACAGTCAACGCATTGGGAACATTCAACGCGGACGGCTGCGTCGACTCGCCCACTCGTGAAACATTGTTATCCATCAATTGGTCTTCCTACTCGTGTGCTGATCTGCCGGTTAACTGCCAGGCGTCCTCGTCTTCTTCGGGTTCGTCATCGACCCATTGGGGGGCATTCCCTCCGAAGTCGTGACCGGCGTAGGGGTCTCCCTCCGCTTGCACACGCTCACGCATGGACGCGGTAGTCTCCAAAGCCGCAGCTCCGCCGACTTGCACATCAACCCCGGTTCCGTTGCCGTCATCGTCTCGGACCTGTTGGTCTCCCACAGTAGTTCCTTGAACATTCATAGGGGAAACCGAATCGTTCTGCACGTCCATCTGAGCGCCCTGAAGAGAAGGTGCGGCCTCGTCCTCGTCCCCTGTGGAGCCAGCGGAAATCACGTGGGCCTGCGCCTCGTACGCACCATCGGATGAAGCCTCGTTCCCAGCTTGTTCGGCGGCGCCGTCAAGAGAGGTTGCTTCTCCTCGCAGGAGGGCGAGGACCTCGGGCAGGCGCTCGGGCGGAACAAGAACCTGACGGGCCTTCGATCCCTCCGACGGGCCAACGATCTCACGGGATTCAAGGAGATCCATGAGGCGTCCTGCTCGGGCGAACCCGACGCGCAGCTTACGCTGAAGCATGGATGTGGATCCCAGCTGCGTGGAGACAACAAGTTCCGCAGCTTGGAGAAGATCGTCGAGGTCATCGCCGATATCCTCGGCAACTTTGACGGTCTTCGTTTCAGGCACAACGTCGTCGCGATAATGAGCTTGCATCTGCGACTTGACGTGCGACACAACCTGATGGATTTCCGATTCACTCACCCAAGCTCCCTGAACTCGCATCGGCTTGGACGCGCCGGCAGGCAGGTAGAGAGCGTCACCCTGGCCGATGAGTTTCTCCGCACCGGGCTGGTCAAGGATGGTCCGTGAGTCCGTGAGCGAGGACGTGGCAAAGGCCAGACGCGACGGAATATTCGCTTTGATGAGGCCGGTCACGACGTCCACGGAGGGGCGCTGCGTTGCCAGCACCAAGTGGATACCGGCAGCACGCGCGAGCTGGGTGATGCGCTGAATTGACGCTTCAACGTCTCGGGGCGCCACCATCATCATGTCAGCTAATTCGTCGACAACAACGAGCAGGTACGGGTAGGGGTGCAGGGTTCTTTTCAGCCCGGGTTTTGCTTGGACCTGCCCCGAGGACACAGCTTTGTTGAAATCGTCAATATGCTTAAAGCCGTAGTCCGACAGGTCGTTATACCGGGCGTCCATCTCCTTGACCACCCATTCGAGAGCTTCGGCGGCCTTCTTCGGGTCCGTGATGATCGGCGAGATCAGGTGCGGGATCCCTTCGTAGATCGTCAATTCAACGCGCTTGGGGTCAACGAGGATCATCCGGACCTGCTGCGGTGTTGCCCGCATCATGATCGACGTAATCATCGAGTTAATGAACGAGGATTTACCCGAACCGGTTTGACCCGCAACTAACAGGTGCGGGGTCTTCGCCAGGTTCGTCACAACGTAGCCGCCTTCAACGTCTTTACCGACGCCAACTACGAGGGGATGTTCATTGCGTTTGGCCGCGCCGGAACGTAGGACGTCGCCGAGGGCAACGTTCTCACGGTCAGCGTTGGGGATTTCGATGCCGATCGCTGATTTTCCGGGAATCGGGGCGAGGATCCGCACGTCCGCTGATGCCACGGCGTAGGCGATGTTCTTCGAGAGGTTCGTCAGTTTGTCCACTTTCACGCCGGCACCGAGGATCACTTCGTAGCGTGTCACCGTTGGGCCGCGTGAGAATCCTGTGACCTGTGCGTCGACATTGAAGTCCGCAAAGACCTGTGCCAACGCACGAACAACCTGGTCGTTAACGGCCGACCGGGTCTTGTGCGGAGGGCCAGCGATGAGAAGATCGGCTTGGGGAAGAGAGTAGGAGATTGCCTCATCAAGTTGAGGTTGGAACGAGTCCCCCGCCGGCGGATCCGACACGGGAGGTGCTCCGGGAGATGACTGGTCACCCGGGAGGGCATGTCCAGCCGGCGTAGGCACCTGCGTCAGCGCCTCAGTTGGCGCGTCGGTCGACACCGCTGGGGTGGCTCCGGTGGCACTCTGGCTGGCCTGTTGGGGGGACGAGGACGAGGCGGCGTTCTTCCCTGGGGATTCCTCATCAGCGTGAGTATCGAGGACCGTCGTTGCTTCAGGAGCGGGTGTTGTCTCATGCGCGGTGCGGAACGACTCATCTCCGTCGTATTCATCAAGGAAAGGATCGTCACCGGCAGCAAGGTCGCGGCGGGCACGCTGACGGGCCGCCCGCTGCGGGTCTTCCTCAACATGTTCCCCGTCGTTTTCTGAGCGGGTGAGTCGGCGGATCAGTGCCTTCACCCGAGAAGGAATATCTGCGACACGTGTTTGCGTGGCCAGAAGAACTGAGTACAGGAGAAGGAGGACGAGGATGGACACCGAGCCCCACGCTGACAGGAGGTTTGTCAGGGGCCGGGCAACGAACCACCCGATCACCCCACCGGCGGCCTCGATATTGACGAAGGGAGTGATCGCGGGGTTGCCTTGACTGACGTGAACAAGTCCTGTGAGCGCCACAATGCATCCAAGTCCACCGGCAATATGATGCGGGAGCGCATGGCTTCCCGATCGTGCGCAGATGAGTTCAACGGCTAGTCCGATGAGTGCCAGCGGCAGAACCACGGAGAAAATTCCGACAACGCCGGCAGACATATGGTGGATCAGGCTGCCGGCTTGCCCGGAAATCTGGAACCATTCGCGCAGGGCGATGAGGATCGCGGCGGCGATGATGATGAAAGCGACGGCATCGCGTTTGAGCTGCGGATCCGCGTCTCTCCATGAGTGCGCCATCGACACGAAAGCCCGCCCGATACCGGAGAATATCCGGGCGAGCATCCCCTGCTTTTTCTCCTGGTCTTCCGGGGTCGCAGACGCGGTGGTCCGCGATGCCCCTCCACCGGAGCGTCGTTTCGGTGATGATGCGCGAGACGTGCCTTGAGACTGTGATGCCATGATGATTCAGACGCTACCCGCCGGTGAGGCCATCACCGAACAGACTCGCCGTTTACTCCCCCGAGAGCTTCACCGCAGGCCGCGTGAAGTTCCCGTTTCCATGACACGTTCAATCTCCTCCTGCGTCGGGACAGGCAGCGCCGACTCATGAGAAATCGCAATCGCTGATGCGGCATTCGCCATCTGGCACGCATCGGCCAACTCCATTCCCTTGAGTAGGCCAGCACACATCACCGCGATGTGTGTGTCACCCACTCCGGCGGTGTCGGCAATGTCGGCGTCGTAGGCAGGAATCTCGCGCATGGGGTCGTCGACATGTCGTTGCAGTTCACAACCGTGCGCTCCCATTCTCCGAACGAGTGCGGCTTCGGGACGCATGAGGTGACGGACTCCCACCCCCGCCTCGTTCTGAGCGAGGATCGCCGACAGGGCCGCGGATTGACGAACATTCATCGTCACGATGTCAGCGCGCCCCAACAGCAGCTTCCATGCTTCAACGGGCACCTGCTCAACCGCCGGAGACACGGACACCACCAGGGTCACTGAGGGAGGCAGAGCGGCTCCCCACCCGGCAAGTACCTTCGCGGAATGTGGGCTGGTCAGGTCAGATGCAGCAATGTGGATGAGATCACCGGGCCGAAGAACGAGACTGTCAAGAACAACTCGTGACGGTTCCGATTCAACACCGGCGGTGACAACGGACGTCATAATGCCGTCCTCTTCGATGAGCTGAATCACCACACCGATATCACCAACGAGCTCCTGCGTGAGAACTTCAACCCCTGCGTCAAGGAGTTGCTGACGCACCGTGTACGCGTTCGGACCCGTTCCCAGCGGAGATGCCAGCGCCGTGGGCACACCCAGGGATGCAGCCACCGATAGCGTTGTAAAACCCCCACCGGGACGCGAGCTGGACGCGTCAGCGTGAACCGAATTCCCTCGCGCGGGAATCCTGGAGATGCGCATCGGCAGGACCAACGCTACCGAATGCGTCGAAATGAAACGACCCGTCATCGGGTTCACTCCCCTCGTTCGTATGGGTTCACTGCTCGGTGACAACCGGGACAATCATCGGGCGGCGACGCAGACGCCGAGCAACCCAGCGACCAAGAGTGCGGCGCATCGCCTGCTGAAGAAGGTACGGGTCCTGTTTGCCAGGAGCTGCTGCGTCCTTGAGAGCTGCCTCAACGTCGGGAAGGATTTCGTCGAAAACCGACTCGTCCTCGGCCATTCCGATGGACTTAATCGTTGGGCCCGCAAGAACCATGCCCGTGTCACGCTCAACAACAGCGAAAACGCTGATGAACCCTTCCGATCCGAGGGTGCGACGAGCTTGAAGTTCGTCCTCGGAAATCTCTCCAATTGAGCGGCCGTCAACGTACACGTATTCACACGGCACCGCACCGGAAACTCGGGCGACCCCGTCTTTGAGGTCAACACAGACCCCGTCCTCGGCGAGGACGACGTTTTGCGGAGCAATCCCCGTCTTGACAGCCAGCTGTCCGTTGGCGATGAGGTGACGGACCTCGCCGTGGATGGGCATGACGTTGGTCGGTTGAATGATGTTGTAGCAGTAGATTAGTTCGCCCGCCGACGCGTGACCTGACACGTGGACCTTCGCATTCGCCTGGTGAACAACGCGAGCCCCCAGACGCATCAGATCGTTGATCACGCGGTAGACCGAATTTTCGTTCCCCGGAATGAGCGAGGACGCGAAGACAACCGTGTCTCCCGGTTCAATGGTCACTAAGCGGTGGGACCCCACGGACATGCGTGACAGCGCAGCCATTGGCTCACCCTGTGATCCGGTTGCCATGTAGACGCGCTGCTCACGAGGGATCTGGTCGATCTCGCGTTGGTCAACAATGACACCCTCGGGAATCGTCAGGTACCCCTTTTCTTCGGCGATCCTCATGTTGCGTTCCATTGACCGTCCAACGAGGGCGATCTTGCGGTTCCGACGTGCAGCCGCGGCGATGACCTGTTGGACACGGTGGACGTGGGAGGCAAAGGATGCAACAACGATTTGGCCTGTGGCTTCAGCGAAAACCTGATCGAGGACGGGCCCGATCTCCCGTTCTGGCGCAATAAAACCGGGGACTTCAGCGTTTGTGGAGTCAACCATGAAGAGGTCGACTCCTTCCTCACCGAATCTCGCGAAGGAACGCAGGTCAGTCAACCGGTGATCCAGGGGAAGCTGATCCATCTTGAAATCACCGGTGACGAGGATCTTTCCCGCTGTGGTGCGAACGAAAACCGCGAGCGCATCGGGAATCGAGTGCGTGACAGCAACGAATTCGAGATCAAAGGGACCAACGTTGAGCCGATCACCTTCACTGACAACGTTGAGGTCGGCGGCGGGGAGGCGATGTTCTTTAACCTTTGGTTCAACGAACGCCAGAGTCAGGTCCGATCCGTAGATCGGAATGTCGCTGCGAAGTTTAAGTAGGTACGGCACAGCACCGATGTGGTCCTCGTGCCCGTGGGTGAGGACCATACCCACCACGTCGTCCATGCGATCTTCGATCCATGAAAAGTCTGGGAGGATCAGGTCAACGCCGGGTTGGGTTTCCTCGGGGAAGAGGACACCACAGTCGATGATGAGGAGTTTCCCGGAGTATTCCAGGACGTTCATGTTGCGGCCAACTTCGCCCAGACCGCCAAGGGGGATGATTCGGATTGCACCGTCGTCAAGTGGTGCGGGTTCGGAGAGGTTCTCGTACAGAGGCTTCATGGCTTAAGTGTGCCATGTTCTGTGCTCGACTCGTCGCCAGCGAGATTACCGGGGAATTCTCTTCCCACGAATCTCTCAGATGAGATCGAAGCGCGTCATCACCTCGGTCAGGCGCGTGATTTCTTCCTCGCTGGGGCCAACGAGGGGCAAACGTACCGTTGGCGTGTCGATTACGCCTTGCAGGTAGAGCGCATATTTTGCAAGAACAGCCCCTTGACCTGTCCCCATGATTGCCGCAACAAGGGGACGCAGTGAGTACGCCAGTTCGCGGGCTTCCCACACATGATCGTCGTCGAGAAGGTTAATGATTTTCCGATAGTGGGCGGAGGCAACGTGGGAGACCACGGAAACGAAACCGGAAGCTCCCCCGGTCATCCACGCGAAGTTCAGCCCGTCGTCGCCCGAATAGTATTCGAGGCCGGTCCGGTGCATTCGCTCAACCCCTTGTTCGACGTTTCCGGTTGCGTCTTTGACCGCACTGATCCGCGGATGCTCAGCCAATGTGTCGAGAGTCTCATCCGAAAAGGCCAGGCCCGTGCGACCAGGAATGTCGTAGAGCATGATCGGTAAATCAGTAGCATCGGCGATAGCGCGAACATGAGCGAGCAAACCGCGCTGTGATGGCCGGTTGTAGTACGGCGAGACAACGAGCAGTCCGTCAGCCCCGCATTCCTGAGCGCCCTGGGCAATACGGACCGCATGGGCGGTGTCATTTGAGCATGCGCCGCACAGGATGAATGCTCGATCCCCAACAGCTTCTTTCACGACCCGCGTGAGGTCGTTTTTTTCTGGCTGATGAGTGGTTGGTGATTCTCCCGTTGTTCCCGACAGGAGAATAGTGTCAGAGCCGTCATCAACGAGTTTTCGGGCCAGACGTTCAGCGGAATCGAGGTCGATTGATGTATCCGCTGTGAATGGCGTGACCATCGCCGTGGCGAGTGAACCGAATGCGCGTGCAGGAATGTGACTCATGGACCACAGCATAGAGTCTCCCTGACGCAAGCGGAAGAATCGTTCACTCGGTGAGCGCCCTCTACACAGAGGGATTGGCCGAAAACTTCGGATTCTGTGCCCACCACAGATGCTGTGTCAGGGTCTTTGACTCAGGCGGATTCGCCGATTCATTGTCTTTGCGTTGCGCCTGAGCATCAGCGTTGCCCGTTGTTTCAGCCGAATCGCTGGCATGACCCGCTGGGTCTTCGTCAGCAAGTTCGAGAACACGTCGAAGACCGGCCGGGGCGAACCCCGAGGAACGATAGAACCGTTGCCGAGCTTCATCGTCTACGCCGATCCATACCCGCAGGTTCGGGGTGTGAGACGTGTCAGCGAGGGCGTGGAGCAGACGTGACCCGTGACCCGAGCGCCGGAAATCCGCGTCAACACTGAGTTCAGCGATCTCAGTTCCCGCATCCAGGCGTTCCCCATCCACCTCAACCGGGGGCGCAGGGACCGCAAAGGCAAAGCCCGCGATCCCCTGTCCGTGCAATGCAACGAGCAGTCGAACCCCCGGGGGTGTGGGCACCTCAAGAGCTGCTCCCCATGCGTCAATGAGCGCGTTGCGCTGCGCATCACCGGGTGCCCTCCCTCGGGTTACGCGGAAGACCTCGGCAAGTTCAGCGAATTGGATACGCGCAATGGCGTGCGCGTCACCTTTAACCGCCGGGCGTACACTCCGGTCAGCTCCCGGTTTCGGCTGACCCTCGTGGCCGCGGGAATGACTGTCGTCTCCGCGTGACTGTTCCCGGTCCGTCATAGTTCCATGACCTTGTCGAGGCCGACGGTCAAGCCGGGACGTTCGCCAACACGCCGGATCCCCAGAAGCACCCCGGGCATGAAAGACACACGATCGAAGGAATCCGTGCGAATCACCAGCTGCTCGCCCTCGTTTCCCAGGAGAATTTCTTCCGACGCCGTCAACCCACGCAACCGCACGGCGTGCACGGGAATACCGTCGATCCGAGCCCCGCGAGCACCCTCAGGGTCTGTTTCGGTGGCATCGGGGACAGCTCCTGAGCCCGCGTTGTGCCGCGCAGCCGCGATCCCTTTGGCTGTGGCGATCGCGGTGCCAGAGGGAGCGTCCACTTTGTTCGGGTGATGCATCTCGATGATTTCAGCGGACTCAAAATAGGGGGCCGCCAGCTGCGCGAACTTCATTGCCAAGACCGCTGACATCGCGAAGTTCGGCGCAATGAGGACGCTGCGCCCAGCGCGCTCAGCATGCTCACGTACCCGCTCATACGATTGAGCAGTCCACCCGGTTGTCCCAACAACCACGTGGACACCGGCGTCAAGCAACGCGTGAACATTTGCTTCGGTGACTGCGGGCGTCGAAAAATCCACGGCCACGTCCGCTCCCCCCAAAGACTCCGGGCAGATCGTGTCCCCCGCATCCAGCTGAGCGACGACACGCATGTCATCCGCTGCTTCCACGGCACCGACAACTGTCGATCCCATACGTCCCTTCGCGCCGGTCACTGCCACCGAAATCATGCTGCCTACTTTCCGCGCCTGTTTCGCGCTCGTGTTCTTCTCCCAGTGTCTCCCACGTGCAGGTCCCGTCGGCCAAGCGTCCCCGATGTGGAACGTTGGCCTCACGTGGGCACCGCGCGCCACCTCGTCCTCGTCCCTATTTCTTCGGCAGAACCACCGCACGCGAACGTGGCTTATTAACGAGGACGGACGCCAAGTCCCGCACCTGCTGAGTCGTCACCGCGTTGATGGCTTCCAGGGTTTCCTCAACCGTGCGATAGCGGCCGTTAATTTCCGCGCGGCCAAGCCGCATCATCCGAGACCAGTTGTCTTCAAGACCAAGGGCCACTCCCCCACGCACCTGACCACGCACGCGCGCAAGCTCATCCTCACTGGGACCGGTGGACGCGAGGTCCTCAAGCTGAGCGAGCATAATACGTTCAACCTCGTCGAGGCGATCCGGGGAAGTCCCCGCGTACATGCCGAATGTTCCCGCATCCGAATACGACGTCTCAAACGCGTACGTCGTGTACGCCAGGCCCCGCTTTTCGCGGACCTCCTGGAAAAGACGTGACGACATCGACCCACCCAGAACCGACAGCAGCACCGACATGACGGGGCCGTCATCGTCAAGGGCTTTGAGGCCTTCGCAGCCAACGATGAGATGGGCTTGCTCAACGTCGCGCTCGCGGACAATTTCTCTGTCGTGGGCGGGGATCGGCATCGGCGTCGTTGAGCGGCGCTCCCGGGGAGCCTGTGGGCGTCCAAGGAGTTCCTTCCACGAGGATTCCCTCAGCGCCTGGTCAACGATTTCAACAACCTGTTCGTGCTCGACCTTGCCCGTGACCGCAACGATGAGGGCATCTGGGCCGTAGTTCTCACGGTAATGGTTCCACACCTCGTCACGGTCAACTTCACGGATCGCCTCAGGGGTTCCCCCGACCGGCAAACCGATGGGGGTGTCACCGTGGACCGCCCGTTGGAAGGCATCATGAACCACTCCTGTCGGTGAGTCCTCAGACATTGCAAGTTCATCGAGGATCACTCCGCGTTCCATGTTGAAGTCCACCGGCCGCAGAAGCGAATCTGCCACCATGTCGGTGAGCACACGAATCGCCATGTCCTGATCTTCACCCAGGACACGCGCCCAGTAGGCCGTGTGTTCACGTGCAGTTTCCGCGTTCGACTCACCACCAACGCTGTCGAAAGCAATCGCGATATCCAAGGCGGATCGTTTCGGTGTGCCCTTGAAGAGGAGGTGCTCAAGGAAATGTGTGGACCCAGCCCTCACCGGAGTTTCATCCCGAGACCCCACCGGAACCCAGAGGCTCACCCCCACCGAGGCTGTGGCAGGGACCGTCTGCGTGATAATCCGTGTTCCTGCCGACGTTATTGTCCGCTCCACTCGGGTTTCACCGTCATCGAAGGACTGATCAGCAGAATTCAGGGGCAGTTCAATGGGAGGAGTCATGCACGCTAGCTTACTGTGAACACCCGGCCCGAGCCGAGCTCGATGAGGCAAGACAGGTATATCCCGCTATCTCTCTCAGTGCGTTCACTCTTGCACTTATTTCTTGTGATGTTTCTCTTTGAGGCCGAGATATCCCAGTGGATCTTGGGAGCACACGTACGCAATATCTTTTACCTGCTCAATTTCACCAGAGTTCAGCCAACGATCCATTTCCTCAACGGTCGTCCCTTTTTCGAGGACACCGAATTCCACGAGACAGTCTCTCTCAGCGGCTCGCCAGTCAACACGATGTGGATTGGCTTTTACTTCCCAATATAACGGTTCAATTTCCGCAAGACCTGACTGTTCCGAACATTCTTGAGTGAGTTTCATCTGTTCATCGTTAGATATGTCTGATCGACTCCGAATACCGTTCCTGCCGTTGGGGTCCTTCTGCACCTCAAATCCATGATCCTGCAAACAACGAGCCTCATTCTCGACTGCTTCAGCATATTCAGCGTCAGTGATCGCATAGTCACTCAGCGCGGAACGAATGAACGAATTGTCTGTACTCTTCATCGCTTCATCAAATTCATCTGCATATGGTGACGTATCCGATCGTGCAGTTTCTGCACTATTCGTGGGATGTGAACCATTGCTCGGAGATGACATACCGCAGGCTGTCAGGAGCATCGCAGCCAAAGCGCACAGTGAAGTGACGCGACCTAACATGAACGTATTGCTCATATCTACTCCCTCGATCAAGAGTCTCTCAATCTGTCTTCTCATAGAAAAATCCCTGATGAGCGCTTCGACCACGATCGATGTGGCTCTGAATCATCAACAGTTCCCAACACTCAGGGCTATTGAGTCCCATTGCCGCTCATCGATCCGAGGAATGAGTGAAAATATCCACCACATCGTGAATCCAATCGTGAACAAAAGTTGAGGATGAGAATATCCGACATGCTCATCAGAACCTCCGAGTCACGAACGGTGCCGAAGCTATGCTCCCGCATAGTAGTGCACATCATATGACAACAAATATGGTGTGACGGAAACCATCCAAAAACGGGGGTGCCCGGTGGCTCTTGCCACCGGGCACCCCCCGTCAAGTTTCACTCATCCCGCAGTGGGATCAGTGTCGGGTTCATTCACTCCTGGGAGGAATCAACCGAGTTCGAGGTCTCGGAGTCAGTTGATTCATCGTCGGTGTGCCTGCGACGGGTACGTGTACGCGGACGACGTTCGCGGCGTTCCGAACGATCGCGACGCTCGCGGCGCGGACCGCGCTCTGAACGCTCACCGTCCTCGTCACCGGAACGCTCACCCTGGGCCTGAGCCTCAGCAGCCAAAGCCTCATCGTCCAACACGGCGTGCAGCGAGAGTTTGCCGCGGTCACCGATCTCAGCAATCTCAACCTCGACCTGCTGGCCAACCTGGAGGACATCATCCACTGACTCAATGCGCTTGCCACCGACAAGGCGACGAACCTGCGAAATATGCAGCAGACCATCCTTGCCGGGGGTCAGCGAAATGAACGCACCGAAGGAGGTGGTCTTAACAACCGTTCCAACGAAGCGCTCCCCAACCTCAGGCATCTGCGGGTTCGCGATCTGGTTAACCATTGCGCGTGCTGCTTCAGCGGCATCGCCGTTGGAGGACGCAATGTACACGGTGCCGTCGTCCTCGATAGTGACCTCAGCACCCGTGTCTTCCTGGATCTGGTTAATCATCTTGCCTTTCGGGCCGATGACCTCGCCGATCTTGTCAACGGGGACCTTGACGGTAATGATGCGAGGAGCATTCGGGCTCATCTCATCTGGACCATCAATGGCTTTGTTGATCAGATCAAGAATCGCCAGGCGAGCATCGCGGGCCTGAGCGAGCGCGCCGCGCAGAACCTGAGAGTCAATGCCGTCAAGCTTTGTATCCAGCTGAAGAGCGGTGATGAAGTCAGTTGTGCCGGCGACCTTGAAGTCCATATCGCCGAAGCCGTCCTCGGCCCCAAGAATGTCGGTGAGGGTCACGGCCTTCTCCACTCCGTCGACCTCGCCGGTCATCAGACCCATCGCGATGCCAGCGACGGGGGCGCGCAGCGGCACACCCGCCTGAAGCAGCGACAGCGTGGATGCACACACGGACCCCATCGACGATGAACCGTTGGACCCCATAGTTTCAGAGACCTGACGGATCGCGTAGGGGAACTCCTCGCGTGAGGGCAGGACGGGAACCAGGGCGCGTTCAGCCAAGTCACCGTGACCGATTTCGCGGCGCTTCGGGGAGCCCACGCGACCGACCTCACCCGTTGAGAAAGGCGCAAAGTTGTACTGATGCATGTAGCGCTTTGAGTTCACCGGTGACAGGTTGTCGATCTGCTGCTCCATGCGCAGCATCGCCAAGGTCGTCACGCCTAGGATCTGGGTTTCGCCGCGCTGGAACAGGGCGGAACCGTGGACGCGAGGCAGGACCTCAACCTCGGCGAAGAGTGAACGAATCTGACGTGGAGTGCGTCCGTCCATACGGATTTCCTCGCGCAGGGTGCGCTGACGGATCGTCTGCTTCTCCAGCGAACGGAAAGCCGCTTTGAGTTCTTTCTCGGCCTCGGGGAACCGGTCACTGAGCGCACCAAGCATCTCGTTCTTCACGGCGTCACAGGCTTCGTCGCGAGCGAGCTTACCTTCGGTGAGCAGGGCCTTTGCCAGCTTGTCACCCACGTATTCTTCAACGGCGGCGTACTGCTCATCCGTGTAGTCCAGGTAGAGCGGGAACTCAGCGGTTTCCTTCGACGCTTTCTCAGCCACCTTGATCTGGGCCTCGCACAGGGCCTTAATGAATGGCTTAGCAGCTTCAAGACCGTCGGCAACAACATCCTCGGTCGGAGCGGTCGCACCGGCTTGAATGAGATCCCACTGGTTCTGGCCACCACCGGCCTCGACCATCATGATCGCGACGTCTTCGGTGCCGTCTTCGGCTGTGACAATACGTCCGGCAACGACGATGTTGAAGACGGAACGTTCCATCTCGGACCACCGCGGGAATGCAACCCACTGGCCATCAATGAGGGCGAGGCGGGTGCCGCCGATCGGGCCGGAGAATGGCAGGCCAGCGATCTGCGTGGACATTGACGCCGCATTGATTGCGAGGACGTCGTAGGCGTCGTCGGGGTGGATTGACAGGACAGTTTCAACGACCTGAACCTCATTGCGCAGGCCCTTGACGAAGCCGGGGCGCAGCGGGCGGTCGATGAGGCGCGCGGCGAGGATCGCTTCGGTTCCGGCGCGGCCTTCGCGGCGGAAGAAAGATCCGGGGATACGTCCCGCAGCGTATGCGCGTTCTTCAACGTCAACGGTCAGCGGGAAGAAATCGAATTGGTCTTTGGGGTTCTTGCCAACGGTGGTCGCCGACAAAACGGTGGTCTCGTCGTCCAGGTAGGCCAGGGCGGAACCCGCGGCTTGCTTGGCCAGGCGTCCAGTCTCAAAACGGACGGTACGTTGGCCGAATCGACCATTGTCGATGATCGCCTCAGCTGCGACGATGTCAGAGCCTTCCATCATGGGGGCATCTCTCCTTGAATCATGTTCCTCAAGCCGTGTGGCTCGAGTGGATGCGTGCTCCGCTTCGGCCTTCGATCGAAGTCCACGGCATCGAACGAGCGCTGCGTGTCGGAGGGCGGGCGCTGATGCGTCACTCCCCCGGCAGATCTCGGTCACCACGAGGATGACCGGCGTCCGGTCCGTGAACCACTGTCGAAAACCGTTGGCTTTCGCACGCGTTTTTCTCTTGTCCTCCGGGCAAGCCGGAGGTGTGCTGTGAAATGGCTGCTCCAAGAATTCTCTCGGATGATTTCACACGGTGTTTTCCGGGGTGTATTCCCGGCTGTGACGTTCGGAAAGTTTCCGAACTGATTGTCGAGGACCGGTGGCGTTGCGCCAGTGAAGTCCCCGAACGTAGTGAAACCGGCCCGCCCCCAGATGTGGGGATCGGGCCGGTGAAGGGTCAGCGGCGCAGGCCCAGACGTTCAATGAGCGAACGGTAACGCTCAATATCAACGTCGGCCAGGTAGCCGAGGAGACGACGACGTCGTCCGACCAGCAGCAGCAGACCACGACGTGAGTGGTGATCGTGCGTGTGGGTCTTGAAGTGCTCGGTGAGATCCTTGATGCGCTGGGTCAGCAGCGCGATCTGAACCTCGGGGGAGCCGGTGTCGCCCTCATGGGTGGCGTATTCGGCGATGATCTTGTCCTTGACGTCCTTGCTCAGCGGCACAGGCTTCTCCTTGTTGTCTCGTAGCGCGGGGCCAAAGGGCGGTTCCCCTCAGCATCCGATCCGCGGCCGGTTCACGGCTTTTCTAGGCTAACACGCCAAGGGCTCACGCCTTCACCAAGGAGGCCCTTCTCACGTGCACATCCTTGTGGAATGGGGCACGAATTAGGACGCCGTCACCGAATCCGGGTCGACACGTCCCGAAACGCCAACACCCAGAACGAAAGCCGTGCGTCGCAGGTCCTCATCCATCTGCGCAAGCAGATCGTCAAGCGAATCAAAGGCTTGCATCTCGCGGATCAACGACACGAACATCACGGCAACTTTTTCACCGTAGAGATTCAGATCCGCTCGTCCCAAGACATGCGCCTCAACCGTGCGTACTTTGCCGTCAAACTGCGGATTAGTTCCCACTGAAATAGCCGCGGGAAGAAATTCCGCGGACTGGGTGCCCGTGACGCTTCGCACCAACCAGCCGGCATACACGCCGTCGCCGGGGACAACTCCCTCAATATCTGACTGAAGGTTCGCCGTGGGGAAGCCGAGTTGTCGTCCTCGTTTATAACCATGTTCAACTGTCCCGCGGATACGGTGAAGACGACCGAGGACGCGAGCCGCTCCCCCGACATCAGAGGCCGCAAGCAATTCGCGCACCCACGACGACGACCACCGTCTCCCTTCCGGTGACTCAATGTCTGTGACCATAACGACGTCGAACTGGTAGAGGCGTCCCAGCTCCCGCAGAGTATCAACGGTTCCAGAGTTTCCCTGACCGAAATGGAAGTCCTCACCAACAACAACCTCAACGGCTCCGAGGCGCTCAACAAGGAACTCAACAACGAATTCCTCAGGGCTGAGCGTGTAGACACTGGCGTCGTAATGAGCAACGAGGGTGGCGTCCAAGCCACACGCAGCCATCGCGTCGAGCCGGTCCTGCAACGGAGAGATCAGCTGGAGATTCGCTTCGGGATAGTGCACCTGAATTGGATGCGGATCGAAGGTGACCGCAACAGCGTCAACACCGAGCCGACGTCCGCGATCCACACAGGTTGCAACGACTTTCTTATGACCGTTATGCATCCCGTCGAAGTTCCCGATGGTGACAACCGCTTTCTGGTCGCCGGGAACCTCGCTGAGCGAACGCCAAATTTTCACAGTGGTCTCCTTTGTATCCGGCACTAGAACACGAGCAGTGTCCGGAGTTTTCCGCGACGACGTTCGACGAGCCCGAGCACCTGGCTCTCAGGTGAAACAACGGCAAGAATACCGCTGTCCGTGTCCCCCGCATCGCTGCGATCCGTCGGGGCTTGGCCGTGAGCAAAGCGCCGTGCCTCGTCAGCGGTGATACGCAGCTCGGGAAACATTATGAGCGCAGCCTCACCCAGAGGAATCATCGGGAGAGCCTCGGCGCAGCCCGTCCACGTGCCGTTTCCTGCGTGTTGTCCCTCGGTTTTTTCACCCGCAGATTGAGACTCACGGGCTTTTTGCGACCTTGCCTCAAGAGAGTCGAGAGTGTGAGCATCATCAAGGGTGATCGAAGCGATCCGTGTCCGACGAAGCATCGTCAGATGTCCACCAACCCCCAAGGCCTCCCCCAAGTCCCGAGCAAGCGCACGAATATACGTTCCACTTGAACAATCAACGGTGACATCAAGATCAATGACGTCCACGCCGTCCACGGTCAGCACCCGGGGAGGCGCTGTCAGATCGAAACGGTCAATCGTCACGGGACGAGCTGCGAGCACCACGTTCTCACCGGAGCGCACTCGCGCATACGCTCTTTTCCCATTGACCTTGATCGCTGAAACAGACGACGGGACCTGCTCAATCTCCCCGCGGAACCGCTCAAGAGCCGCGTCGATCACTGCCGTCAGTTCTGCGGTGTCTCCGTCTGGCCCATTAACGAGGACGACGCCCGACTTTTCACGCTCACGGTCACCATCAGGGGCACCAACGTGGGATTTACCTGCTGAAACCGACGTGTGAGTCCCATCCGCCGACCGTGGAAGCGTCCGTTGATTCCCCTCCAGAGGGGCTGCTGGCGCATACAGTGACGAACAGCCCAGCGACGCCGTCACTTCACCCTCGGCATCATCAGTTGATGTGGCGATTCCCAGCCGAATCGTTGCGTCGTAAGATTTTGAGTCGCCACTGACCCAGGTCAACAGCTTCGTTGCCTTGCCGATACCGAGAATCACCACACCCGTTGCCATTGGGTCAAGAGTGCCCCCGTGACCGACCTTGCGCGTACCGGCGATCCTTCGGATACGCGATACAACGTCATGGCTGGTTATTCCGGCTGGCTTGTCGATCACAAGGAAGCCGGGGAATGGGTGATCTGGGCGTTTCGCCATGTGCGTCAAATCCTCAATTCACTCACCGGATCAGTCGATGGAACACGCCGCCCACTACTGGGCAATCCCCGATGTCCCAATAGCTCCAGCGGTCTGACCCCTCGCAAGGCTCGTCGCCGCGACAGACTCAGTCTTCCTCGGACAGGTCCGCAGCGTCGTCGAACTCGTCCTCGTCATTCTCGTTTTCACGATAGGGGTTCTCATCTCCGGCGTACGTTGCTCCGACCGCAGCACGCGCGATTTCTTCGTCACGCGCTTTCGCGGCAGCCAACGCGTCCTCAAGCGCAGCAGCGCTTTCCGGAAGAGCATCGAGGATGAACTCAAGCGTCGGGGTCAGTCGAATCCCCAAAGCTTTCCCCACTTCGGAACGAATGATGCCATTTGCGGAGGTGAAGGCCCGCGCTGCGCGGGCGCGCGCGTCCTCGTCCCCATACACGGTGTAGAAAACAGAGGCATGCTGAAGATCCCCCGTCACGCGAACATCCGTGATCGTCACGAACTCAAGGCGCGGATCCTTGACGCGCCGCCCCAGTAGGCTGGCGACGGTCTGGTGAATCCGATCCTCAACTTTGCGTTGGCGAGCTGCGTCAGCCATGAATCCTTCTCCTCATCACGTCGATCGGTGTCTGTGCCCACAGTGGGGTCCCACCGGCCACAGGACCGGATAGGACCCCACTGGAGGCAATGAAAATCCGCTCAGTCGCGGGCCTTTTCGCGCATCTCCCAGGTTTCAATGACGTCGCCCTCGGCAATGTCCTTGAAGCCCAAGGTGATACCGCATTCGTAGCCCTCGCGGACCTCGGTCACGTCGTCTTTCTCCCGACGCAGCGACTGGATCTCAAGGTCGTCAGCGACAACCACACCGTCGCGAACCAGGCGCGCCTTCGTGCCGCGGCGAATCGTGCCGGAGCGAACGATCGAGCCCGCGATGTTGCCGAACTTGCCAGAACGGAACACCTGACGGATCTCGGCGCTGCCCAGGGAGACCTCTTCGTAGATCGGCTTGAGCATGCCCTTGAGCGCTGCTTCGACGTCGTCGATCGCCGAGTAGATGACGTTGTAGTACTTGATCTCCACGCCCTCGGCGTCGGCCATCTCTTGGACGCGCTCGGCCGGGCGGACGTTGAAACCAATGATGACCGCGTTGTCGACGGTGGCCAGGTTGACATCGTTCTGCGTGATCGCACCAACACCGCGGTGGATGATGCGCAGAGCAACTTCTTCGCCCACATCGATACGCAGCAGCGAATCCTCCAGGGCCTCGACCGCACCGGATACGTCACCCTTGATAACGAGGTTGAGGGTGTCGACCTCACCTTCCTTGAGGACCTTATCGAAGTCTTCAAGGGACACACGCTTACGGCGCTTGGCGAGCAGGGCTTGACGTTCCGCAGCCTCACGCTTGTCGGCGATCTGACGTGCCGTACGGTCATCTGGGGCAACGAGGAATGAGTCACCCGCACGCGGAACCGAGGTCAGGCCGAGAACAGCGACCGGTCGCGAGGGACCAGCAGCTTCCACGTCGTGTCCGAACTCGTCGAACATTGCACGTACACGACCGTGTGACGAGCCAACAACGAGGGCGTCGCCCACGTGGAGCGTGCCGCGCTGAACGAGCATCGTTGCGACCGCGCCGCGACCCTTATCGAGGTTCGCTTCGATGGCAACACCGCGGGCATCCGTGTGCGGATTCGCCTCAAGTGTCAGTGCCGCATCGGCTGTTAGGAGGACCGCTTCGAGCAACTCATGAATACCCTTGCGCTGTTTCGCTGAAATATCAACGAACATGACGTCGCCGCCGTATTCTTCAGCGACGAGGCCGTACTCGGTCAGCTGCTGGCGAATCTTCGCCGGGTTCGCGTCTTCCTTATCGATCTTGTTCACCGCAACAACGATCGGAACGCTCGCGGCCTGCGCATGGTTGATGGCTTCAACTGTCTGCGGCATAACACCGTCATCGGCAGCAACCACAAGAATCGCAATGTCGGTGACCTGCGCACCGCGAGCACGCATTGCCGTGAAGGCCTCGTGACCAGGGGTATCAATGAACGTGATCGGACGCTTGACATCTTCCTGAGTCACGGTCACCTGGTAGGCACCAATGTGCTGCGTGATGCCACCGTGCTCAGAGTCAACGACATCCGTGTGGCGGATCGCGTCGAGCAGTTTCGTCTTACCGTGGTCAACGTGACCCATGACGGTGACAACCGGAGGACGGGCCTGAAGGTTCTCCATGTCATCGAGTTCTTCGGCCTCAAGGTCAATGTCGAAGGACTCAAGGAGTTCACGATCTTCGTCCTCGGGGGAAACGACCTTGACGTCGTAGCCCAGTTCCGCACCCAGCGCCTCGAAGGTGTCCTGATCAAGGGACTGCGTAGCCGTTGCCATCTCACCCAGGTGGAATAGAACGGTCACCAGCGCCGCGGGATTGACATTGATCTTTTCGGCGAGGTCGGCAAGAGATGCTCCCTGACGGATGCGGACTTCCTGGCCATTTCCGCGAGGAATCTGCACGCCGCCGATGACGGGAGCATTCTGCTGCTCGAATTCTTGACGTTTCGCTCGTTTCGACTTACGTCCGCGCTGCGACTTACCGCCGCCACGACCGAAAGCACCCGGGGTTGCTCCCCGACCACCGCGACCGCCACTGCGCGGCGGAGCGAAACCGCCACCGGCGGGAGCGCCGCCACCTGCACCGGGACCGGCTTGGCCGCGACCACCGCGTCCGCGACCACCGCCGCGGCTTGGACGATCATTACCGCCCGGCGCGGAAGCACCTGGGCGAGCAAAGTTTGCATGACCCGGCATCATTCCCGGGTTCGGACGATTGCCGCCGCCTGAATGCCCGCGGCCACCACCGGGACGCGGAGCGTTCGACGAGCCACCTGAACGTGCGGGACGTTCACGATCCGACTGCTGACGCTGACCGGGACGTCCACCGGGGCGCGGACCCGGACGTGGGCCACCGCTACCACCGGGACGCGGCATCCCCTGGCTGGAGGCATAAGGGTTATTCCCCGGGCGCGGACCTGCCGGGCGCGGACCCGGACGTGGGCCACCGCTACCACCGGGACGGGGTGCCTGGTCGCCGCGCGAGGAACGCTCAGATCGGGACGCTGGACGCGGACCCGGAGTTGGGGACGAGGACGATCCCTGACCACCCGGCTTCGGCGCCGGGCGAGCACCCGGCTTGGGGGCGGACTGTCCACCTCGCGCCGAGTCGGTGCTGGGCTTAGCTGCACGCGAAGACTTCGGTGCGGGCTTAGGCGCCCCAGCCTCAGGCGCTGGAGGTGCCGGTGTATCCGCGCTCGAAGCGGGAGCATCTACGGGCGACGCCTTCTGGGTTGAGGCTTTCTTCTTCGCCGGCGCTCCAGGCTTAGCAGACTGGGGCTTCGCGGCGGCTTTCTGGGGTTCCTCAGCCTTAGGTGCCTGAGCCGCATAATGTTCCCTCACGGAACGAACAACTGGCGGTTCAAGCGCTGAAGATGAGGCTTTGACGAATTCCCCGTTGTCATTGAGGTACGTCAAAAGCTCCTTGCTGGTGATTCCGAGCTCTTTAGCAAGCTCGTGGACACGCAACTTCTTGGCCACATTTCTCCTGTTCGGACGCGCCCCCCGGACAGGAGACGCAACTAATACTGCTGGCAGCTCATCGCTGGGTACTCATCGGGTGCCCATCGGCTTCCAACCCGCTTCCATTACTCGATTCGTCGACGCATCGTGCGTCGCTTCTTGTGCGAGATCCCCAAGCTGATCCCACACGCTGTCCTCAATGATTGGGGCCATGCGTAGGCTTCGCTGAAAACCTCGGCGTTGACGTGCACGTGAAATACACACCGCATCGGCATGCACCCACGTTCCTCGCCCCGGACGTTGGCGGTCGGGATCGACCTGAAGGACTCCCGGAGGTACCAGGACCAGTCGAATGAGCGAGTCTCGTCGTGCGCGCGTTCCACACCCCACGCATGTGCGCATCTGCGTTTCATCCCGACTCGGGGCAGGCAGCTCACTGCGCTGAGAATGTGGCACGGTCCCCCAGTCTAGTCGAGGCGATCGGATGAACCAGAATGATCCTATGAGCGACTGGTCACGTCATCAGGCATTGATGACCGCGATGGGGCACCGTCGTCTCCTGTTTCCGTATCCGAATGAATGTCAATGTGATAGTTCGTCAGGCGCGCTGCAAGGCGGGCATTCTGCCCTTCCTTACCGATGGCCAGGGACAGCTGGAAATCCGGAACAATTGCCGTTGCCGTGCGGTTTTCCACCGAATGAACAACAACGCGGGTCACGCGAGCCGGAGACAGGGAATTGGCAACGAAACGCCCCGGATCCTCAGACCAGTCAACAATGTCGATCTTCTCGCCGCCCAGCTCAGTCATCACTGCGCGCACACGCGACCCCATCGGCCCAATGCATGCACCCTTGGCGTTGATTCCTTCGCGAGTAGCCGCAACAGCAATTTTCGTTCGATGCCCCGCCTCGCGGGCGATCGCACGAATTTTCACCAAGCCCTGCTGAATCTCAGGAACTTCGCGCTCAAAAAGTCCGGCAACCAACCCCGGGTGCGTCCGAGACAGCGTGATGCGTGGACCCTTTTCTGTGCGTTCAACGCTGACGACATACGCACGGATCCGATCACCGTGGCGATATTCCTCACCGGGAACCTTCTCCGAATCCGGAAGAATCGCCTCAAAATCATCACTGACCTGAACCACGGTGATGCGGCCATCGCGTGACTGCTGAACCGTTCCCGTGATGATCTGACCCGTCCGGTCGGCAAAATCACCAAGAACTCGCTGGTCATCCGCGTCACGAAGACGCTGCATAATGACTGAACGCGCCGTTGCCTGAGCGATGCGTCCGAAGTTCTTCGGAGTGTCATCGAACTCCCCGATCGGATTTCCGTCCTCGTCCTCGTCCATCGCCATGACCGTGACGCGACCCGTCTTCTGATCGATCTCAATGCGAGCCTGGGAAATCGCCCCGGGGATATTGTGGTAGGCCTTGAGAAGGGCTTCCTCGATGGCATCGACGAGGGTGTCGAGGGACACGCCTTTTTCCGTTTCAACCATCCGCAGCGCCGTCATGTCGATTTCCATGTTCGCCTCACTCCTTGGAACCGAATTCGACGCGTGCTCGCGCCTTCTTCATCTGTGCATAGAGAATCGTAGTCGTCGTGTCATCAATGTTCAGCGTGACCGAATCCTCGCCGACATCAATGACGCGTCCCGTCACGGATTGCCCATCACGAAGTTTAACCTGAGCGAGCCGCCCCACCTGCTTGAGCCAATGCCGAGGCTGAGTCAGTTCCCTCTCAGCACCCGGCGTGGACACCTCGAGGAGATACTCCGAGTCAATCGGATCTGCCCGATCCATTTGAGCCGAAACCGCGCGCGAAACATCCGCTAAGCGATCCGCATCAACTCCGTCTTGCCCAACCGGCGAGTCAACGAACACGCGGACAACTGTGGTCCCCGACTGATTGGCGAGGATCACAGAATCCAGTTCCACTCCCAGCCCAGTGACGACCGGTTCTAGGAGGGCAAAAATTTCAGGTGAGTGCGTGGGCTGGGCCATCAATCCTCCTCAAGTCGCTCGCGTTGAGCATCATTCAATTCACGTCAGACTACAGGCACACCGATCGCCAAACCAATGCGTCGGACACGTCTGTTGATCACTCACGGTCGTCGAGCCGTCGATCAGAAGGCACTGCGTGAGCGCACCTGCCGATCCACAGTCCACGGTAGTCGGCCCACGCACCCCACGACAAGACCCAAGCGATCAGCGATCGAGACGTTTTCTCTATTGCCGAGGACGAGCGCCGCCAGCTGTGGGCGACACGGCGGGTTCTCTCCACACGTCGCCTAAGAGAAACATGACATGATTTCTCCGTGCACATCCACGTCAATTCCGCGTCTCGACTTGCCGGCCTCGCAGCTGCCTCAGCCCTGATGATTGCAGCCTGCTCCGGTCCCTTAGGTTCGTCCTCGTCCTCGTCCAACCCGTCGTCGGGGTTTGGTGCGGCCCGTGACGCAGCTGCCCGCACGGAGATCGCACTGAGCGAGCGAGTCACGGAACTGTCCTCGCTCGTTGACGCCAAACGCTGCGCAACCTGCGCAGACGCCCTGAGCACCGTTTCCGATGGGGCCCATGACAGACTCCAGGCTCTGGGAGGCGCTGGTGAGGCCGCGGCCAACAACGCTGTCCCCCTTGCCGACGCCCCCGAAAAGATCTCCGGAATCGTCTCGTGGATGATCGCGACCGCACAGCGCGACCTCAGTCACGCCGCAGACCCGTCAATTGCGAACGCAGAGCAGGCCCTTGCGCTCACGCGAATCGCTCTTGACCGTCATCGAGCAGCCAAAGAACTCGCCGCCGCTTACACGCTGGACACCGATGCGGGAATCCCCGAGGTCAGTGCGATCGCCTCGCGCATGGACCTGATTTCCCAGGGAATCCCCACAACATTCACCTGGCTCCTCAACGCCGATGACGTGAAGAAACAGTCTGTTCTCCCACCAGTTGATCTTGCCAAATCCGCTCAATCCCTCGCCGATTCCACGGAGCTTTCTCAAGCGATCAGCGTGTGGGATTGCGTTGCACAGACAACGCCGCAATCACTGCGAACTTCACTGAGCGAGGCCGAGGGCGGGGCATCCGATCCTGCGGTGTCGTCAACGGCCAGCCAGGCGAACGCCCTGATGGATCACCTCTTGACCCGTTCAGCCTCCTACCTTGAAGCCGGGGCAGCCGATTCGCGGACCCTTCGCTGCTCAGCCGGTTCTTTGCTCACCGATGGGGAAAGCACTGCCGCCGACTCTCACGACGAATCAGAATCCGCTGTGCGCGCAACGCTCGCACGCAAGGCCCTCGACGCCGACCTGTCTCTCCTGTCATCGGATGTGGCCGATATCCGTTTGATCGGTATCCGCTGCGCTTTAGAAGACATGGACCTGTGGTCCGCGTTTGGTGCCGACGGGGTTTCCCGCGCGCTCGCGCTCACATGAGGCTGACCGAGGCATCGACCAGCGCCACCGGCTCTAACGCGTCAGACGCGCCGCGATGTCATCTCCGATCTGCGAGGTCGAACGCACAAGAGCGTCCCCAGACGCCGCAGCTCGGGCACGCTCAGCCATATCAGCTTCGATCGCGTTTTCAACTGCTCGAGCCGCCTCAGCGTATCCCAGGTGATCAAGCATGAGCGCAACCGAGGCGATCGTTGCCGTCGGATCGGCCTTCCCCTGTCCGGCAATATCAGGCGCGGACCCGTGCACGGGCTCAAACATTGAGGGGTACGTTCCCGTTGGGTTGATGTTCCCAGACGCTGACAGTCCGATACCGCCGGTGATCGCCCCTGCCTCGTCAGTGAGGATGTCACCGAAGAGATTATCGGTAACAATCACGTCGAAGCGTTGCGGGTCGGTGACGAGGTAGATGGTTGCCGCGTCAACGTGGCAGTAGTCAACGGTGACATCCGGGTATTGAGCACCGACGGCTTCAACGGTTCGACGCCAGAGGTGTCCGGCGTTGACGAGGACGTTGTGTTTGTGGACGAGCGTCAGATGTCGGGCGGGCCGAGAATTGGCTTTGTCAAAGGCGTAGCGTACGACGCGTTCAACGCCGAATGCGGTGTTGACGGAGACTTCAGTGGCGATTTCATGCGGGGTGCCCACGCGGACGGCACCGCCATTTCCGCAGTACAGCCCTTCGGTTCCTTCGCGAACAACAACGAAATCAACGCCGCTGGGGTTAGCCAGTGGGCTGGGCACACCTTCGTAGTACGTCGAGGGTCTGAGGTTGACGTAGTGATCGAGTGAGAATCGCAGTTTCAGGAGAAGTCCACGTTCAAGCACCCCCGATGGGACGGACGGGTCACCAACTGCTCCCAGGAGGATCGCGTCGTGCGTCTTAATAGCTTCCAGGTCTGCGTCGGTCAGTGTTTCACCTGTGCGATGCCACCGCTGGGCACCCAGGTCGAAATGCGTTGTGGACACGGTGACATCCGGGAGCGCCGCGCTGAGGACTTTGAGACCTTCGGGAACTACTTCTTGTCCGATTCCGTCACCGGGAATTACTGCAAGCTTCATTGTCGTCATGCGTCCATTCTTCCCCGCTTCCACAGTGCGGGCGGTTTCGTCCGCTCTGTGGTCACGATTGTAACGGAGGCTGCCAGCTCGTCCTCGTTCCCAGAATCATTGACGAGGACGAGCCGCGTCCCTTGTCTCAACGCACGCGCGCCGCCACTGAAGACTTGTGGTCTCGTGGCGGCGCGCCGACAGGAGTTGCGGATCTGAACACCCTGCACTCAGGATCACGAGCGTGATCAGCGAGCAGCTGAACCCTCGGTGTAGTCCTCATCGGCCTGGGTCCAACCGAAGGCCTGACGCAGCTTCTGGCCGGTCTTCTCGATCGGGTGGGATTCTTCTTCCGAGCGCAGAGCCTTGAACTCCAGCGCACCGTTGTCCTGATCGGTAATGAAGCGACGAGCGAAGGTGCCGTCCTGAATGTCGGAGAGGACGTCTTTCATTGCCTGCTTAGCTTCGGGGCCGATGACACGTGGGCCGGACACGTAGTCGCCGTACTCGGCGGTGTCGGAGCACGACCAGCGCTGCTTCGTGATGCCACCCTCGTTGATGAGGTCAACGATTTGCTTCATCTCATGGCAGACCTCGAAGTAGGCGATCTCAGGCTGGTAGCCGGCCTCGACGAGGGTCTCGAATCCCGCCTGGATCAGGTGGGAAACGCCGCCGCAGAGGACGGCCTGCTCGCCGAAGAGGTCAGTTTCGGTTTCCTCGGTGAAGGTCGTCTTGATGACACCGGCGCGGGTCCCGCCGATTCCTTTTGCGTAGGACAGGGTCAGCGGCCATGCGTTACCGGATGCATCTACCTCTACGGCAACGACGTCCGGCGTGCCCTTACCCTGGACGAAGGATTCACGGACCTTGTGGCCCGGGCCCTTGGGGGCAGCCATGATGACGTCGTGGCCCTCGGGGACCTCGATGTAGCCGAAGCGAATGTTGAAGCCGTGCGCAAAAAGCAGGGCAGCCCCGTCTTTGAGGTTCGGAGCGATCTGTTCGGCGTAGACGAAGCGCTGCACCTGATCGGGCAGGAGGATGGAAACAACGTCGCCCTCGGCAACTGCCTCGGGAACGTCTTTCACTTCCAGGCCAGCGGCCTCTGCCTTTTCCCACGAGGAGGATCCGGGACGGAGGCCAACAACCACGTCCACTCCGGAATCCTTGAGGTTGAGCGCATGGGCGTGCCCCTGCGAGCCGTATCCAATAATGGCGACCTTCTTGGACTGGATGATCGACAGGTCTGCACCGTCGTCGTAGATGATCTCTGCCATTGTTATTTCTCCTTCAATTGATCCGTGATCGAACGTGATCCGCGGCCGATCGCCACGGCGCCCGACTGGACGATTTCTGTAATACCGTAGGGTTCAAGCGCCCTCAGCAGTGCTTCCAATTTCGACAGTGAGCCGATGGATTCGATGACGACCGATTCGGTGTGAACGTCAACGATGTGCGCGCGGAAGAGGTCAACGATCTGGAGAACGTTGGTTCGTGTCTGATCGTCGGCACGCACCTTGAACAAAATCATGCGGCGTTCCACTGAGTCCTCAGGGTGGTGTTCAACCACTTTGAGCACGTTGATCAGCTTGTTCAGCTGCTTCGTCACCTGCTCGAAGGGCTGCTCGTCAGCCTCGACGATGATCGTCATTCGCGAAACTTCCGGATGTTCAGTTTCACCAACCGCAAGAGATTTGATGTTGAATGCGCGGCGGGCGAAGAGTGCCGCGACGCGGGTGAGGACGCCGGGCTTGTTTTCCACGAGCACCGCTAATGTGTGGGTTGCAGCCATTGCTCAGTCCTCCACTTCCCAGTTCGGCGCCATGCCCTGCGCATAGCGGATTTCGTCGTTTGAGACTCCGGCGGCAACCATCGGCCACACCATCGCGTCTTTCGACACGCGGAAGTCGATGAGTACCGGACGGTCGTTGATGCTCATCGCCCAGTCGATCGCTTCGTCAACCTCGTCGAGGGTACGCACCGTGCGGGCGGCCATCCCGTAGGCTTCGGCAAGTTTGACGAAGTTCGGGATCTGATCATCACCGTCTGAGGTGTTGAGTGTTGTGTTCGAGTAGCGCTGTCCGTAGAACAGGGACTGCCATTGACGCACCATCCCCAGGACGCCGTTGTTAATGAGCGCAACCTTGATCGGGATGTTGTTGACCGTGCAGGTCGCCAGTTCCTGGTTTGTCATCTGGAATGAGCCGTCGCCATCAATCGCCCAGACAACCTTGTTGGGCTGGCCCACCTGGGCTCCCATTGCTGCGGGCACGCAGTAGCCCATCGTGCCCAGTCCCGATGAGGAGATGAAGTGGCGCGGGTTGTTATGTTCAATGAACTGCGCGGCCCACATTTGATGCTGGCCAACTCCTGTGACGTAAATGGCATCGGAGCCAACTTTGTTGGAGAGGTGAGCGAGCACTTCCTGGGGAACAAGTTTTCCGTCCTCGGCAGGGGCCCACCCCATTGGGTAGCGTTCGCGCAGTCGGTCAAGGTAGCGCCACCATCCTGACAGATCGGCAGCTCCCTGCTGAGCTTTGAGCACAGCCACTTCCTCGTTGAGTGCGCCGAGCGCTGTTTTGAGGTCACCGACGATCGGGATATCTGCGAAGCGATTCTTCGAGATTTCCGCGGCGTCAATGTCGATGTGGACAACGCGGGCACGCGGGGCAAAAGAGTCAAGTTTTCCGGTGACTCGGTCGTCGAATCGGGAGCCGAGGGCGACGATGAGGTCTGCACGTTGGAGGGCACCCACGGCGGCAACGGTTCCGTGCATGCCGGGCATCCCGAGGTTGTGAGAGTCGGAATCGGGGAACGCACCTCGCGCCGTCAACGTGGTGACAACGGGAGCGTTTGTCAGCTCAACGAGGGTTTTGAGATCCTGTGTTGCTCCCGAGCGAATCATGCCACCGCCGACGTAGAAGACGGGAGCTTGGGCTTCGATGAGTGCGCGAGCCGCAGCTTTGACCTGTTTCTTATGAGGTTTCGCGCCGATCCGGTATCCGGGCAGGTCAAGTGCGGGCGGCCACGCAAACTCAAGGGTTCCCGTCTGAGCCGATTTGGTGACATCAACGAGGACGGGGCCGGGGCGGCCTGTTCCGGCCAGATGGAAGGCTTCGGCCAGACGAGCGGGAATCTCCTGGGCGTCGGTGACGAGGAACGCGTGCTTTGTCAGCGGCATCGATGCACCGACAATGTCGGCCTCTTGGAAAGCGTCGGTACCGATGAGCGAGGCACCAACCTGGCCGGAGATGACGACCATCGGAATGGAGTCCATGTTTGCGTCGGCCAGGGCGGTGAGAATGTTGGTTGCCCCGGGACCGGAGGTGACGATTGCGCACCCAACTTTCCCTGTAGCGATGGCATATCCTTCGGCGGCGTGGCCTGCACCTTGTTCGTGACGTACAAGGATGTGGCGCAACGAGGTTGACGCCATCAGTGGGTCGTAGGTTGGAAGAATCGCGCCACCGGGCATTCCGAAAACGTCAGTGACACCGAGCGCTTCGAGACTGGCAACGATGGCCTCAGCACCCGTCATGGTTTGTGTGTCGGCAGTGTCTTTCACCGCGAGGTCCTCTCCGTCTGTGTGGATGAATCCCATGAAAAAATCCCCTCCGCGACCGTGGCGTTGGGGATAAGGCGTGCGATCCACCCGTAGTTCACTCGGCAGGAATCGCACGCCCGGGTACGATGACCAGGACGTCAATTTCTGCAAGGTGAATGTTGCGCACGTATGTAACGGTAGGCCGCTGACGATGAGTGATCGGATCCGTCTCATACTTCGGACCTCGGTATTCCCTGCAGGTCACCCGTGGAGCGCCTACGCCCCTGCGATGACGCATCGTGATCTATCGTCGATCGATTGTCCCCCTGCCTCTTGCTTGTGATGCTCACATCACATTGATCGCGTTTAGGACGATGGACACCGTTAGCGTTCCCGCCGACCTGCCATACTGGCCTGACATGGTGTTTTCCCTCCGAGCAATGGAGTCTTCGACAGTGGAAACTGTATTTCATTTACTGGCAGAACAGCCGGTGCTTTTCCTCTTCCTCCTCATCGGTTTTGGCATGGCCGTCGGCCATATCAAAATCAAGGGGATTGGCCTTGGTGCAGCTGCCGTTTTATTCCTCGCAATTGCCTTATCCGCATGGGCTCAGTCCTACGACATCGAACTGCGCGTCACCCCTCAGATCGGAACTCTGGGCCTGACGCTCTTCACATTCGCCATTGGTGTCAACTCCGGTTCGTCGTTCTTCCATAACCTGAAGAAAGCCATCGGACCGCTCCTGACGTTGGTCGCTCTCTACATCATCGCCGCAATAGCGGGCCTTTTCATCGGCAAAGCGATGGGCATGGACATTCCATTGATCGCCGGTACTTTCGCGGGAGCTCTCACGAACACTCCCGCCCTCGCGGCGGCAGGTGAAGCCTCCGGGGCACTTGACCGAGCAACGGTCGGCTATTCGATTGCGTACCTCTTCGGTGTCATCGGGATGCTCGCCGCAGCTATGGCTGCCCTGTCCTACGGAAAGAACGACAAGGACGTCCCCTCACCACTGGCAAACCGCACGATCCGAGTTGAACGCCAGGATCACCCCTTCATTGGTGATATCTACGAGAAACTTGGCGAAAAAGTGACGTTCTCACGTCTGCGTCGCGGTGAGACGGGGCCGATTTCCCGACCCTCGATGTCGGATACGCTCGACCCGGGTGACCTTGTCACTGTTGTTGGCCCCCGTGAAGTCGTTGCACGTGCAGCTACTGAACTTGGTCACGCATCCTCGCACTCGCTCATGCAGGACCGTTCCTACTTGGATTTCCGTCGCATGACGATCTCCTCCCCCGAGATTGCCGGCCGCACAGTTGGCTCGCTCAACATGGCGCAGAAGTTCTCCGCGACCATTTCTCGTGTTCGCCGCGGTGACATCGACATGGTTGCCGAACCTGACCTCGTTCTTCAGCAGGGTGACCGCGTCCGCGTTGTTGCTCCGACCTCGAAAATGAAGGACATCACGAAGTTCTTCGGCGACTCAGCTCGCGGCCTCTTCGATCTCAACCCCATCGCCCTGGGTATCGGTATGGCGTTGGGCATCATGATTGGTGAGCTTCCGATCCTTACGCCCTCGGGCGATTACTTCTCCATCGGTTCCGCTGCTGGAACACTGATCGTTGGGCTGATCTTCGGACGGATCGGACGCATCGGCCCGGTCGTCACCGCACTGCCATTCACCGCGAGCCAGGTTCTTGCTGAGCTCGGTTTGCTTGTCTTCCTCGCTCAGGCGGGGGCAAACGCTGGTGGTCAGATCGCGAATGCTTTCACCTCCGGCGACTGGATCCGTATCTTCATCTTGGGATTCCTCATGACGTCGATCATGGCGGTCGGCTTGTACTGCACGATGCGGTGGATCTTCAAGATGGGTGGCACGCAGCTGGCTGGTTTGCTCGGTGGCGCACAGACGCAGCCCGCAGTCCTTGCCTTCGCCAATGGCCGCACGGGTTCGGATCCTCGCGTGGCTTTGGGGTATGCCCTGGTTTACCCCGTCGCGATGGTCGGAAAAATTGCCGTCGCCCAGATCCTCGGTGCTTTGTGATGGCCTGATCTGCGGGTTTTCACCGCTTCTTGCCTCACCGTTACTCCCCGGTTTCTCCGTGACTTTGCGTCACTGAGAAACCGGGGAGTGTTCTTTCTGTCCATCCACGTGCCTGGGCTCATCATGTGTCGCCCAGCAAATCGCCACACTCATTTCTCTTCATTTCTCCCTAGTTTCCCTGTAACCTGTGGATTGAGTGGCAACGACGCCCTCACCTGGCCGGGAGATTGGACAACTCATCATGAAGAGATTCAGTTCGTTTGCCTGCGCAATACTCTTTAGCGCAGCATCACTCATCGCTCTCCCCACACTGGATCTTTTCGTGGCGGTTCTTTGGATCACGAAACAATGAACCACCGCGACCATGTACCCACTTTTAGGCAAGAGGCCTTCGTGTTCCCACACAACAAACGATCTGGACCAATAGTATGCAGCGTCAGAGACTAAAAATAGCCAGCATATTGGTGACTATCGCTTTTCTCGGTGCGTGCACAGCGCAGCACGAGGCAACCCCAATCGAGCTATATCGGCCAGATGCGGAAAAGCTCCATGCAGAAGTTCAGGATGTTGAGCCTACAGCCACAATTCTCGCCGACGGTGTCATCACCGAATCTGAGATGACTGAACTGAAGAACACAATCATTCAGTGCGTTGCTGACCGCGGATTCCATCTCAGCTTTGGATCTCAGTTCAACGACTTCGCTGTCCGAGACAACGAGTTCGGCGAGTCTGGAATGGACGCTCTAAATACGTGTGACGAGGAACTGTTCTACAGCGACACAGAGTCGATTTATTTCAAGATGACAACGAATCCCACAAAGCTTCCACATGAGCAGGTCATTATCGATTGTCTCATCCGTAATAAAGCCGTAGAACCGGTTTACACGAAAGAGCGCTACCACAAGGACATAATTGACTGGATCCACCGCAAGAACGCCGAGGGTAAGCAACCAATCGAAGGCATTCCCGGCGAAGCACTGACATATATCGGTGATCCAGAAAAGGGACTCGATATATACCTTTCCTGCGTACGCAATCCCGCATACTCATCCACGGAAACATCGCAGTCCTAACTCATCACCATTTATTGTTCGCTTCACAGTTTCAGGCCCGCAATGCAAGGAGGAATTCTCAATGACGTGGTACCGCAAGCTCCTGACAGCTCTCGGCATCCTGATCGCAGTGGGTTTCGGCATTGCCGCAGGTGCCTGGCTATTTCGACCGGTCCACCCCGAAGGCCTGGAACGTTCAGTTGACAACCAGCACTCCCCCGTGACCTCACGCGCCGTTGACGACAAGCGCGCCGTCCAACTCACAGTGACCCAGGGCAGTGAAATCGTTCTATCCTCCGCCTCAACGGGCCTCGTCACGGATTTAGCATGTTCTCCCGGTTCTGAACTCACCTCCGGGGAATCCGCCCTCAGCGTGGACGGGAGCCCCGTCTTCGCCCTCGCCACCGCTACTCCCCTGTGGAGAGAGCTGAGCGAGAACGACACCGGCGAGGACGTCACTGCCTTGCAGACGGAACTTCAACGCCTGGGCTACAACACCTATCCCAGCGGACGGGTTGGTCCCTTAACACTTCGGGCGGTGGCTCTACTCCTGGGCGTGACCGAACAGGAAGCCGCTGATTTTTCAACGATCTCTCCCGAACGTTTCCTCTGGATTCCCGCTCCCAACGTCACCGTCGCCCAGTGCCACACCCAGGTCGGTCGCACTCTCTCCCCGGGTGACGAGATCGCCACCTTGACGAAAACACTCAGCCTTGCGCGCATATCGGAGATGCCCAAGAACCTGCTTGCGGGTGAACACGTCCTCTCCGTCGGTTCCGTGAGTCTTCCCATTGACGAGGACGGCGTCGTCACCGACGCGGCAGCTCTGAACCTCTTGCAGCAATCACCGGAATACAAGGCGTGGACGGCGTCCAGTAAAGAGCATCCCGGTTTACCACTGAGTGCACAGCTGACCTTGAAAGAGCCACACGAAGTGCATCTTGTGGCACCCGGTGCAATTTATAACATTAGCGACACCAGCGGATGCGTCAACGACGGCGGCAATGCCCGAGCAGTAACGATCGTCTCCTCGGAGCTTGGTCAAACATTCATCACCTTTGACGACGGTCAACCCGCACCAAAGTCCGTGCTGATGGCCTCAGAAACGAGCCCCCAGTGCAAGTAATCTTCGAGGGTGTGGGACATCGTTTCCCCTCTGGTCCGTGGTTGTTTCGGGGTCTGACAAAAACCTTGACCCCAGGTGAGGTCTATGCCCTGGTCGGACCATCAGGCTCAGGGAAATCAACTCTTCTGTCACTCATCGCTGGGTGGGTTGAGCCAGCCGAAGGGGAAATCCGTATTTCCGGTGAAGGGCGCACGTCGTGGGTCTTTCAGAACCCGCATGGGACCGCGCATCGAAGCGCACTGGATCACGTTGTTCTCCCGCTGCTTTCTCGGGGACTCACTCGGTCAGAGGCCGAGGAGGAGGCGCTGGGGATCCTCTCAACGTTCACGCTGGCAGATGTTGCCCACCAGCCGTTCTCATCACTTTCGGGTGGGGAAGCTCAACGCCTCATGCTTGCGCGTGCCGTCGCATCCGAGCCGGCGTTATTTCTCATTGACGAGCCCACCGCGCAGCTTGACCTCCACACACGCCAGGAGGTCAACGCTGCGATTGCGCGCCTGGCCAACATGAAGACGATCGTCGTTGTTGCGACACACGACCAGGAGACGCGTGACATGTGCACCTCTGTTCTGGATCTGCGTCACTACCAGGATCTCGACGAGAGGCGCGCTCCCTCGCAAAGCTCGACATCGGTCCTGCCTAACTCCCCCACTCGCGGATTGGAGGGTGGCGCATGAGGTGGTCATCCATCTGGTCGGAGGCACTGCGTAACCTGGTTTCTGGAACCAGTCGGGCACTGACGTGGGTCCTCGTTCTCAGCTGCGTCACCGGTGTGTCGATCATTGCTGAGCTTTTCCAGGCACACGATGTCACCGTTGCCGCCCGTACCTACGTCAACTCCGGTGCGTCAATCACTGTTCTCGATTCCCCAGGTCACATTGACGGCCTCTCATGCGAAGCCCTGAATTCCGTTGACGGGGTGCGTGCAGCCGGTGCCCTCAGACACGAGCAGGAACAACGCCTCACCCTCTCCGCGCTGCCATCTGCTCCCATCCCCCTCGCGAGCGTCACCGCGTCATTCCCGCAAGTGCTTCACGCCGACGTATCACCACTGCCGGGTGTCATCCTGTCTGATCAGATCACGAAGTCTGTTCCAGCTTCCCCTGGTTCCGTCATCGCAACAGCCGACGGGGATGTCACGGTAGCGGGCCTGTACTCATACCCTGATGACGGACGCGCAGCTGGCTACGGATACCTGGTTTTGACACCAACAACCGCGAAAGAGGCATTCGACGAATGCTGGGTTGATATCTGGCCACAGAACGAAGCCACACAGAATCTCATCTACATGGCGCTGATTCCCAGCGACCCTTCCGACAGCAAACCAACACAGAAACTGCAACTCAACACCACACTGGGGGCATCATTTTCCGGTCAAGCACAGTTCGATAGCCGCATCACCCGCTTCCTCCCAGTCATTGTCGGAACCGTCGCGCTGATCATTGGGTTCCTTTCGGTGCGCACTCGTCGCCTAGAGTTCGCCTCTGCGCTTCATGCAGGAGTGTCCCGAAAAGACATGCGACGGATCATCGCGTGCGAATGCGGGACATGGATCGGCGCGTCCGTCCTCGTCAATGAAGCAATCACGTGGATCACGATTGCCGCCTTGGGAGCTTATAGCGACGGATCCCTGGCGGTGCTTGCCCACAGGATGATCTGGGCGGCTCTCGTGGGGGCATGCGCCGGGGTGACTCTTGCGTGGCTTGCCACCAGAGAAAAGCAACTGTTCCGTTACTTCAAGAACAGGTAAGGGGACGAGGACGAGGCCGCCGCCACCTCACAGGAGCTGGGCTTTCTTCGGCAAAACGTCGAGACAGAGTTGTGTCGCCGCCTTCAATGGCACCCACGGTGCATATCAGCGTCCGGCACTGAGATCTCCATACTCCCCGTTGTACGTCACGAGCGCAGGGACGCTCGGTGGGGTTTCCTGCAACCAGTTCCGATCCGTGAGCATTCGCGCGATGGACAGGCCGATGCCGATCGCCAAAACTGTGAACGCCACGGTGAAGAGCGACGTCAGAGCCTCAAGCATCTGGCCGTTGTTGAGGTACGTCAGCGAGCGATACAGAGGGACACCCGGGATCATGATGACGACCGCGGGAACCGACAAGGTCACGCGCGAGAACTTTGTCCTTTTCGCGACGAGGTTCGCCAGGATTCCCGCGCTCAGAGCGGCCAAGCCAACTGCTGCGGGAACAGCGAATTCTGCGTAGTCGATGAGCAGAAGACGACCCGTGTTAATGACGGCGCCAATGAGCGCCGCCGCAGCACACACGCGAACCGGCGAGTTGAAGAGCATCGCGAAACCGAAAGACGCAACGTAGCTTGCGAGGAACTTCGCCGGGTACAGCACCCACGCCACGAGCTCGTAGGAGTACTGCGGAGTCACCGACCAGTTGAAGACCGCGGAGACGACCCATGTGGCCATACCCGCGCTCACAACCAGCATGAACACGTACATCAGTCGGGCGATACCGCCCTGGAAATCCTGACGGACCAGGTCAATCATGCCGGTAACCAAGGGGAAACCCGGAACTAGGAAGAGCAGAGCTGAGATGAAGCCCGCTTGGTGCGTGGGTTCGAGGCCGAGGAAGTGCTGAGCCGGGGCGACCAGCAGGATGTAAATCATCGCGGCGAGCGCCCCACAGGCCATCCACACGCCGAAGTGGTTCATTCGGCGATGGATCATCTGGCGACGCAGAACCTGACCGAAGAATGCCGCAACCGCGACCGCGGAACACTCAACCCATCCTCCACCGTTGAGGAATGAGAAGGCCGCACATGCCAAGCCCGATGCCGCGGCATTGGGGAACCAGTCGTAGAGCGCAGGAACTTTCTCAAGTTTGTCGAGTTCACGGTCGACGTATTCCACGCGAACGGTCCGATTCTTTAAGGATTCAACGAAGTTGCCGATGCGGTCGATCTTGTCGGCGTTAATGCCCATCGCGCGCTGTTCTGCCAGCTCCGTACGAAATGTTCCATTCGCGTAGGCCGTTGCCACAATCTCCGTGTACGTCACCTGAGCGTGGTGCTCGGAAATCCCCACGGCCTTTGCTGTATCCGCCATCGCCCGTTTCACACGAAACGCGGATGCACCACAGGACAGCAGCATTTGCCCGAGTCGAAGGACAACGCGGGATTGGTGTGCCAGTCGATCGTGAGCATCGGTACGATGCGTCTGAATATCAACATGATCCCGCATCTGTCTGCGCTCATCGGGCGATTCAGCGAGAGCATCGGTCTCAAGGCGTGGGGTGTCGTTTGATGCGCCGGGTGTATCGTCGGGCTGATCCGCAAAGTTCGGTGCGCTCGATTCCTTCATGCTTCCACTGTGTCACGCACAGAGTCTCATTTCCATGCCGAAAGTCACGGTTCGCCTGTTTTCTTGGCCATATTGCATCTGTATGTAATCCCAGCAGCCGGCTTCGTCAACACATGCGTCAGGGGTGCAAATTCCACCGATTGTCACCAAATCGTTACTCTCCAATCCTTGAGTGTGGCTTATACGTGTCAATAGCCTGATTGTGCATGGCTTCGCAGCCCAAAACACCACCTGGAAGAGCACATCAATGAAGAAGTTGCCGGAGTCGTCCTCGTCACTGAAGATCCCTGGCTCGTCCTCGAATGATTATTCGGATGTTCCAATGAAGCACGACAACAACGCCCTAAGATCAGCTCTCGTAGTGTTTTCATCAGTCGGGCTGATCGCGGGCTGCACCTCCCCCGATCACCACGCCGATGCGATTCCCGAAAAGGTCGATACCGCTAGCGCCTATTCTGCCGAGTTTGCACAGATCCAGAAAACTGCTCATTCTGACCTGGGGAAATCAATCGTTAACGATTCACAGATCACTGAACAAGAAATCCTTGAACTCCAGTCAGCCTTCGAAGACTGCATGGCACAGAATGGGTTTCCCGGCACGGACGTGGACTCTCTCGATGGCGCATTGCTCATTCCTGACCACGGCGGCCCGATGGAGAACGTTGACCTCACTCAAAAACGGTGCGAAGCAGAGACTGACTGGGGGGATATTCAGTTCCTATTCAATAAGATCACGGATAATCCCGAGAACATTCCAATCGAAGAGCTCATGGCTCGCTGTCTGCGCCGCCACGGAGCCGTGTCGGAAGATTATACGAGCGAGGATTATCTGGCCGCCGAAGCCGAATATCATGCGTATATCATGCTGTCCGATGACGAGAAGAAAGAAGCAGCGAAGCATCTGAACTTCATCAGTGACGATGGGCCTCAGATTCTCATGGATTGTCAGCGTCACATGAGTGAATAGTCCCCTGGAGTTTCGCGAATTCCTCGCAAGTGTGTTGCGGTCAACGGCGCGTCCCGTGCTCACCCCAGCCTAAGAGATACCTCGTCGAGGAGCAGAATTCCAGAAGAACGACCAGCGTCGCAATGTTCACTGCTGCATCGACAAGAACGGGGAGCCTCCGCCCGCGAAGCGAGGAGACGCATTCACGCCGCCCCAATGGACAACCCTCATCGACCTCGCCATCGTCGACAAGGGTGCCATTGAGTTCCTCGTCCACATTCGACAGGGCAATTGCCTTTGCCCCTTAAACGGTTCACACGGTTGTTTGTGCGTCAGTTTGAGCGGCAGTTGATATCGATGTTTTCTTGGAATCCTGACGGGTCGCCGAGCTTGGCACGATCAAGATAATCGTTGAAGACTCTGCGTGTGGCATCGTCGGCTCGCTGCGGGCTCATGTAGCCCATATTCGGCACTTTGCTTAGCTGCTCAATGGCGGCAGCAGCTTGATCAGGTGCGGTGGCATAGGTGTTGAGCCATTCTCTTTCCCATGCGCACTCGAAAAGAATAGAGGCGCGGGTATCTCCAAATCCTGATTGGAAGGTGAGCTTGGTGTCTTCACCCTCAAGATCAGCTGGCGGAGTGTAGGATTCCGGCCAGTCAAGTTGGGCAACGGAGTCTTTGTACTCGGCATTGATTTCGTCGTAGGAGACGAAGCCTCTTTCTTCGGAGCTTTGCTTTTCGGTCTCGTGACTACAAGCAGCAACTGAGAACGCAGCTACAGCTGCAACAAGTACGGCAAATGCTCTGATCTGATACTTGTGGTTGTTCATGGTTTCTTTCCTCTTCTGTGTTTCGGCTAGCGCAAAGCCAGGGCGGGTTGGAGGCGTGTCGCTCGGATAGCTGGTGCTATTGATCCAATGAGGGCGGTGACTACGGCGGCTGTCACCGCCGCTAGAGCGGCGAGATAGGGGTATCCCGGAGCTGTGATGGGAGTGTCTCGAGGCAAGAACAGTGGGATGCTCTCAACAAGTGCCATTGAGATCACGATGGCCACACCGGCAACGATGACAGCAAGCAGCAGTGACGAGCCGATCACCAACCCCGCCACGGATCCTCTTGTAGCTCCGAGAGCGCGGCGGATCAGGAGTTCATGGGTACGTTGCTCGATGCTCGCTAGGCCGATATTGATGAGCCCGATAGCGGCAACGCCGAGCAACAGTACAGAGGTGACAATGAAGCTCAGCGAGATAATCTGTAATACGCCCTCGTATTCCTGAGTATCGGAGCGGCTTATCCTGTTCGTGGTTCCTGGGGCGTAGTCGTGCAGCAAATCTGCGATGAGTGTGGAGCGCTGTTGGTCTGTGCGTAACTCTTTGTCGTGCCAATAGAACGTTGCGTTTGTGCTGGCCCACAGGTGCGGAGCCAAAGCAGCGAGACCTTCGACATTGACGTATATCCGCGGAAAGTTCAATCCATCATTGACAATTCCAGTAACTTCAAGCGGAGTCGGCGTCAGAGTTGATCCGGTAGTGAGATAAGCGTAGGAATGGAGCGGAAAATTCTGCGCGGCAGGTTTGTTTGCCACCAATTCCAGTCGAGGCATCTGATTCGCTTGGGTGAGCCAACGTCCCTCGGCCATCGGGAGGTTGTAGACCGATGCGTAGCCTGCCGTGGTGTACACCGTATCAACGCTCAGTCCGCTGGCTAGGTCATCCGTGTTCGGTGGATGATCTAAATCGCGAGTGACAATATAGGTATGCTCTTCGTCCGGAGTGAGAGAGAGTGCAGCGTGCAAATTGTTTTTCTCTAGTGCGCCGATCAGGCTTGAAAGCGAAGCCGATTCGGAGAAATGCTGAGAACTCATCAGCATTGAATATGTAGGGGCACGACCATAGAGCTGTTCATTAGTCGCGGCGAGGTAGTCCTTCCCGATGGTTCCAGCGAGCACAGAAACGATCACCGCAATGATGCCGATGAGCATCGAAAACCCTGTGAGGAACGCTCGTCCGGGCGAGATTCGTAGATCCTGAATGATCATCCTAAGCATGAGTGAGCCTTCCAGAATCCATATGCATCACGTTCTCGCAATGCGCCGCCACTTCGGAATCGTGCGTGACGAGTACGAGTGTGGTGCGCGAAGATCTCACCAGCTCCATCAATACGCTCAGCACGTGCTTGCCGGTATCGGTATCGAGGGCCCCTGTGGGTTCGTCGCAGATCAGCAATTCCGGACGCAATACCAAGGCGCGTGCGATCGCCACCCTTTGCTGTTCACCGCCAGAAAGCCTCCCGGGATACTCCTTGCGTCGATCCGCTAAGCCCACATCCTCAAGAGCCTGCGTGATCCGCGCAAATCGCTGCCTCCGTGAGAGCTTTTCATTCGAGTAGCGCAGGCTCAAATCCACGTTTTCCGCCACGTTCAGATGCCGGATCAGCGAATAGTTTTGGAAGACGAACCCAATGTGGCTGCCGCGAAGCTTGGAACGCTGACGGTCGCTTAAACGACCCACGTCGCTGCCTGCATACGAGTAGCGGCCAGTGAAATCCGAGTTCAGCAGGCCAAGAATGGAGATGAGACTGGTTTTTCCAGATCCGGATTTCCCAACAATCGCATGAGATGTTCCCCGAATAATCTCCAGAGACACGCTATCCACCGTGGTCAAAAGCTGGCGCCGCCCAAGCTGCACTTTCGCCGTCACGTCTTCTAGCTCAAGTAATACGCCGCTCATCAGCTATTTCTTTCGCGGATCAAGATACGGGGCAACGGCGCTGATCACATCACCTTCGCTAAGCCCAGAAGTAATCTCGATATACGCACCATCGGATATGCCCAATCCCACCTCCACAAGGGAAGTAGTCTCGCCGTGCACTAACGTCACCGTTCCTTTGCCTACTCGCCCAGCAACGGCGCTCACGGGTACTGCAAGTACATCAGCTTGAGCTTGACCAGCGAGCACCACAGTTGCTACTTGTCCTGGGCGAACTGGCTGATCTTTCCCTATGAGGCAGAGCAGAGTCTGCGAAGCGACTCGTGGGCGCGGTCCTATCTTCGGCTCAGACTCAGCGGGCTGCTCTGGTGACGGCGCTACAGATTCCTCGGCCTCATCCGGAGCACCCGCGTTACTGGAATTAACGGGCACGACAGCGTTGACGCCTTGAAAGACTGCGTTGTGTGTTGTCGCTGGAGTTTGATCTTCGCTTGCTGGTTCTTGGTCGCCCGGTGAGGTGACGATCGCGTAGATATCCGTGGGACCAAGCCCGCCTGCAATTTGGAATCGACCGGTCAGCGATTCAATAGGGGCAACTGCCAAGAGCGCGGCAGCGTCTACAGTAACGGCGAAACCTTGGTACTCCAGTTCCAATACGGAGTAGTGCGCTGGTACATCATCCGATGCCTCGGCAACTCTTCGCACGACGGCATCCACGGGCGCGTGTATTTCCGCGCCGTTATTCCATCCCAACACCTGACCGGCTTTCACCGAGTCGTTGACTTTCACGGCAGAACGATAAGCTCCACGTTGAGGTGTCGAAAGAACGAAAGACGCCGCTTGTTCTACAGTCGCTTTCGCAGACAACGTCGGAACGATCTGTCGTTTCCCCACCGATACTGTGGGCGCGGTCTGAACAGCACTGATGTCTTCTGCACTCTGGGTGCCTGTGTCACTGGTAGAGCATCCAGAAAGGAGCACAACCAGTGACAACAGGCATCCGCAGAGAGCTCGTGTAGTTGAATCGCGCATGGAATCTCAGTAGGTCAGATCGCCGCCCCACGTGTTATCACACAACCAGCTGCATGCTTTCATCCGGCCTTGGAAGGCAAAGCGAGTGCCGCTACGAATGTTCTCCCACGATTTTGCCCCCTTGGCATTCCACTGCAACGTCCCTGTGAACTGGGGTCCGCCAACTTGTTTCATGTTTCGCAGACCCAAACGAAGGTGTCCACTGGGCATATCACTCACACTCAAGCTAATTGGCCCGGTGTAGGTGTGTGTACGGGTGTAATCGTATTGAACGAGAGAGCCAGAAGTATTGAGCTGACCTGAGACATACGAGTTGTCTGCGTAGGCAATGCCCGCATTACCTGCGAGAATGATGAGCGTAGCTCCCGCTGCAACGATTCGTTTCTTGAACGACATGATGATTCTCCTCTGTTTCAAGATTCGATAGGTTTAGTACCGGAGATCTCCGGTGCCTTCACCTTACGCACGTTGAGCCACCCCTTGAATACCCCAATATTGGGGTAGTCACTTGGTCATGGCCGTGGATATCCTAGGCACAAGTGTATCTCAAGCTGATTATAGGAGGGAATCTCCATGCGGATGTTGATGGCCTGTACTCTTACTCTTCTCCTAGCAAGCACAGGAGTAACTGGGGTAGTATCTGCACACCCTCCAATGAACCCAAAGCATCAAGTCTCTAAGACATATATTACCAGTCACCCAATTTGCAAACTTTTTCCGCGGTTATGCGAATAAGTAGGAGCGGAAGCTTTGTTTCATCACATCAATAGGCGGTTAAGGGGAAGAAGCACTTTTGTACTCGTTTTCTGGCTTCTGCTGATTCTGATCGTCGTTTTTGATTTAGTTCTCCTTGGCGGAGCATCCTCGCTCACAAATATTACACTGACGGCGGTCCTATTCATTGCCGCGACACTCATTCCTTTTCATCCTCGACTCTACGGATGGGTGTTCCTCCTGCTCGACACCGGACTCGCTGCCTTATCGCCTGTTCCCGTAGGCATCCTCGGATATGTATGCATGGCAGTGCTCTTCCTTTGGGGATGGCACAGATACACAGTCGATGCTGCTGTGGGGGCGCCGGTTGTCCTTGGTGGTTTTTGGGCGGGCTCCTCATTCCAACCCGGCGCTGTGATGCTATTGCTTATGCTCGGTGCAGCCTATAGCAGCGGATACATAATGCGTCGCTACGTCGATGAACGCGATGCCGCAGTGAACCAACTATGGGAGCATGAGATCCAACAGCTGAGAAATTCTCAACAATTGAGAAATACACTAGCAATCCACTTACATGATTCTCTCGCCGGGACGCTATCCGTGGTGACAAAGCTTGCTGAAGCACTACGAAATGAAGTTCCAAAAAATACTCCCCTAGAATCAAAAGCCGAGATTCTAGAGGAGCAAGCTCGCACTTCTCTCAAAGAGCTTCGGGGAATTATTCAGTTGCTCGATAGTCCGAATCAGGCTCTCGATCAAAGTTTGAGCTTCATGTCCGAGCTGGAAAGATTGAAGAATATGGTTTCAGCAGCTGGAATCCACTTTGAGATGGAATATAACGCCGGAGACTTGGAGCTTCTTCCCGTCGAAGTAAATAGCGTTCTGTCGACTTTTCTTCGAGAGGCCTGCACAAACTTAATCAAATTCGCTGCACCATCGACCAATGCAACGCTCTGCGTTTCTTGTGATGCGGATTCAATTGAGATCATGATGAAAAATCAATATCTCAATGTTGTACGAGATGCGGTATTCAGCTCAGGTAAAGGATTGAACGCACTTCAGGAAAAGTTCGAGGTCATCGGAGGAGAACTCGATATCTGGACGGTGAACAACTGGTGGTATGTACGCTGCGAAGTACCGCTTGAGAAAGGTGAGGCGAATGCCCTCAAATAAGCCTCGTGATACAGACGAAACTCGCGACACTCACAGTGCATCTGCACAAGATGTGCTGCGGCTGATTTTTGCAGACGATTCGCCGATTTATCGAGAGCAAGAAAGCGCATTGCTGCGCCAATTCTCGAGCATCGATCTTGTGGGAGTTGCTGCCTCAGGGATGGAGCTCTTGCATCTTGCCAAATCGATGACGTGGGATGTGGCGCTACTTGATATCGCTATGCCAGAGATCGACGGAATTGAAACCCTCAAGCGACTCTTGGAGATACAGCCTGATGCCACGGTTGTCATGCTCACAGCATTTGAGCGGCCACACACGCTTCGCGAAGCCTTAGCTGCTGGGGCAAAGGGCTTTCTGACGAAAGAAACCTCCACCGCCGAGATCGTTACGGCCCTACACCGCGCGTATCACGGCAAAGCCGTGTTTGATGAACGACCCATTCAGATCCTTCAAGACTATTACGTGCTGGGTAGCTCGCCGCAGGTAGATCACGAGTTTGCTGAGCGTTTAGAAAGGCTCCCCCAGCATTTACGCAAAGTCGTGGATTATCTTGCGGATTCCTACACGAACCGAGAGATCGCCCGAGCAACCGGATTGTCCGAACACACCGTAGGAAGCTACGTACGGGACGCGATCACCTTGTTAGAGGCCCGACGCGGTGAAATAGCTGTGAAAATGCAGGGGCTTAACCGAGGAAACTAGTTGACCGACCTTGATGGAAAGAGCCGTGTTGCGGCTCGCCTGGGTGGTTGTTGCAAGTGCGGCGCGTGTGGTTGGTGTGCCTTGTCCTGTGTGCGTGTGCTTTGCTGGTGTGCGGGTCCCCGTGTGTGTGTTGTGGTGTCCCGTTTTGTGGAGGCGTTCGTGGTTTACGCGTGGTTATGTGTGGTTATGTGTGTGTGAGCCGGCACCCCCCGTTGGGGGGTGTCGGCTCACAGTGAAAGTTTGTTGTGGCGGTGTCCTACTCTCCCACACTCTCCCAAGTGCAGTACCATCGGCGCTGTGAGGCTTAGCTTCCAGGTTCGAAAAGGAAGGGCTGGGCGTTTCCCTCACGCTATGACCACCACAAGACTATTGGTCCACACACACTGCCCTAACCCCGTGTGTTGGGGTTTGGCTCTTGTTGTGTGGGTTGTGGGTGATTCGTATAGTGGTTGCAAACACAACACTCATTGTGCCACACACAATAATTGTGTGTGTGTTGTTGTTTAGTGTTGGCCCATTAGTACCAGTCAGCTCACACACCTCTTACAAGGCTTGCACTTCTGGCCTATCAACCCAGTAGTCTCCTGGGGGCCTTCCACCACCAAAGGGTGGTGCGGAAACCTCATCTCGAAGCAAGCTTCCCGCTTAGATGCTTTCAGCGGTTATCCCTCCCGAACGTAGCCAACCAGCCATGCACCTGGCGGTACAACTGGCACACCAGAGGTTCGTCCATCCCGGTCCTCTCGTACTAGGGACGGCCCTTCACAAGTTTCCTACGCGCACAGAGGATAGGGACCGAACTGTCTCACGACGTTCTGAACCCAGCTCGCGTACCGCTTTAATGGGCGAACAGCCCAACCCTTGGGACCAACTCCAGCCCCAGGATGCGACGAGCCGACATCGAGGTGCCAAACCATGCCGTCGATATGGACTCTTGGGCAAGATCAGCCTGTTATCCCCGGGGTACCTTTTATCCGTTGAGCGACCACGCACCCACGTGCCATGGCCGGATCACTAGTTCCTGCTTTCGCACCTGCTCGACCCGTCGGTCTCACAGTCAAGCTCCCTTGTACACTTACACTCAACACCTGATGACCAACCAGGCTGAGGGAACCTTTGAGCGCCTCCGTTACATTTTAGGAGGCAACCGCCCCAGTTAAACTACCCACCAGGCACTGTCCCCAACCCGGATCACGGGCCAAGGTTAGATGACCGCTCCCACCAGAATGGTATTTCAACGACGACTCCACCACCGCTAGCGCGACAGCTTCACAGTCTCCCACCTATCCTACACAAGCGAAAGCGAACACCAATACCAAGCTATAGTAAAGGTCCCGGGGTCTTTCCGTCCTTCTGCGCGAAACGAGCATCTTTACTCGTACTGCAATTTCACCGAGTTCACGGTCGAGACAGCGGAGAAGTCGTTACGCCATTCGTGCAGGTCGGAACTTACCCGACAAGGAATTTCGCTACCTTAGGATGGTTATAGTTACCACCGCCGTTTACTGGGGCTTAAATTCAAACCTTCACCACACAAGTATGGTTGAGTCTTCCTCTTAACCTTCCAGCACCGGGCAGGCGTCAGTGCGTATACATCGTCTTACGACTTCGCACGCACCTGTGTTTTTGATAAACAGTCGCTTCTCCCTATTCTCTGCGACCCCCAACCACCACCACACCGCATGGGCGTGAGACCGCCGGAGGTCCTCCTTATCCCGAAGTTACGGAGGAATTTTGCCGAGTTCCTTAACCATGATTCACTCGAACGCCTCGGTATACTCTACCTGACCACCAGAGTCGGTTTAGGGTACGGGCGCGTAACCCCCTCACGTCGAGGCTTTTCTTGGCAGCATAGGATCACCAGCAGCCAACCACAACGGCCAGCCTCATCAGTCCTCACCCACAATGTCACCCGGATTTACCTGAGCAACAGGCCACAACCTTAAACACACAAACCACCAGTGTGCGCCAGCTACCTTCCTGCGTCACCCCTGTTAACACGCTTACCTACACACCAGCAGGACCCCACAACCACCACAACACCCAACCCCAAAAGGGAAAGGCGAGCAGCGGCAAATGGTTAGCACACCAGCTTCAGCACTTGTCGGTTATTACGCGGTACCAGAATATCAACTGGTCACCCATCGACTACGCCTGTCGGCCTCGCCTTAGGACCCGACTAACCCAGGGCGGAAAAACCTGCCCCTGGAACCCTTAGTCAATCAGCGGACGGGATTCTCACCCGCCAAACGTTACTCATGCCTGCATTCTCACTCCCACACGCTCCACCAACCATCACCAGCAGGCTTCACCGCGAGCAGGACGCTCCCCTACCCACCCACACAACCCAAAAGGCTTTGCCCCTCAGGTCTTATACGTGTGAATGTCACAGCTTCGGCGGTACACTTAAGCCCCGCTACATTGTCGGCGCGAAACCACTTGACCAGTGAGCTATTACGCACTCTTTCAAGGATGGCTGCTTCTAAGCCAACCTCCTGGTTGTCACCGCGATCTCACATCCTTTCCCACTTAGCGCACACTTAGGGGCCTTAGCTGATGATCTGGGCTGTTTCCCTCTCGACTACGAAGCTTATCCCCCGCAGTCTCACTGCCATGCTCAACCTAATGGCATTCGGAGTTTAGCTGACGTCAGTAACCCAAAAGGCCCATCAGCCATCCAGTAGCTCTACCTCCACCAGGCAACACACAACGCTGCACCTAAATGCATTTCGGGGAGAACCAGCTATCACGGAGTTTGATTGGCCTTTCACCCCTACCCACAATTCATCCCCCCCATTTTCAACTGAGGTGGGTTCGGTCCTCCACAAAGTCTTACCCTTGCTTCAACCTGACCATGGGTAGATCACCCCGCTTCGGGTCCAGAACACGCGACACACGCCCAACAATATTTCAGACTCGCTTTCGCTACGCATCCCCCACACGGGTTAAGCACGCCACGCATCACTGACTCGCAGGCTCATTCTTCAAAAGGCACGCCATCACCCCACAAGGCTCTGACGGCTTACAGGCACCCGGTTTCAGGCACTATTTCACTCCCCTCCCGGGGTACTTTTCACCATTCCCTCACGGTACTATGCACTATCGGTCACCAAGAAGTATTCAGGCTTACCAAGTGGTCTTGGCAGATTCACACGAGATTCCACGAGCCCCGCACTACTCGGGCACCCAACCCGTCCCATCATGTCACGGTCCGCCTACACGACTATCACGCACTACGGTCACCCATCCCAGAATGTTCAACTCCCACAACACAACAAAACCCCACCCCGGCAGAGATGGAACGATCGAGCCCCACAACACCGCACACGCAACGCCCGCCGACTAATCACACGCACACGGTTTAGCCATCATCCGCTTTCGCTCGCCACTACACACGGAATATCTTTTCCTACGGGTACTAAGATGTTTCACTTCCCCGCGTTCCCCCCATCACCCTATACACGTTCAGATGACAGTAACCCCACACAACCAGGGCTAGGTTCCCCCATTCGGACACCCTCGGATCCAAGCTCGCTCGCCAACTCCCCGAGGCATATCGCAGGCCGCAACGTCCTTCATCAGCTCTTGATGCCAAGGCATCCACCGAATGCCCAACAAAACTAAACACAAACACAAAACACAAAAAATAAAGATGCTCGCAACCACTATACAAATCACCAACAACCCACCACACACCCAAACAACCACAGTAATAGCAGTCCAGATGCAAGCCACAGGCCACACAATGTTGAACCTGAACCCGACAGCATGCTCATCCATTACCTACGCCTGCAACCCCAAAACGCGCCCACACCCACCACACACAACGCATAGATCAACAAGCATGAACACAAGAAAACACCACACACACAAACACGCGCGCACAGCATTCCCCAAAACGAGGCTCCCTAGAAAGGAGGTGATCCAGCCGCACCTTCCGGTACGGCTACCTTGTTACGACTTCGTCCCAATCGCCAATCCCACCTTCGACCACTCCCCCCAAAACGGTTAGGCCATGAGCTTCGGGTGTTACCAACTTTCGTGACGTGACGGGCGGTGTGTACAAGGCCCGAGAACGTATTCACCGCAGCGTTGCTGATCTGCGATTACTAGCGACTCCACCTTCATGGGGTCGAGTTGCAGACCCCAATCCGAACTGAGACCAGCTTTAAGGGATTCGCTCCACCTTACGGCATCGCAACCCTCTGTACCAGCCATTGTAGCATGCGTGAAGCCCAAGACATAAGGGGCATGATGATTTGACGTCATCCCCACCTTCCTCCGAGTTAACCCCGGCAGTCCCCCACGAGTCCCCACCACAACGTGCTGGCAACATAGGGCAAGGGTTGCGCTCGTTGCGGGACTTAACCCAACATCTCACGACACGAGCTGACGACAACCATGCACCACCTGCACACCCCCAACCAAATGCACCACCATCTCTAGTGGCTCAGGGCGCATGTCAAGCCTTGGTAAGGTTCTTCGCGTTGCATCGAATTAATCCGCATGCTCCGCCGCTTGTGCGGGCCCCCGTCAATTCCTTTGAGTTTTAGCCTTGCGGCCGTACTCCCCAGGCGGGGCACTTAAAGCGTTAGCTACGGCGCAGAAACCACGGGTGGCCCCCACACCTAGTGCCCAACGTTTACAGCATGGACTACCAGGGTATCTAATCCTGTTCGCTCCCCACGCTTTCGCTCCTCAGCGTCAGTAACGGCCCAGAGACCCGCCTTCGCCACCGGTGTTCCTCCTGATATCTGCGCATTCCACCGCTACACCAGGAATTCCAGTCTCCCCTACCGCACTCAAGCCAGCCCGTACCCACCGCACTCCCCCAGTTAAGCCAGGAAATTTCACGACAGACGCAACCAACCGCCTACAAGCCCTTTACGCCCAATAATTCCGGACAACGCTCGCGCCCTACGTATTACCGCGGCTGCTGGCACGTAGTTAGCCGGCGCTTCTTTACCCACTACCCTCACCCAGGCCCAAAACCCAGACTTGACCATGAGCGAAAGAGGTTCACAACCCGAAGGCCTACATCCCTCACGCGGCGTCGCTGCATCAGGCTTTCGCCCATTGTGCAATATTCCCCACTGCTGCCTCCCGTAGGAGTCTGGGCCGTATCTCAGTCCCAATGTGACCGGTCACCCTCTCAGGCCGGCTACCCGTCAAAGCCTTGGTAAGCCATCACCCCACCAACAAGCTGATAGGCCGCGAGCCCATCCCCCACCACAAAAGCTTTCCACCAACCCCCATGCGAAGGAAAGTGAATACCCAGTATTAGCAGCCGTTTCCGACCGTTATCCCAAAGAAGAGGGCAGGTTACTCACGTGTTACTCACCCGTTCGCCACTAATCAACAGCACAAAAAGCACCGCATCATCGTTCGACTTGCATGTGTTAAGCACGCCGCCAGCGTTCGTCCTGAGCCAGGATCAAACTCTCCGAACAAAAAACTCGAAAAAACCCAAACCAACCCAACCACAACAGCCAAGCCAACCCAGGCAATCCCAACCAAAAACAACTCAAAAACAAAAAACAGGCATAAAAACAAACAAACACACTATCGAGTTCACAAACAACACCAACACAACCTGGACACACCCCAACTAGTGTGGACCAAGAAGGCTTGAGTTCGGCGCCATGTTTCCACGAGACTCAAGAACTCTTAGAGTCCGAATCTCGCTGCCGTTCGGCGCAACGAGGAATACATTAACGACATCCACCTCGGCGGGTCAAATCGACTCCTCCTCAGTCTTCTTCAGTCTCTACGCAGGAGAAACCCCGATATCTCGCCGAAAAACCCGCAAACCAAACCTCGAAACAACAAAATGTGATCTACGTTCGTTAGCCAGTTCACCAGATGACGCACAGTTTCCCTGACCATTCATGACCGCAATCACGAACCCTTTCACTCTGGCTCGAACACCTCTCCCGAAGGAGACCACAGTCCATGAATGAGCTTCAGAGACAACGTCACATCGACGAAACGGGCGTGAAGCAGGCACAGCGAATGCCTGTTTCACGCCCGATTCAGACCGCGTTCTCGGCCTGGCTACGCGCACACCCTCAGATCAGCGCGTCCCCAGGTGTTCCTGGACAGGAATATCGATCGTCGGCAGATCACGGACCGCGCGGCGCACAGCACGTGAAACCGAAGGAGACACACGCTCATCGAAAACACCGGGAATGATGTAGGAAGGCGAGAGCTCGTCCTCGGTAATTACTTCGGCGATGGCGTTGGCGGCCACGCGGAGAACCTCCGTCGTAATCTCCTTGACCTTTGCGTCCAGGAGACCGCGGAAGAGGCCGGGGAACGCCAGAACGTTGTTGATCTGGTTCGGAAAGTCGCTTCGCCCGGTGGCGACAATCGCAGCGGGTTCACCGGCAGCAAGCGGGTCCACCTCGGGTGTCGGGTTTGCCAGGGCAAAAACGATGGCGTTCGGCGCCATTTTCGCGATGTCGTCGCCGTTGAGGATATTGCCCTGGGAGACGCCGATGAAAACGTCAGCGCCCTCGATTCCTTCCTTCAGCGAGCCGTGTACCAGACGCGGGTTCGTTGCCTCAGCCAGGGCCTTACGCGACGGGTGCATCCCTTCGGTGTCATCTCCAGCCAACGCTCCTGTGCGGCCGTAGCCAACGATGTCTTTGGCTCCCTGGGCCAACAGCAGGCGGATGATCGCATTCCCGGCAGCACCCACACCAGAAACAACGATACGGACATCTTCGATTTTCTTGTTCACCAACTTAAGCGCGTTAATGAGCGCAGCGAGCACAACGATAGCGGTGCCGTGCTGGTCGTCATGGAAAACCGGAATGTCGAGTTCGGCGCGCAAACGCTCTTCAATTTCGAAGCAACGCGGAGCCGAGATGTCTTCGAGGTTGATGCCGCCGTACGCGGGCGCAATGGCTTTGACGATCGCGATGATTTCCTCGGTGTCTTTGGTGTCCAAGACAACGGGCCAGGCGTCAACGCCACCGAATTCCTTAAAGAGGACGGCCTTGCCTTCCATAACGGGCAGGGCGGCCTCGGGTCCGATATCTCCCAGGCCCAAAACGGCGGTTCCATCGGACACGACGGCGACAGAGTTCGCCTTCATGGTGAGCAAATGTGCTTTCTGCGGGCTGTCGTGGATGGCAGTGCAGACTCGGGCGACGCCGGGAGTGTACGCACGAGACAGGTCGTCGCGGTTACGCAGTGGAACTTTGGAAGCCACCTCGATTTTGCCGCCGATATGTGAGAGGAACGTCTGGTCGGCAACGGAGGACGCAGTGACACCGGCGAGGGAGTCCAAGACGTCTCGCACTTGGCGCCGGTGGGCGGAGTCACGCATGTTGCAGGTCAGGTCAAGGACCATGTTTCCACGATCGGAGTCCGCAACGTCGAGGCCCTTGATTTCAGCTCCAGTCTCGGAAACTGCGTCGATAATCGCGGCGATAGAGGTCTGCGATTCGTCGACCTCGAGCCGGTAGGACGCGGTGTACGACGGTGAGGTGTGCATATTTTTCCCTATTTCTGTCGTGAGGGTGCCCTCGGAATACGAATACTGTTAACGTTCTTCCCTCTCATCGTAATTGGGGACGAGGACGGACGCCCATCGCTGTCTACCGCGTGGACATCAGGGGTGAACGTCACACGACAGCCACGGTTGTCGAAACTCCGATCACAGCCCTACTTCGTTGAGACCAGCGAGAATGCGCGCGTGCGCAGGACACGCTCTCCGATCGACAGGCTTTCCTCACGCTTGACCACAAGAGAGTAAATAACCGCGATCAGCAGGACCACCCCTTTGATGACCTGTGCACGATCAGAACCAACTCCCAGCAGCAGAAGCCCATTGTTGAGCACCGCCATGACAATGGAGCCAAGTATGCCACCGACAATGGTTCCGCTACCGCCAGAGATCGCCACTCCCCCAATGAAAACGGCGGCGATAGCGTCCAGTTCCCAGAGGAATCCGTCCTGCGGTCCAGCTGCGGTCGCTCGGGAAGCGAAGACCATCCCAGCAAGAGCTGCAAGGAACCCCATATTTGTCATGACGAGGAATTGCACTCGGGTGATGTTGATGCCGGAAAGATGCGCAGCGACGGGGTTACCTCCAACGGCATACATGTGGCGTCCGAACTGTGTTCGCCCGGCTAGTAGGTGATAGACAATGGCTAGCGCCAGAACCACAAGAGCCGAAAGCGGGATCGTCGCTCCGCTGGCGCCTCGACCACACAGCCACACGATGACCCATACAGCCGCCAGTAGGAGAGCACCTCGGAGAATAGGGATCCACAGCGTTGTTTCTACGCCGCGTTTAAGGCTTCGGCGAAATCGCGCACGCTGATCAACGATGACGACCACGGACACAATGATCCCCAGGAGCACCGTCGCAGTGTCCAGTCCACACCACCGCCCGAGGTTGGGAAGTGATCCGGCACCAACGATCTGGAATTCCGCGGGTACCGGCGTGGAGAGTCCCTGGGATTCCCATTGAACGATCCCACGGAAAATCAACATTCCGGCGAGGGTAATGACGAAGCTCGGAACGGCAACCTTCGTCAGGAGGAGTCCTTGGATAGCGCCGATGATCACGCCAATAGCCACTCCGAATATCAGCCCCAACCACCAGGGAATCCCCGTATGCAGCATGGTGAGTGCAGTCGTCATAGAAACAAAGGCAGCAACAGAGCCAACGGACAGGTCGATCTGCCCGATGACAACAACCATGACCATTCCGATAGTCAGGATGAAGATGTGGGCATTCCCCGCGAAAAGGTTGTAGAGGTTCGAGGGCGAGAGCATACGTCCGCCAGTGACGATCTGAAACACGATCACGAGTACGAGGAGGACATTGCCGATGAGGTACGTCTGTCGATGCCGTCCCAGGCTGGTGTGGATCAGGCCCATAGCCGTGACATCTCCTTCGCTATTGTGTCGTCTCATTGTCACGCCGCTCGAATACGGCTCCGAAGGCGCACGCTCAGGCAACACCTCTGTTACCGAACTATGCCACCACCTCGTGCCCGTCGTCGGGCATCTTGACGGGTTCAGTCTAATGACTGATAAGGCTGATCTGGAACCTTCGCGCATTTTCGTCGAATAGTCGGCGAACAAGCTGATAGCTTTGTGCTGTGGTTGCGCACAATGGACGACTGGGCTCGCAGGCCTCCCTGCGTGAGGTCAATAGTGCCCGCGTCGCCGATGCGATCCGTCGATATGGCCGAATCACTCAGGTTGAATTGGCTGCGGCAACCGGTCTGTCCTCGGCCACGATTTCTAACATTGTCAAGCAGCTCGTTGAGCGCGGGGTCGCAACCACGGAGAACACGATTCGTTCGGGCCGGCGCGCCCAGTTGGTGTCTTTGCGCACTCAGTCGGGTTTGGGCATCGGTATTCATATTGCTCGCCGCGCGATGCACATTGAGATCGCAGATTCAGCATATTCGGTGACTGCACGAAAAATTCTTCCTCTTCCAGAGGAACATCGCATCGACACAACACTCTCCCGCGCGGCCATGCTCATTTCGGAATTGACCGAGGAGATCGGCGCGGACCTGTCGGACGTCATCGGCATCGGCTTGTGCGTCCCGGCCCCCGTAGATCCGGTGTCTCAGGAAATTTCTGTTCCTGGGTTCATGCGCGACTGGGAGGACACGGACATTCGTTCGCTGCTCATGAATCGTTTAGAGCGGCCAGTTTTGGTGGAGAACGACGCAAACGCGGGTGCCATCGGCGAGCTGCGCTACGGGAATCTGCGCGGCGTTGACAACGGGATTTATATTCGAGCGTCGTACCTGTGCGGCGCGGGAATGATTGTCAACGGCACGCTGCATCGGGGCCCCCACGGAACAGCGGGCGAGATCGGACATATCCAGGTCGATCCCCTGGGGCTCATCTGCCAGTGCGGTAACCGCGGGTGTCTCAACACTGTTGTTGGCGCGAATGCCCTGGTTGAGCTGCTACGAGTGTCACGCGGGCACCTGAGTCTGCGAGATGTTATTTCCTTAGCGAAAGACGGTGACCCGGGCTGTGTCCATCTGATGACGGACGCCGGCGCGATGATCGGTCAGGTCGCGGCGAACATTGCAACGTGGACAGATACGCAGCGCATTGTTGTGGGCGGAGAGTTAGCCGAGACCGGGGACATTCTCTTAGCCCCGATGGCTCAGGCAATTCGTTCACGCCCAATGCTCATGCGCGAACATATTGATGTACTCCAAACATCCCTGAACGGATCCGCGGAGGCAAAGGGCGCTCTGGCTTTAGCTCTCGATGAGTTCTCCGACCCGATTTCACAGAGTGTTGAAGACGCACAATGACTTGGGAGGCACCGCAATGAATACCCCTGCTCCCCTTTTGCAGATGTCGAACGTGACGAAGCGTTTCGGCGGGGTTGAGGCTCTCGCAGGCGTGGATCTGACGGTTAACGCTCGTGAGGTTGTCGCCCTCGTGGGTGACAATGCGGCGGGTAAGTCGACCCTGGCACGGATGATTTCGGGTGTTCACCAGCCCTCGTCGGGCATCATCCGCATCGAAGGCGAGCCCGTGGTTATTCCGACAACTCAGATTGCGATTGCTTTGGGCGTGGCAACGGTATTCCAGGAACTTGCCCTGTGCGACAACTTAGACGTGGTGTCGAATATCTTCCTTGGTCAAGAGCACACTCAGGGAGCTTTCCTTGACGAGGACGAAATGGCGTTGCGCGCCCGCGAATACTTGGATCAGTTGAACTCAAAGATCCCGGATGTCTCTGTTCCCCTGCGGTCGTTGTCGGCGGGGCAACGTCAGTGCGTTGCGATTGCACGAACCTTGGTGTCGAATCCTCGCCTGGTGGTATTGGACGAACCGACTGCTTCGCTGTCGGTCGGCCAGACCGCGGAGGTCCTTACTCACATTGAACGCCTACGCGACATGGGCCTGGGCGTGCTATTCATTTCGCATAATTTGACGGATGTCAAGGCGGTTTCGGATCGCGTGGAGGTCCTTCGCCACGGTCGTAACAACGGGTCTTTTGACGCTCAGGACGCGTCAATCGAAACGATTATTGCGGCAATTACAGGGGCCACACGGGTGCGCCGTTCGTCGTAGATTTTCGGCCTTTCACGAGGACGATGGGGCGCTACGGGTGGGGACGACGCGTGAGCCAAAAACGTCACAACGAATAGATTCACTGTGACGCGAAGGGCCAAAAATTGCCCGAAAATCGATGGTTTCAGCCAAAAACGTCACAACGAAAAGATTCACTGTGACGCAAACGACCTCAGAACGGCCAAAACCCCTGTTTCAGACCAAAAACGTCACAACGAATAGATTCACTGTGACGCAAACGACCACGCATGGCAGGGAGATCCGTCGAAGAGCAGGCTCTCCCATCACGGTCGTGGACACCAAGCCCTCACAGTCGTTGACACAAAGCCGTCACGGCCTGGACACACACAAGGGCGGTGGGGTGAAACTTCACGTTTCACCCCACCGCCCAAAGTCTCGGCTATTTCACAGTGGTGCCGATGAGTGCTGACAGCTTAAACGCTCACCAACCGATCGGTGGTCGTATCAGCAACTGTGCCGAGTGAGGCACAATCACCACAAGCGCTTAAACCATCTGCGATCAGGAGATGCTCACTTCGAGGCTTCCTCAACAAGCTTCGCACGGGTCGCGTCATCCTTGTAGATGTCCGCTGCGTTGTCTTTCGTGACGATCTGCGGGGTGAGCAGGAAAGACTTCACGGGGTTGCCTTCCTTGGATTCGTACTGCTTGTCATCCAGAGTTGCCCCGTCGATCTTCGGCTCGGATTCACCACCGGCCAGCGCAATGGCCAGCATGACCGTGCTCTTGACCAACGGACGAGTGTCCTTGAAGATCGTTGAGTACTGGCGTCCCTGAACAACCCAGGTCACCGACTCATCCTCGGAGTCCTGACCGGTAACAACCGGGATCGGCTTTCCGGCTTGCTCAACAGCGGTGATGATTGCACGACCCAGGGTGTCGTTCGGGGAGAGCACGCCGTCAGGAACGGCATCACCCTGGTATGTCGAGGTCAGCAGCGCCGCCATACGGTCCTGAGCGTTCTTCGGCAGCCAGCCCTGCGTTGCCACCTGCGTGAACTCACTCTGACCGGACTTGATCATGACGGTGCCATCATCAATCTTGGGCTGAAGCACATCCATCGCACCGTTGAAGAACTTCAGGGAGTTGGAATCGTCAGGCGAACCAGCGAAGACCTCGATATTCCACGGATGGTCTCCACCCTTTGCTTCAAGGCCCTCAAGCAGGGCCTTGCCCTGAAGCTGTCCAACACCGAAGTTGTCGTAGGCGATGTAGTAGTCCAGGTCCGTTGTGTTCGTCAGCAAACGGTCGTAGGCAATGACCGAGATACCCGCAGCCTTCGCGGCAGCCAGCTGCGTCCCCAGCTGCGAACCGTCAATCGCGCCGATCACGAGAACTTTCACACCGTTCTCAATCATTGCCGAGATTTGGTTCTGCTGCTCAGCAACACCGCCGTTGGCGAATTGGATCTGGCAGTCGACCTTCATCTCCTGACAGTTTTCCTTGAACATTTCCTCGGCCTCGACCCAGTTCTGCGAAGTCTTCTGCGGCATCGCGATACCGATAGAGACTCCCTCAGACGAACCCGATTGATCAGTTGCCCCCGAGTCTGCGGATTCATTGCTGCCACGAGCGCCGCAGGCACTCATGGTCAGAGCCATTGCGCCCGCAACGGTGAGGGCTGCAAGTGTCTTGAACGTTTTCATTGTGTCCTTCTTTGGTTGATTGTTCTGTCATGTGCCCGGATTGGACACTGTCAGGGATGTGGAACGGGTGTTCCGATCCGGCACAGCCGGGTGGTGGGACTTTCCATCGTCACGAAAGTTCCCACACTCGCTTCGTCACCACGCGTCAACGCGTTGCGCCAAGCGAAATTTTCACGATGATTGACGAGGACGAGGCCGACTTCGCATTCCGCATGATCCGAAGAAAACGGGAGGCGTTGTGACTGTCGTCGCGCGTGAAGAGGTGAGGCCGCGCTCGTCCTCGTCAATGAACATTCCCTCAAGCGGATGCCTGATCTGGGGATGCTGAGTCTTTTGCTTGCATGGCTTTTTGGTGGGAGCGGGCATTCATGAACGTCCCGATGATCGACCGTTTGCCCTGACGCTTGGAGTAGACGTCCAACGCAACGGCAATGAGGAGAACCAAGCCCTTAATCATCTGCGTCATATCCGAACCAACGCCCAGCAGCTGGAGGCCGTTATTGAGGAAAGCCATGACGAGAGCACCCACCATTGTTCCCCCGATCGTTCCGATACCACCGGAAACCGCAGCTCCACCGATGAACACGGCGGCGATGGCGTCAAGCTCCCACATATTGCCGTCAGCCGGACCTGATGCCGTTGAGCGACCGATGAACAACATGCCCGCGATTGCAGCGAGGAACGCGGAGTTGCAGATAACGAAGAAGTTTGTTTTGACAACCTTGACGCCCGTCAACTCGGCAGCCGCCTTGTTGCCACCGATCGCGTAAACCGACCGACCAAGAATCGTGCGTTCCGCGATGAAGGAATACACGAGCGCCAGCACGACGACGATGACACCCGGAACGGGGAAGGATGTTCCCTCACGGCCCGTGGCAAAGATCCACCCGAACCACACGATGACCAGGGAAATGACGCCCGAACGCAGCAGCGGAATCCACAGCGGGGTCTTCACTGCTCCTTCCTCGTTCTTCACCTTGTGGGAACGCAGTTCGCCACCAATGATTGCCACCGCGGCAAGGACCGCGAGGATCATTGTCGGCAGGTTGAAGGGGATGACGTCGGGAGCGATGTCAGGAAGGTAGCCTGCGCCCAGGTACTGGAAGACCTCGGGAACCGGAACCGTCAACGAATGACCAATGAACTGGTTCATCCCGCGGAAAAGCAACATGCCCGCGAGCGTGACGATGAAGGCGGGAATCCCCCACTTTGCCACCCAGAATCCCTGCCACGTTCCGATGAGAATACCGATGATCATTCCCAGGAGGATCGCCAGCCACGGCGACACGTTGTGGTCCCGCATGGCGATGGCAACGATGATGCCGACCGTTGCGGCAACCGACCCAACCGAGAGGTCGATATGGCCCGCGATAATGACCAGCACCATGCCGATCGCCAGGACCAGCACGTATGTGTTGCCCATGACCAGGTTCATGAGGTTCTGGGCCTGGAAAACTTTGCCGTCCGTCCTCCATTGGAAGAACAGGGCAATCGCAATGAGGGCTGCGATCATTCCGAATTGGCGGAAGTCACCGCCAAAGAGTTCTTTCAGATTGCGTTTCATAAGTATCAATGTCCTTGTAAGGCGTGGGATCTGGAAACCTAGGGAGCCGCCCCGGGTCAGCGCTTCGCTGAGGAAGTCATCAGGTGCATGAGGGATTCTTGATCTGCCTGGGCGGTGGGGAGCTCACCCGTCACTTCGCCCTCGAAGATCGTGTAGATACGGTCGGTGATGCCCAGAAGTTCGGGAAGCTCCGACGAGATGACGATGACGGCCTTGCCGCTGCGGGCCAGCGCGTCAATAAAGGTGTAAATCTCGTACTTCGCTCCGACGTCAATGCCGCGTGTCGGTTCGTCAAGGATGAGGACTTCAGGATCGGTGAACATCCATTTGGCCAGGACGACTTTCTGTTGGTTACCGCCCGAAAGCGTGCCAACACCCGTCAGCACTGACGGGGCTTTGATTCTCAGGTCGGTGCGGTACTGTTCGGCGACTTTGAGTCCTTCGTGGATGTTGAGCACTCCACCGTGGGTGATCTTTTGCGGCTTCGCCGACACGATCGATTGGTGAATCTGGTCGAGCAGGTTCAGGCCAAGCATCTTCCGGTCTTCGGAGAGGTACGCAATCCCCTGACTAATGGCCTCGGGGACGCTGCCCGCGTTGACGTCCTGACCGTCGATGGTCAGACGTCCCGATTCCCATACTCCGTAGGAACGGCCAAACACTGAGCGGGCCAGTTCGGTGCGTCCCGCCCCCATGAGGCCGGCCAGACCAACGACTTCGCCGGCCCGAACCGTGATGTTGGCGCCCTTGCACACCCACCGTTCGGTGTTGACCGGGTGGCGAACCCACCAATCGTGGATCTCAAATTTCACATCGCCGATCTCCGGGTGACGATCCGGGAAGCGGTGATCGAGCGAGCGACCAACCATCAGGCGGATGATCTCGTCCTGGTCGATGGTTCCCTTCTCATGATCCAACCAGCCAACGGTTTTCCCATCGCGGATCACGGTGACGGCATCGGCAATTTGTTCGATCTCGTCGAGCTTATGGGAAATGATCACCTGGGCAACCCCGCGTTCGCGCTGCTTGCGCATGAGATTGAGCAGGTGGGCAGACTCTTCTTCGTTGAGCGCTGATGTCGGTTCGTCGAGGATCAAGAGCTTGACGTCTTTCGCCAAGGCCTTCGCGATTTCCACGAGCTGCTGTTTGCCAACGCCGATGTCTTTGATCAGAGTGTCGGGGTCTTCGTCCAGTCCGACTTCCGCCATGAACTTGCGTGCCAGCTTGCGGGTTTCATGCCAATTGATCGCCCCGCGACGAGTGATCTCGTTTCCCATGAACATGTTTTCCGCAATCGACAATTGCGGAATCAGGGCAAGCTCCTGGTGAATGATGACGATGCCCAGTTTTTCTGAGTCGCGAATGGAAGAGAACTGCACTTCCTCGCCGTCGAAGAGGATTGTGCCCGAATAGGTTCCGTGGGGGTGAACTCCCGAGAGCACCTTCATGAGTGTGGACTTGCCGGCGCCGTTCTCTCCGCAGATCGCGTGAATTTCCTCGGCGCGAACGTCAAGATTCACATCGTCGAGTGCAACGACACCGGGGAATACTTTGGTGATATTCCGCATCTCAAGAACGCGGCGTTCATTTCTTAGAGTTGCCATAGGTTCTCCGTCGAACAGTTGTGACGGCGCGTCTGCGCCACCCCTTATGGGTGACAGTGTTCACCACTTTTCGGGGCGTTCGCGACCATTTGAGGCAAAACTCTACGCTTTGTAATCAAATTGTTATCTTGAGTTTAAGACTTAAATCCAATGGGGAAGGCACCTCTGTCCCGCAGTAACTGCACGTCAAAACGGCAGTCACATCCTCAACAACACCACCGTTTCTGTCCCCCGCTCATCATCGCCGAACATGTGCCGAGGACAAAGGAAACCCCCGTGCCACAGATCTGGCACGGGGGCGTCCTCGTCAATGAAACTCCGCCAAAGGGAACAGACAGCAGGCTAACCAACCATCTCCATGATCAACTCGCGGACTCGGGCAGCATCAGCCTGGCCGCGCGTCGCCTTCATCACCGCACCCACAAGGGCTCCAGCGGCCTGGACCTTGCCTCCCTGAATTTTTGCCACAATATCCGGGTTGGCATCCACGGCCTCGCGAACAGCAGCTGTGAGAGCGCCGTCGTCGGAGACAACCTCAAGACCACGAGCCTCAACAACCTCAGTGGGGCTTCCCTCGCCGGCAAGTACTCCTTCGAGGGCCTGGCGCGCCAGCTTATCGTTGATACGCCCCGCCTCGATCAGGCCCTCAAGCTCAGCGACCTGCTGAGGTGTCACCGGCATATCTTCGAGCGCACACTCACGTTCTTTCGCGCGACGCGACAACTCACCCATCCACCACTTACGCGCCGCAGCGGGCGAGGCCCCCGCGGCAACGGTGTCTTCAATAATCTCCAGGGCACCCGCGTTGATGACATCACGCATTTCCATGTCGGCGAAACCCCACTCCTGACGCAAGCGCCGACGCTTGGCAACGGGAAGTTCCGGCAGGCTGGCACGCAGCTCCTCCACCCACTCGCGAGCGGGAGCCACAGGAACAAGGTCTGGTTCAGGGAAGTAACGGTAGTCCTCAGCGTCCGACTTCTCACGACCCGAGGACGTCGACCCATCCTCCTCGTGGAAATGACGGGTCTCCTGAATGATCGTCCCACCCGCATCAAGAATCGCTGCCTGGCGTTGCATCTCGAAACGCACCGCCGAGGCGATCCCACGGAATGAATTGACGTTCTTTGTTTCGGTACGCGTCCCCAACGGGGCCTTGGGATCAGGACGCAACGACACATTGATATCGGCACGGACGTTTCCACGCTCCATGCGGGCCTCCGAGACACCAAGCGCACGGAAAATATCCCTCAGCGTCTGCACATACGCGGCCGCAACCTCGGGAGCGCGCTCCCCCGCGCCCTCGATCGGACGAGTGACGATCTCAACCAAAGGCACACCCGCACGGTTGTAATCAACCAGCGAATACTCCGCTCCCTGGATACGACCATCAGCGCCACCGACGTGGGTGTTCTTCCCCGCGTCCTCTTCCATGTGTGCACGCTCGATCTCCACACGGAACACCGTGCCGTCCTCAAGCTCAACATCCACCCAGCCGTCGTGAGCAATTGGTTCATCCGACTGCGAGGTCTGGAAGGCTTTCGTCAGGTCCGGATAAAAGTAGTTCTTCCGAGCGAAACGACACGACTGAGCAATCGTGCAGTTAAGGGCTAAACCAATTTTGATCGCATACTCAACGGCCCTGTGGTTAACCACCGGAAGAGATCCGGGAAGACCGAGGGACACCGGCGTGACATAGGTGTTCGGGTCGCCGCCAAATGCGTTTGGGGCCGCATCAAACATCTTCGTCTTCGTTCCCAGCTCGACATGAACCTCAATACCGAGGACGGGATCAAATTTCTTCGCGGCCAGCTCGTAATCCATGAGTTCTGACATCACTTCTCCTCCTGAACCTCGCCAGCCTGCGCCGACTTCTCGTCCCACTGCGCGGCCGGGCACTGCGACACCACATCGTCGCTGAGTGTCTCGACCAACTGAGCGACCTCGTACATCCGCTGATCCCCGTGGGCCGGAGCAATGATCTGGAAGCCCACCGGCAGCCCCTCATCCGACACGGCATTAGGAACGCTCATCGCGGGAACACCCGCGAGGTTCGCTGGAATCGTCGCGATGTCGTTCAAGTACATCGCCATCGGGTCGTCAATCTTGTCACCGAACTTAAAGGCGGTCGTCGGAGCCGTCGGCGACACCAACACGTCAACATTCTCAAACACCCGCGCGAAATCACGCTGAATGAGGGTGCGGACCTTCTGGGCTGATCCGTAATACGCATCAAAGAACCCGGCGGAGAGGACGTGTGTTCCCAAGATAATGCGGCGCTTGACTTCGTCGCCGAACCCAGCCTCACGGGTGGCAGCCATGACTCGTTGCGCCGTCACCGGCCCCTGCGTTGGTTCCACGCGGATGCCGTAACGGATCCCGTCGAAGCGAGCAAGGTTGGAAGAAACCTCCGCCGGCATGATGAGGTAATAGGCCGCGAGCGCGTAGTCGAAGCTCGGGCACGACACCTCAACGATGTCAGCTCCGGCATCACGTAGCTTCTCCACTGTTTCGTTGAACGCCGTAAGAACATCGGGGGCGTAACCCTCACCCGACAATTCCTTGACGACTCCAACCCGCAGTCCCTCAATTGCGCCCTTTTCAGCAACTACGCGAGCTGCCTCGACAAGCGGGGGAACCGGCTCGTTCAGAGACGTCGAATCCGCGGGATCGTGCCCACCGATGAGTTCCGTCAAAGCAGCGGCATCAGCAACCGTGCGAGTCACCGGACCGATCTGATCGAGGGAGGAAGCCATCGCCACCAGGCCGTAGCGCGAAACCGCACCGTAGGTCGGTTTGGCTCCGACGGTTCCCGTGACTGACCCAGGCTGACGAATCGACCCACCCGTGTCCGACCCCAAAGCCAGAGGCACCATGAACGCGGCCACGGCCGCGGCTGAACCGCCACCGGACCCACCCGGGATCCGGGCTGTGTCCCACGGGTTCAGCGTTGGACCGAAAGCTGAATGTTCGGTCGATGATCCCATCGCAAACTCATCCATGTTGGTCTTGCCAACAATCGGCAGACCCGCCTGGCGGATTTTCACCGTGATCGTCGCATCGTAAGGGGGCAGCCATCCCTGAAGAATTTTCGAGGCGCACGTCGTTGGCATCCCCCGGACCACCATGTTGTCTTTGAGTGCGATCGGCACACCGGCCAGCCGGTGGAGTTTCTCCCCCGCAGCTCGGCGCGCATCCACGTCCGCGGCAGTTGCCAGCGCACCCTCACGGTCAACATGAAGGAAAGCGTTAATCTTCGGGTTGAGTGCCTCAATGCGATCTAAGCAGGCCTGAGTGAGTTCCACGCTGGTGATCGTTCCTGCGGCCAGGAGATCCGCCAGTTCCAGCGCGCTCTTCGTGAGTATGTCCTTCATCAGTCCTCCCCAAGGATCTGCGGAACAAGGAACATTCCGTCTTGCGATTCCGGTGCCTGAGCAAGCACTTCGTCGCGGTCCACTGTTTCCCCGACCTCGTCCTCGCGCCACACATTCGTTAACGGAATCGGATGGGATGTTGCCGGAACATCCGGGGTGGCGACCTCGGACACCTTGGCAACGGACGTCGTGATGACGTCAAGTTCCCCGGCAAAGCGTTCGATCTCTTCTGGAGTCAATGCGATGTGGGCCAGCCCCGCGACGCGGGCGACCTCTTCGGTACTGATTCGTGACATGATCCGAATCCTACCCGGCTCCGCTTCGTCGTTCGTCCTCGGACACCAAGTGATCCCACATTTTCATCGCACCTTCCCCCGCTGTGGAGCGCCCAGTGCTCACGAGCGTTGCGCCACCGGCAGGTCCGGAGATTGACGAGGGCGACGCCGTCCCCGTCAATCAGAAAAACCCGCTACCCTACAACTATGCAGATTCGGCACCACAGAATTTTGAGCGACTCGACGTGGAAGACACTCAAACGCGTGGGGCTGACAGTTGCCACAGCCCAAACGGCAGCGCTCATTGCCGTCCACGCGATTGATAGGGTGCGAAAGAAACGTATCCCCGGTGGTCGCCGCGGGTTTCCCACACTTGATCCCGCTGACACAACGATCGGTGGAACCACGGCTCGTACATACACTGAAGGACATTCCCTCTACGCAGACATGCTTGATGCCATTAACTGCGCCGAGGATCATATTTACTTCGAGACTTTTATCTGGCGTTCGGACACATGGGGACAAAAATTCAAGGACGCCCTCATCGCGGCAGCCAGGCGCGGGGTCAATGTCTACTGCGTGTGGGATGGATTCGGAGTCCTCAACCAGGACCCGAAGTTTTACCAATTCCCCCCGCTGCCTAACCTCCACACCCGCGCATTCCCTGCGATCCGCTCGGGCCTGTTCACCTTGAACATCCGCAAAACTGGGCAAGATCACCGCAAAATTCTCACCGTTGATGGACACACCGGATTCGTCGGAGGCTACAACATCGGCAATGCCTTTGCCGACGAATGGCGTGACACTCACGTGAGAATCACCGGTGACGCCGTCTGGGAACTAGAAAACGGATTTTCGGATTTCTGGAATATCTTCCGCCCCAAGAACGCACCCGAACTTCCCGACTTGGGCGCACGCAAATGGTCATCAAAGATCACGGCGCTATTTAACCTGCCTGAACGCTTGCTGTACCCGATCCGCGGCATGTACATCGATGCGATGGAAAGAGCAACCGACCATATCCTCATCACGACGGCGTATTTCATTCCCGACCGGGAGATCCTCGCTTCTCTTAAGTCAGCGGCGCGGCGCGGCGTCACCGTGAAGGTCCTCATTCCCGAGTACTCCAATCACATCCTCGCCGACTGGTGTGCTCGCCCCTACTTTGGGGAGCTCCTGCGCGAAGGGATCGAAATCTGGCTGTATCAGCACGCAATGGTGCACTCGAAAACGATGACGGTTGACGGAAAGTGGTCAACGATTGGCACTGCGAACCTCGATCCCTTGTCGATGCGCGGAAACTACGAGGTCAACATGCAGTTCCACTCCATAGAGCTTGCTGAGCGAATGGAAGAGATCTTCACCAATGACCTGACAACCGCCCGGCAACTGACGATCCGAGAGTGGGAGAACCGACATATGCTCACGCGTATCGGCGAAGTCCTGCTCCACCCCTTTGAGGTCATCGTCTAGGACATCACCGATCGTCACTAGCGCCGGATCTTTCCCCCACTGCGGCCCATCGCCTCAGTCGTTGGGAACATCCAAACCGAGAGCCGCCAGGCCACCGTCAAGAAGATCACCAAAACGCGTCTCGTCAACCACGGGCACACCCAGCGCCTCAGCTTTGGATGCCTTGGAGCCCGCGCCGGGGCCCGCGACAACGACCGTTGTTTTCTTCGACACGGACGACGTTGCTTTACCACCGCGCTCAACGATGGCTTGCTTTGCTCCCTCACGGTCGTAACCCGGCATCGCTCCCGACACAACAATCGTTAGCCCTTCGAGGGTTTTCTCGACGCTCTCCCCCTGTTCATCGGCCATGCGCACCCCTGCCGCACTCCAACGGTCAACAATCTGGCGATGCCAATCAACACCGAACCAGTCGACAACGGATTGAGCGATTTCAAGACCCACGCCGTCAATCTGCGTCAGATCCTCAACACTGGCCGCGCGAAGAGCATCCATCGTTGGGTATGCCCGGCTCAAAGGACGCGCAATCACTGGACCGACGTGGCGGATGGACAGCGCAACGAGGACGCGGGCAAGAGGTTGCGACTTTGCTCTGTCCAACTCGCTGAGCATCTCTGTGAGCAACTTTGATGGCACGGACTCCTGGGGTTCAATAACTGACTGTCCACGGACGGTTTTCGTCTTGAACGGCTTCGTCCAGAAGTAGCGGGCCTGCATCCAGTCGCCCGTGGCTTGCCCTTTGACTTTGACTTCGCGCCACACGAGGACGTCCTTGACGTCCTCGGCTCTGAGGTCAAACACCTCCGCTTCCGAGGTCACAACCGGCTCCTGGGCCTTAGGGAGCAAAGCCTCCGCTGCCTCGAGCTGCTGGCGATGTTCCAGGTCATGTCCTTGAGGCATCGAGATGACTGTTCCGTCCTCCAGGAACACGCTGCGACCGGCAACGAGCGCCGATGCCACATCCTCGCGGTGAAGTTCCGGCTGAGTCAGCGCAAGCGCGGCCTCGTCCCCTAATCCCTCAATGTCAAGGGCCTGACGTGCCCCAATATGCGCGATCCGTTCAGTGAGCTGGGCAGGACAGCCCGCTTTATTCGGACACCGCAGGTCGATATCCCCGTCCTTTTCTGCGGCAAGAGGTGCCCCGCAAGACGGGCAGAGAGTGGGCATAACAAACGGACGCTCCGAACCATCGCGCGCCGACTCCACCGGCGCAACGATCTCCGGAATCACGTCACCGGCTTTACGCAAAACAACAAGGTCACCGATGAGAACACCCTTTCGGGTGACTTCCTGGGCGTTATGCAGGGTTGCGCGAGACACGACGGATCCGGCAACGAGGATGGGCTCCATGACACCGAACGGGGTGACACGTCCGGTGCGCCCAACTTGGACACGAATGTCAAGCAGTCGAGTGTTGACTTCCTCGGGTGGGAACTTATAGGCCACCGCCCACCGCGGAACCCGCGATGTGGTTCCCAGGCTGCGCTGCACGGCCACGTCGTCAACCTTGACGACAACGCCATCGATCTCGTGAACGAGGGAATGTCGTTGCTGTCCGATCTCCTCGATCCGCCGGGTGACCGCATCAATCCCCGTGAGCAACTGAGTGTAGGGGGACACCGCCATGCCCCATTCCTTCAGCTGGAGATACCACCCGTGCTGAGTCGTTGGCGCAACGAAGCCGCCGTCTCCCGGGTCAACGAAACCAACGCCGTGAGCGATCATCGACAGCGGACGGCGAGCTGTTTCCTCCGGGTTCTTCTGTCTGAGGGACCCCGCTGCCGCGTTACGCGCGTTGACGAAGGTTTTTTCTTTCGCCGCCACACGTGACTCATTGAATGCGGCGAACTCCGCTACTGGGAAATACACTTCACCGCGGATCTCAACTTCATGAGGCACGACGTCGCCTTTGAGTGTGTGCGGAATTGCCCCGATGGTGGAGACATTCGCCGTGACGTCCTCGCCAACGTGGCCGTCCCCACGAGTTGCCGCCCGGGTGAGGACACCGTCAACGTAGAGCAGATTGACCGCGAGCCCGTCAATTTTCACCTCCGTGGTCATCGGCAGGTTAGGGCTTCCCGTGTCCGCGGCAACGCGCATCATCCATTCATTGAGTTCCTCGAGGGTGAAGACATCTTCAAGGCTGGTCATCTGTTGACGATGGGTGACTGGCTCGAATGCCGAGCTTGGAGCACCACCGACGCTTGTTGTGGGAGAGTCTTGTCCCGACAGCTGCGGATATGCGCGTTCGAGGTCTTCAAGTTCACGAAAGAGCTGATCGTAATGGGCATCAGCGATCGTGGGGGCGTCATGTTCGTAGTAGGCCTCTCGGGCACCTTCGATGACTGCCACGAGTTCATCGTGGCGGATTCGCGCGGCTGAAAAGTCCTCCGGGATGGTCGAGGACGAGTTCGCTTCGCCAGCAGCTGCTTGCGATGCTGTGGGAGATGATGCCTGTGCGGATGACGACGCGGACTGGGGCCTGACGACGGGCGCGGCATGGTGTGGTGCGCCCACGGCTTCTGCTTCGCTCATGCATTCATTCTTCCATTGCTCTGCACCTGACTCCTCCCGAAAGCACCCGCCTGTGCAAAAGTCATCTCAGAATCCACAGGCCGCGAATACACGGGACGAAATCCACAAACGACTGACCTCACGCATGGATATCCACAGGTGCACCACGTCCGCTACCCAACGGCTTCCCAATACACCACTGTGGATTGAGCAGACACCGAACGTCGGCGCTGTGATCACTGATCCCGCGGCAAGCCGTGGGATACGCAGACTCTTGAGGGAAGGGGAAAGATCAATGACATCACCAACGACCCGCGCCCTCAAGGTCTCCTCCCATTGGGCATGTATCGCTGGCCCCGATATCGGTGCGGTCATCCCCGTGGGCGAACCAATTGGCCGCTCGTGTTCGGTACTCCTCACTGATCCCCACACATCCCGCTGTCACGCGCAATCACAAACGGATGCTCGTGGACAGGTCTGGCTTTCAGACCAGCAGTCGGTCAACGGAATCGCCATTCGCACCCGGTGGGGCATGTGGCGTTCCCCCACCAGCCAAGGCCCTCATCGCATTCGCATCGGCCAGCACATTCGTGTTGGTTCTAATGTGTTCGAGCTGCGGCCTCGTCCTCGTGCCCTGATATGGCCGGTCCCCGAGCAATCCCACTCACGGCGGTGGATGAGCGTCATCTCAATCGGGGTGATGGCCCTTTTCCTCATATGGCGACTTCAGAGAATCCTGGCGATACCCTCAGGGGTACTCGTCGGCGTGTGTTGTGCGTGCGCCGCAGCAGTCGGGGCTTTCTGCGTTTTCAAGTGGCTCCTGATGCGTCGTCGGTGGCGTTGCGTGGATGCGTCATTTCTTGCATTGATACTGGCTGTTTCTTCTGTAGATCACTCCGACGCGCCTAAGCCCGGTGGGATCTACATCTGGCCAGAACGTCCCAACGGGTACAGACACGGCGCACGTCGAGGAGTGTTTCAGTTGGTGGGACCATCGCCTTCGGGCAGTAGTCCGGGAGCACCCCTCAACGCCACGGCGATTTTTCGTCGCATGGATATCCCGCGCGTGCAACGCATGGGATTCCTCGGGCCACACGCTTCTCTTGCCGCTCGATGGTGGGCTGCCCAATGCGCGGCGCGTTGTGGGGGCGGCAAAGTCATTGACGAGGACGGGGCATGCTGGTCCGTTGGAACTGGAACAGAGGTCGTTCACATTTCAGCCGTCGAGGACTGCCCGTGGTGTGCGCCAAAGGATGCGCGACACACAGGCGACAACGGGCAACGCAGCGCTGACCTGATCCACATCGGAATCGGACGGAGTTTCCACGAACTTCCTTCGTGGTGTGATCGCGTTGTCACTGCTGAGCGACCGTGCGTGTCACTGACCTGGTGGCTGGCATGCGCCACACCAATGAGCGACCACACGAATACGCCTGCGCTTCCTCGTGAAATTGTGTGGGACCGCGTTGACGTTATACGTGACCATGCACCTGCGGTCGGCGTGGATGCCCACGGCCTTGTCACGCTCGATTTGGAGCGCAACGGGCCGCACGCTCTGGTTGCTGGGTCAACGGGATCGGGGAAATCACAGGCGCTCATCACCTGGTTGCTCTCGATGTGTATGGCCGAGTCACCGCATGACCTGCGGCTCGTGCTCATTGATTACAAGGGCGGTGCAACGTTTAAGCAATTAGCTGACTTACCTCACACCGAGTGTGTGCTCACTGACCTTGATCCTCGACTCACTGACCGTGCTCTGCGTGGCCTCCAAGCCTTACTTCGACGGCGCGAACAGTTGTTCAACGACGTTGGAGTGAGCGACCGTGCCCAGTGGGTCCGGGAATTCACTGCCAATCCCTCCGGTCCAACAGGACCTCCACCGCCGCGCATTGTCGTTGTCATTGACGAGTTCCGTGTCCTCAAAGATGAACACCCCGACTCAATGAACACCCTCATGCGGCTGGCAGCTCAGGGGCGGTCTCTTGGCCTCCACTTGATCGCAGCCACGCAGCGTCCCTCCGGTGCGATCGACGCCTCAATGCGGGCAAACATTGATCTACGGATCGCCCTTCGATGCGTTTCGGCAACGGATTCTCTTGACATTCTCTCCGATGCTCGCGCACACCAACTGCCGAAAAATCCAGGGCGCGCCCTCCTGGCGGGTTCTCACGGGCTATCCGAACTGCAATTCGCTTTTCTCCCCAATGTTCGCTCGGTCGTGGATGCTATTCGCGCGCAGAACAACTGCGGTGGACTTCTCGCCATACCGCGATCTCACAACACCCCGGGATCGCAGACTCAAGATGTCGCATTGCCTAAAGATTCCCCAGGGTCACGGTCCCAGGCCGTCTCATCATCACAACGGTCCCCGAGCTGGCAATCCCCGGATGTTTCGCTGTGGCCGCAGGAGATTCCGGCGGATGTCACGTGGGAACAAGCAGATTCACTATGTGCTCCACAGGCTTGTCAGTCGGATCGGACCTCCCCGATTCTCGCCATTGCTGACGGTGTGGATCAGGACATGCACCGTCCGCTCGTCTGGGACGGTCCAGCCCTCCACTTTTACATGCCATCGGGCTCCCAGGCTCGGGCGCGACGATGGGTGCAATCCGCAGCTGTGAGACTGGCATCGGCACGAAAGCTCCCTCTTCACCTGTGTTCTGACTGCCTCGAAATCCCCGCTGTGTCCCACGTATCAACCCTCAACATTGAGGATTTCGCCCTTCTCATTGAACACATCCACGTCCACGGGCCCGCCGTCCTCGCCATTGATGATCTCGATGCATTCCTTGACGCGCTGAGTACCCGCATCGGACTTACGAACGCTCAGGCGCTGTGGTCAACTCTCCAGCAACGCGCTGAATCCCGGGGGATCATCATCATTGGTGCTCGCTTGAGCCAGAATCGTTCACATGGGGTTCGCGTGTCCCAGCGCACGTGGACAATCTTTCAGCCGACGTCGCGTTCCGACGTGTACGCCTTCGGACTTCAGACACGCCTGCCTCTTCCCTCTCGCGAATGCGATGTGTGGGTGTGCTCCCCAGGTTCTGTGACGCCCATCGAGGCAACCATCCCGCTGGGCATCCCCGATAGTCCATCCTCAGCGCACCTCACCAGCGAATTATCTGATTCGTGGAGAGTGCGAAATCTCGACAGGCACCAACGGCATATCGCGCTCATCGGTGCGGATTGGCACCCATATGTCCCCACGTCTCCTCGCGATTGGATGATCCTCACTGATCAGACGCATATTTCAACAGAGTGGATCACCCAGCTGCACGACGCGGCAGGCTGGGATCAGGCACGCATCGACATCCTGGCAACATCAGCGTGGTCCCGTCTCCCCCTGTCCCCAACGATCCGTCTTGTTGTGCTCGATCCGCCGGTCGATGTTGCACGAGCGTTACTTCGTCGCTGTCGAAGCCCCTCCCTTGCTTTAGAAGCTCATATGTGGGACGAATCTACGGGGTTCCTCATAGAAAACGGACGCTGTGAACGCCTGGCAGTTCCTCTGCCCACGAGTCCCAACAACCAATGATCACCTATTCGCGAATTGTCAAACGTGACGATTTCCACAGTGAGGAATCTGAAAGTCTGCGTCCTAACTCTTGTGGACTGCGCTCTCTTGTCTCAAACTTAACGATGTTGTTCTGACGTCGCGTAAGCGTCAGAGGTCATCCACCGTCTCAAGGCGTACAAAGGAGCTTCAAGAATGGATTGGCGCAGCAAGGCAGCCTGTCTCAGCGTAGACCCCGAGCTGTTCTTCCCGATTGGGAACACGGGACCAGCTCTTGCACAGGCCACCGAAGCCAAGGCCGTGTGCCATAGCTGTGAAGTTGAAGCGACCTGCCTTCAGTGGGCTATCGACAACAACCAGGACTCCGGAGTCTGGGGCGGAATGAGCGAGGAAGAACGGCGTAGCCTCAAGCGTCGCGCCGCCCGCGCTCGCCGTGCCTCCTGATTGGCGGCTCCTCACTTTTCACCTTCAACAGGGGTGTCACACTCACCGGTGTGACACCCCTGTTCGTGTCCTCATCGACACCTGAAGTCCACCCGCTCGGCTCCTCACAGCAAACGTGCTCAGCGACCATGCGACCTCGGCAAAGACAAGTTCAGCACTTAATCATCAGAACCATCGTCAAGATGCATGTCGAGAGTGACGACCGTTCCCCCACCCTCACGAAGCGACCAGTCGATCGTTCCGTGCAGTTCTCCGCGGACCATCTGCTGAACAATCTGTGTTCCCAAACCGGTCATCGGCGTTCCCGGCTCAAAGCCCAACCCGTTGTCTGCAACGGTCACAACCATTCGCTCACCCTGACGATTCGCAGAAATTTCAATAATACCATCGCGGTCCGCCAGGCCATGTTCCACAGAGTTTGCCACAAGCTCATTGAGAACCGTTGCCAAGGCCTGTGCCTGTTCTGCATGAATGATGCCGAACTTCCCGGTCGTGACAACCTGAACCTCGTGAGCCGTTGACGCAACCGCACCCGCCATCCGCAAAACCGTGCGCGCAACCTCATCAAAGTCAACAGACTCATCAACATTCTGGGACAAAGCCGCATGGACAGTCGCGATCGCTTGCACGCGGCGTTCCGCCTCAGCTAGCGCAACCTTCACCGCATCGGACTCCGACCGACGTGACTGCAAGCGCAACAGCGCCGACACGGTCTGCAAATTGTTCTTCACCCGGTGGTGAATCTCGCGAATCGTGGCATCTTTCGTCATGAGTTCCTGCTCGTGACGACGAATCTCGGACAGATCCCGAGTGAGAATCACAGCTCCCAGGCGGTGACGTCCATTCGTGAGCGGTAAGGCCCGCATCGCAATAGTTGAGGCGTGTGCCGCGATCTCCACACGCCACGATGCCCGTCCCTTGAGAACAACCGCCATCGACTCTTCAATCAGTGTTTTATCCGCAACAACCTGAGTGATCTCTTGAGCAAGAACCTTCCCGATAATGCGTTGTTTAATACCTAAGCGTCGCAGGCACGATGACGCATTCGGCGTGAGCTGTTCAACCCGTCCGTCCTCGTCAATGAAAATGGCCCCATCTTGGACGCGCGGAACCCCGTGACCGCTGACTGTCGGTGTCGAATCGTACGGGTATTCTCCCCGGGCAATCATCTGGCAGAGAATGTCTGCCGCCGACTGCGTCCACCCCTGAGACCCCAGGGACGGGCGAGGGGCAGCAAGGTTAGATTCCCTTGTCATCACAGCGATGATGCGCCCGTTGTATGACACGGGAATACACGTCTCCATCATCGAATACGTTCCCGCCCAGTGAGCCGTCGATGCCTTAATGACCTGACCGGTCGTCATCGCTCGGCGAAGCTCAACCTCACGGACCGTCGGCAGGAAAAGACCGAGGATATCTTCCACGTGAACGGTGCTTGACGTTGCCGGACGAGAGTGCGCAACAGCGCAGAACTTCGAGTCTTTCGCCGGCAGCCACAGCACCAGGTCGGCCGCAGCAAGATCGGCGAGCACTTGCCAGTCGGCAAGGAGGAGGTGAAGCCACGCGAGTTCGTCCTCGTTGAGATCGATCGCGTTAATCTCGGCAAACTGGGTGAGACTTCTCATGGCGACAACTCTAATGTGCCGCGACGCTCGCTTCCCTCCACGCCCACCCCTAAAGTGGGAGCACACGTCACACACTGGGCATCCATTGCAAGCGAGACTGGGCCACTGCTGAGATCCGGAGGCCACGTCAACAGCCGCACAGGAGTTTTCATGGATTTTTCCTTCACCGTCACATATCCGGCATCCGCGTGCGCCCTCGTCGCTGCGGTTCTCGATCCGTCATTTCAGATCGCCCGGCTGAGTGGATTGAGCACGGGTGAGCCTCACGTCAACGTCACCGGCAACCGGATCGACGTCACAGGGTACTTTGCCGAGGACGCCTTCCCCGACAAAGTCCGTGGTTATCTCTCATTCCCCCTGAAATTCTCCTACTGCGAGGAACTGGAGAACGGCACATCCAACGAGGCGAATCCTCACTCTACGCAGTGCCCTGACCGCATACATTCCGTTCTCACCGTCGACGCTGCACACCTTCGCGTGGACCTGACATCGACGCTGAGTGAGGCCCCTTCGACCCCGCTGCCCGGTGAGACGACTCCCGCAAGTGTGACGAGGACGGGGCACGGCACCCTTTCCGTATCCATTCCGTTCTTTGGCAGCACCATCGAGCAGAAACTCCTCGAACACGTACAGGAGCTTGTCGCAGCCGAGGAACACGTCACCACCCAGTGGCTCACCAGCACCCATTCAACGGATCACCATGCATTGGATGACTGAACAGGGGACAATGGACCTATGACTACTTCATCATCGACTACACCTGCGGATTCCGGCTCCGCTGCATCCGCGTCTACATCGGCGCCAGCCAGCCAGCCAGCGCCCGCGATGTTCCTTGAACGCCAAGGAGTGCGCCAGTACGTTGCCCGTAATTCCCGCGGCGCCGAAATTCTGATCGGCGACGGACCGGGGCGTTTCTCCCCCGGTGACCTGTTGAAGCTTGCCCTCGCGGGCTGCAACGCAATGTCGTCCGATAAGCGCATGACTGACCGTCTGGGTGAGGATTTCGCTCAGGTCGTCGGTATTTCCGGTGAGTACAACGAGGACGAGGATCGCTACACGACGTTCCAGGTTGAACTCATCCAGGATCTCTCCTCACTGTCTGACAAGGACCAGGCTGATCTTGTGCGCCGTGCGAATGGAGCAATCGACCGCAACTGCACGATCGGACATACCCTGTCCCAGCCTGTTCCCTACACGCATACATTCACATCAGAGCAGGTTTCCGAGTGACTGGCACCGTGATTGATCGCCAGTATGAGGATCTTCTCGCGAAGGTCATGTCCGAGGGGGCGCTCAAGAGTGACCGTACTGGCACGGGCACGCGTTCCCTTTTCGGAGCGCAGCTGCGCTATGACCTGTCACAGGGTTTCCCGCTGATTACCACGAAGCGTGTGCATCTGAAATCCATTGTTGGTGAGCTTCTCTGGTTCCTTTCCGGAGACTCCAATGTTCGTTGGCTCCAAGACCACAAGATCCGCATTTGGAATGAGTGGGCCGATGAGAACGGCGAACTGGGTCCCGTCTACGGTGTCCAGTGGCGTCATTGGAACGCCGGGGACGGCCGTGAGATTGATCAGATCTCACAGGTTATGGAGACGTTGAAAACTCAGCCCGAGTCCCGGCGGATGATTGTGTCCGCATGGAACGTTGGGGATTTGCCGGATATGGCTTTGGAGCCGTGCCACGCATTCTTCCAGCTCTACGTTGCCGACGGCCGCCTCAGCCTCCAGCTTTACCAGCGCAGCGCTGACCTATTCCTCGGGGTTCCCTTCAACATCGCGTCGTATTCCCTGCTCACGCATATGTTCGCCCAGCAAGCTGGCCTAGAGGTCGGCGACTTCATCTGGACGGGCGGAGACTGTCACATCTACTCCAACCACGTTGACCAGGTCACCGAGCAGCTGTCGCGCGACCCTTACCCCTTCCCCACGCTCTCGCTGCGCCGCGCAGACTCAATTTTTGACTACGACTTTGACGACGTTGAGGTCGTGAACTACACCCATCATCCGACGATCACAGCGCCGGTAGCGGTGTGATGGTGTGATGACGACGCAGATCAGGGGTTGATGAACTCATGGGAATAACGAATCTCTCCCCGTTTGAGGCCACGCAGGCTCTGAAAGATTCCGGTGTCGTCCTCGCGTCCATTTGGGCGCAGGATCGCACCCGCGTCCTCGGCTCCGGAACAGACATGCTCTGGCATGTCCCCGCGGATTTTCGTCATTTTCAGACGTCAACTATGGGGTCCCCCATCATCATGGGGCGTCGTTCCTGGCAAGCTCTCGGCGCTGCTTTGCCGGGACGCACGAACATCGTCGTGACGCGAGATCGACACTTCGAGGCTCCCGGCGGGATTGTCGTGCATTCCTTAGATGAGGCATTCCTCGTTGCAGGAAACCACGTCGGGGATTCATCCCACGTGTGGGTGACGGGTGGGGCTCACCTCTACGCCGACGTCATGGGGATCGTCGATGAACTAGTCGTCACTGATCTTGACCTCGATGTCGCGTCGACGGTTTCACCGGATTCTCCCCTGGTTCGTGCGCCGTTCATTAACGAGGACGAGTGGGCACCTGATCCTTTACGCTCTGATTCCCAGTGGCGTGAGCGTTCCGGTGATGCTCGGTGGAAAGTGACGACGTGGGTGCGTGTTCGTCCTCGTTAATTCTCAGCTGAATCCGATGTGTCGGTGGGGTTCTGGGCCTGAAGACTCGTCTGCGCCGAGGCTTCTCCCGCCCCGATGAGGTTCAGGAATGAGTCCGCGAAGGAATCAACACGCTCCCAGTCCGTGTAGTCAATATGGACATCGGGACCCCAGGGTTTGCCAGAGGCTTTGAGGATCGGCTTGAGTAGTGCCGTGTCGACGGCGTTGTAGAGACGGAAATCAAGTTCGCCACCAAAAAGGGCAACCGTCGTTGGATTCCACGGGGTGCCATCAAGGAATCGCTTGACGTAGGCATTGGTGTCGGGCTGAGATTTTTCAGGTTTCGCCGCGGCAAGATTGACGCCGATGAACGCCGTTGGCATCGCATTGAGCCGCTCAACGTTCTTCTTGGCGAAACGCCACACTGACGGCGCAAAAACACCGTATCGAACCGACGCCCCAAGGATCACCGCGTCGACTGCTGGGTCAAGGGTCTTCACGGCTTCAACGGGACGAACTTCGACGTCGATGCCGTGAGCGCGAAGACTCTGGGCAACTCTCATGATGATGTTCGCTGTGTGGCCAAAGCGTGAGGAGTAGAGGGCAAGAACTGACATGTGCGTACTCTCCAAAAATCACTGGGGATAAGTCTTCGTGTCCTCTGACGGTACGCTCTTTTCTCACCGATGTTTGCGACGCACTGTCACAAACGCTCAAGGAAGGACATCGCTGCGAAAACTTGATCGGCGGCGAATTCATATCCCGCTGCCGATGGGTGGAAACCGTCGCTCGCCCAGAACCCATCGAAGAGTGGGGCATGGGCGACATCAACGAAGTCGATTCCACGGTCACGGCAGATGCGTGAGGAATCCTCGGTCTGGGCGTTGATGCGTTTGGCCAATTCCTTACGGAGCATCCCCGGCAGCTTCGGTGAGTTGTGGGGTTGGCCCGACGAGCAGACGATGAGGTGGTCAGCCAATCCTTCGGCGATGTCAATCGCAGCGGTTAAGTCATCAACCCAGTCCTGGCGACCACGCCTAGCTAAGATGTCATTCGACCCGGCGCAGAGGAATAAAACGTCGACGTGTCCTTCGACTTCTTCGAGGAAGCGATAGCGCACGCGGCGCATCGTTGATCCGAGCTTCGCGTGGGTCTGCCAGGCGACGCAGCGGCCGGTTGCGTCGGCAAGCCGTGAGCTAATCCTCGGAGTCAGCGACTCGGCCTGGGATGACACTCCGGAGCCTGCAACAAGGGAGTCACCCACGGCAACGAAACGAATGGGTTCTTGACTGTCTGTTTGCCCGTCGCGTGGGGTAACGATCCCGGAGCGTTCCCCTTCGGGTTCGGGAAGGAGATGAACCCTGCGCGTTGCAATGGCAGCTTGAGTGAGCAGTAACGTCTTTTTTAACGGATTCACGTCATGCAAGATTAACTCTCGCGTGCAAGCCTGTACTCACCCACCGCAAAATCTCACACACCCGGCACACTGCCACCCATCGCGGCGTCACACTTGACGCTACCATTGCCTGCGCATAACGAGGACGACGTGCGCACCCGTGGTTTGATTAATCCTCGGCCACCTCCGCATCACGAGGAGGCCCCGTAGAATCTCCTCGTGCCTTCCTCCCCCTTGCTCACAAACCCGACGCTTCGCGCCTTGATTGCTCTGGCGGTTTTTACCTACACCGCTCAGAACATGATCAACGTGTCGATCGCTCCCCTGTCGCGTGCGTTAGCTCTTCCCGAATGGATTGTCGGCGGAGCTGTCTCTCTTGCTGCCGTTGCTGTGACGGCGCTCAGCCAGTTCTGGGGGCGCCGTTCAATCGCATGGGGAAGACGCCGAGTCCTCCTGACGTCGCTGGTTCTTGCACTTATCGCTGGCACCGTGTTTTCCGCGACCGTGTGGGCCAGGTCCGCCGGCGCTCTGGGGGTCGTTGCTGCATCCGCCGGGATCATGTTGGCCCGCGGTCCTTTCTTTGGTTCGGCGATTGCGGCAATCCCTCCAACGGGTCAGGCTCTCGTTGCAGAAGTCACCCAGGACCAGACTTCGAGGGTACGAGGGATGTCCGCGTTTTCCGGTGCGATCAATTTTTCCGTGATGTTCGGCTCCCTCATTTCTTCCGCTCTGGGAGCCGTTTGGATCTTCGCTCCCGTTCACGCAACGCCGTGGTTCATCGTCATCGCCCTCGTCATTGCTCTTGTGTGGGTTCCCAAAGACGGACACTCCCGTAGTCCCCGGAATACTCAGCCCACGTGTGCGCCCGGCCATTCATCCTCGTCAATGACAGTAACGGGGGAACTCCCACCGCGCGTCTCCTGGCTTGACCGCAGGCTCCTACCCTGGATCGGCGGGGTTTTTGGAATGTTCTTCGCCAACGGAGTTGTTCAGATCCTCATGGGTTTCATCGTCCAGGACCGCGCGCACCTGGACCCCTCACACGCTGTCTCCATCACCGGCCTCATGCTGCTGACAAATGCGGCAGGAGCCATGCTCTTCCAACTCCTCATTGTTCCCAAACTCGCGTGGGAACCACGCCGTCTTCTCCGCGGGGGAATCACGCTGGGCACCGTGGCCTTCGCTGCTCTCGCGTGGGCTCCAACTCTCCCCCTCGTTGTCCTCTCAACCTTCCTCATGGGTGTTGCCTCGGGCCTGGCGGTCCCAGGTTTCAGCGCAGGTGCTTCACTTGCGGTGTCACCTGAGGAACAGGGTGGCGTCGCCGGAATCATGAACGCCACCGGATCGGTGACGTGGATCTTCGCTCCCGTCAGCGCAGCAGCTCTCTACGGATGGAATCCGCTGGCACCTTTTGCTCTCGGCTTGAGCCTCATCGCTTTCTCCTGCACCGTTGCGTGGGCACACCCACGTCTGCTCCGCCACGCCACGACCTCATAAATTCTGGGGAATTAGGACAACAGACCCCGCAAATCGGCACGCACGCCGGTAGGCTTAGATCTGTTCATTGTCGTCATGCGAAGGAGCCCCCAGTGGCAGAAAATACTCGTACCGAATCCGACTCAATGGGAACCGTTGAGGTTGCCGCAGACCGTTACTGGGGTGCTCAGACTGAGCGTTCCCTCCATAACTTCGACATCGGTCGCGAGACCTTCGTGTGGGGTCGCCCGATGATCAAGGCTCTCGGCATCCTCAAGAAAGCTGCCGCCCAGGCCAACGGTCAGCTCGGCGAACTCCCCCAGGACATTGCTGATCTCATCGTTGCAGCAGCCAATGAGGTCATCGAAGGCAAACTTGATGACCACTTCCCGCTGGTTGTCTTCCAGACGGGTTCGGGCACGCAGTCGAACATGAACTCCAATGAGGTCATCTCCAACCGCGCCATCGAACTGGCTGGCGGTGAAATGGGAACCAAGACCCCGGTTCACCCGAATGACCATGTCAACCGCGGTCAGTCCTCCAATGACACCTTCCCCACCGCGATGCACATCGCCGTTGTCAACGAACTCCAGGCCATGTACCCGCGCGTTCGTCGTCTCCGTGACACCTTGGATGCCAAGGCCAAGGAATTCGACGATGTCATCATGGTGGGCCGCACCCACCTGCAAGATGCCACACCTATTCGCCTCGGCCAGGTGATCTCCGGCTGGGTTGCGCAGATCGACTTTGCTCTTGAGGGCATCGAATACGCTGATTCTCGTGCGCGTGAACTCGCCATCGGCGGCACCGCTGTGGGCACCGGCCTTAATGCTCACCCGGAGTTTGGTGAACTGGCCGCGAAGAAGATCTCTGAGGAAACCGGCATTGAGTTCACTCAGGCCGAAAACCTCTTCGCTGCGCTGGGTGCTCACGACGCCCTCGTCCTCGTCTCCGGTGCGCTGCGTGTTCTCGCTGATGCGCTGATGAAGATCGCGAACGACGTGCGCTGGTATGCTTCCGGCCCGCGTAACGGCATCGGCGAACTCGTGATCCCCGAGAATGAACCCGGTTCCTCGATCATGCCCGGCAAGGTCAACCCCACTCAGTGCGAAGCTATGACGATGGTGGCAACGAAGGTTTTCGGCAACGACGCGACCGTTGGTTTCGCGGGTTCACAGGGCAATTTCCAGCTCAACGTTTTCAAGCCCGTCATGTCCTGGTGTGTCCTTGAGTCCATCCAGCTCCTGGGTGACGCATGTGTTTCCTTCGATGAGCACTGCGCCTACGGCATTGAGCCGAACCGCGAGAAAATTCAAGAGAACCTCGACACGAACCTCATGCAGGTCACGGCTCTGAACCGCCACATCGGTTACGACAAGGCGTCGAAGATCGCGAAGAATGCGCACAAGAAGGGCCTGTCTCTGCGTGAATCCGCCCTTGAGCTGGGCTTCCTTTCCGCCGAGGAGTTCGACGCGTGGGTTGTTCCCGCAGATATGACGCACCCAAGCGCCGCCGAGGAGTGACCGGAATTTCCCTCGTCATCTAGCCTCCATTTTCAGGGGACGAGGACGAGGTGGTCTTCCACAACGAATGCCGGGCTTCGGAAAAATCCGAAGCCCGGCGTGTTGTTTTCCTCTGACAAGATCCCTAGGCGAGAGGATGTTCCCCTCCGCCTCCGGCTTCAAGACGATCAATGGAGTCCAACAGCCTCCGAGTGTTCCTCGGCGACCGCAAGAGGTAGGCGGTCTCACGAAGAGATTCATATTCCTCAAGGGACACTGACCACAGGCTCATGACCTGCACGTGTCATCACGGCTTGCTCGCGATTATTGATCACGTCATCAAGGACCTGAGCAGATTTTGCACGCGATTCGGTATCACCGGGCATTTTCATACTCCTCCTTCGTACAGATTTCACTGTACATTTTGCGGGAAGAACAGCAATTGACACGGTGCTGTTCGCCAGCGTGTCACTCAACCCGAATGCACGCCCACGATCCTCTACCTATACTCAAGCCATGACCCTTTGAGAGACCTCCTCTGTGTTCCCTGAGTTTCTTCGGCTCAACGTTGCGCGTTCCTCATGAGAGCGTCCACGCCACCGGGAGCACCTCCGTCAGTTCTGCGCATCAGCGCACCACACTTAGAGGTTTCTCATGTCTTCCCTGCATTTTTCTCACGTTTCCTTCTCCTATCCGTCGGTCGACGTCCTCACGGACATATCCTTCACCTGCCAAACCGGTCAGCGCCTGGCCCTCATCGGGCCAAATGGCAGCGGCAAGACAACCCTCCTGCGACTAGCCCGGGGAGAACTCACTCCCCTTTCGGGAACTATCGAAGCAGAGTCCTCCTCTCCTGCCATCGACTCCCACCTTCACAGCCACCGAGAGCCCGGCAGTCTTCACACGTCAGCGAGCAGTGGAACACGCACACTACTCGATGCTCCACCCACCCGGTTACCAACAACAACCATTGCTGAGCGCATCAGCTACGCAGTCGCACCTCTGCGCGCCCTTGAGCAACGCTTCGAGGAGGTCAGCGCCGTCCTTGTCAATCACGCTGGGGACGCAGTAAGAGAGTATGACGACCTGCTCACACGCATGACCACGCTAAATGTGTGGGGACTGGATGCCCGCATTGACGAGGTGATCGCGGGTATGGGATTGCAACACGTGGAACATTCGCGTCCGTTGAACACGCTATCGCCCGGTCAGGAAGCTCGGCTCGAACTGGCACTCACCCTCGTTACCCATGAGGACGTGCTCATCCTCGATGAGCCAACAAATCACCTGGACGACGACGCGCGAGAATTCCTTATCCGCACGCTCATCGACTGGGAGGGGTCAGTGCTATTCACCAGCCACGACCGCGACTTCATCGAACGCGTCGCAACAGGAATCCTTGACCTTGACGTCACCCCGTGGGAGGCTCTTGCCACCGCACAGAGCAGTGAGGCGATCGGCGGAATCTACCAGTCGCCGGCCTCCTATGCGCACTACCACGCAGCTAAGAATGAGGCCCGCGCGCAACATGTCGCCCTGCATGAAGCTCAGCGCCAGCGCAAAGGGGCCCTCACAGAGCACGTGGAAAAATCCCAGGTCGTTGGCCACGCACATTTCACGCCCCGTACTGAGATTCGCATGGCGCAGAAGTTCTACGCGGATCGGGCACAAACGGGATCAACCCGTCGGATAAATAACGACGCGATTCGTCTCGAACGTCTTCACGCCACTGAGGTGCGTAAGCCACGCTACGACGAACTCAACATGAGGATTCCAGCTTCGGGTACAGTGTCGCCGCTGGCGCGGGCAGGTCACATTCTCACAAGCGGGACGATTGCCCTCTCAGTTCGCGACGCAAGCATTCCGGGGCGCCTCAAACCGGTATCCTTTGAGGCCCGTGCTGGCGAACACGTCCTCCTTACCGGGCCCAATGGGTGTGGAAAATCAACGGTGCTCGCATGGCTTGATGCGGCTTCCCACACGCCCGGAGCTGTACTGACGCCCGATGCCTCGGGCCTGGTTGTCGTTGCACCCGGTGCAGCCTACGTTCCCCAGCGTCTCCCTCATCCAACTGACTTCCTCGTCTCCGATGGCCTATGGGATCGCGGTGTCGGGGAACGCGGCAAAGGATTCCTTCACCCAAAGTTCTGGACAACATCGATCGGTGAGCTCTCCGATGGCAATCAGCGGCGCGTCCAGCTCGCCCTCGCCGCCACCCTCGGGGCACCGATCCTCCTCATTGATGAGCCCACAAACTATCTCGATGTCGATGCCATCGAATCACTCGAAAGCGGGGTTAGCGGACAAAATGTGTTGGTAGTTTAGGTTTCAATTGTTGTGTTGGGGCTTTAGTCCCATCGATTTGTGTATGGGGTGGTGTGGTGGATTTCTGCCCAGACGATTGCGTCGCCCCATTGGGGGATTGATGTGGCGGTTTGGTGGTGTTGTCTGGCGTGGTGGTAGGTGTTTTCGATGTCGCTGTCAGTGGGGAAGGTTTTGAGGAGTTGTGCTGGTGGTAGCGGGTTTGGGCTGTGCATGTAGCACCACCAGAAGATCGCTTTGATGCGTCGGGTTAGGCTCATGCCTCTGTGATCGCGCAGCATTTGGCGTAGGGGTGCGTTGATGGCTCCTTCGATGCGGTTATTGGTTGATGGCATGGTGATGTCCCATTCGTCGTCAAGGAAGGTGAATAAGCGTTTGTCTGCGAGGATTTTGTTGGTGGAGTTTCGGGCTTTAACCAGGCGCGCATGGGTGTATTCGAGGGTTCCATTGGGGGTTGCGGTGCGTTGGGCAAGGAATGCCTCCCAGCGGCGAAGCCAGTCCATGTAGTCGCGGATCCATTGGCGTGCCGATTGGGGTGTTTTAGCTTTCAACAGCGCTAGGGCGAGCTGGCGAAGCTCTTGAGAGGCTGGTAGGCGTGGATGGCGTGTGGTGGCTGTGGTCAGGTTCATGAATACATGAAAGACACATCGTTGGACACTAGTGTCGGGCCAATGTTGGCGGCGAGCTTTCTCAAAACCACCACTGCCGTCAGTGACAACCACATCGGGTGGGGCGATGCGGCTCATAAGCGCACCCCACGCCCTGGAGTTCTCACTACGAGCCACATACCAGCCCAGCACGTGTTCGTTGGTGCAGGCAATCAACACGACCGCTTGACGGCCCAAATGCAGGCCGTCAACGAAGACGACTGGGTGGACTTCGTCAACGACGGGACAAAAAGGCCATAACTGCCACAAGCGTTCGTTCTTACGCCTAAACGTTCGTCCCGCCCCTGGCATGTTCTTTTGAAGTTCACCCGATGTCAGCCACTTCAAAAACCGCTCAAGAAGCTTCGCGGTGTTATCAATGCGCCCCACCCGTGACACGCCGCACGCGCGACACCTCCACCGTTGAGTTCCACGAGACGTGTACCCATACCGCGTCATCACAAGACCACAAACTTCACATCGAGGAATATTCATTCCTCAACGATCAGAAAAAACAACTTCAACGCCAACTATTCACTGCAACCACAACCAAAACACACCCACCGACCAACACAAAATGTCCGCGACGCAAGTTGGAAACCACCAACTTCAACACCGACTTTCCCCCGCCATACCAACGAAAAACAACCCAAAAACCAACACGAAAAGTCCGCTAACCCCGAAAGCGCGCTTTTGACGTGGCCGGGCACCCTGGTCGTTGCTTCCCACGATCAGTGGCTGATCCGCACGTGGGATTCTGGAGACGAGGACGACTCCGATTGCCATGTCCTCCCTCAGATCCGGGATGACTGTGGACACGCACGACGCCTGCATGTGCGGCTCTAGCCCCGGAAACTACAGCGAAAAACCGGGGCCAAACCACCAATTCATGTCGTTTAAGCCGGCTTATGGGGCTTAGGCTTATGGGCTTATGGGCCACGAAGTCTCGGGGAGACAAAGAAAATCTCGCAGTCACTCAAAACCGGTGCTGCGAGATTTTTGTACCCCCAGTCGGATTTGAACCGGCGTTAACGCCGTGAGAGGGCGTCGTCCTAGGCCACTAGACGATGGGGGCCTTGATCTTCAGTTATTCACCCACTCCATTCCTGGCGTGGATTCTTTCCGTCGATCCGTACCCCCAGTCGGATTTGAACCGGCGTTAACGCCGTGAGAGGGCGTCGTCCTAGGCCACTAGACGATGGGGGCTTGATCGAGATGAGCCGAAGGCTCATCGACCGCTGGGGTACCAGGACTCGAACCTAGAATGGCTGAACCAGAATCAGCTGTGTTGCCAATTACACCATACCCCAATGGGCATCACCATCAGCTCAGTGAGCCGCGGCGACGAAAGAAAACACTAGCGCAGGCAGCTACCGAACAGCAAATCTGAGCCAAGTGGAACCCCTCACCTTCAGCGCGGAAAAACCCGCAGCCATCAGGAAAGCGCTGAATTCCCTAAATGTTCAAGGAGCCGAGCGATTCGGGCAGCAACCTGGTCTTTACCCAGAAGCGCCATTGAATCAACCACTGGAAGCGACACATTCGTTCCGGTCATCGCAACAAAAAGAGGACCGAAGGCCAGACGCGGCTTCACACCCATCTGCTCAACGAGGACGCGATCAAGCGCGGCCTTGATCGTCTCTGGCACCATCTGTGCATCGTCAAGACCCGCGATTACGTCCGCAGCGGCACGTAGGACATCGGGAGCCGACTCCTTGAGTTTCGACACAGCTTTTTCGTTGTATTCAATGGCCTCCGGCTCAATGAAGAGGAAACGCATGAGGTTGCCCGCTTCGCCAAGCATCTGCATCCGGGTCTGCGCCAAAGGAGCCGCAACATCGAGAATTGCGCGCTCGTCCTCGTTCATTCCCTCGTAGGTGTCGGCGGAAACCACGCCGTCGCGATGCAGGAAAGGCACGAGACGCGAACGGAAGTCCGAGGGTTCAAGCATGCGGATATGTTCGGCGTTAATCGCGATAGCTTTCTTTTGGTCGAAACGCGCAGGGTTCGGATTGACCTGTGAAATATCGAAAGCGTCAACCATCTCTGTCATCGAGAAGATGTCGCGATCTGGAGCGATCGACCAGCCGAGCAAAGCAAGGTAGTTATTCAGGCCCTCGGGAATCATCCCGGCCTCGCGATGCAAGAGGAGATTCGACTCGGGGTCACGCTTGGAGAGTTTCTTGTTGCCCTCACCCATCACGTAGGGAAGGTGCCCAAAACGCGGCATGAACTTCGCAACGCCGATCGCCTCAAGCGCACGGTAGAGAACAATTTGGCGGGGAGTGGATGACAGCAGGTCCTCACCGCGCAGAACGTGGGTAATTTCCATGAGCGCATCGTCAACGGGGTTGACCAGCGTGTACAGCGGATCACCGTTGGCGCGGACAATGACGTAGTCGGGAACAGAACCTGCCTTGAAGGTGATCTCCCCGCGGATCAGGTCGGTGAATGTGATGTCCTCATCGGGCATCCGGATCCGCAGAACAGGTGTGCGTCCTTCCTCCACGAACGCTGCGATCTGTTCGGCGGTGAGGTCGCGGTCAAACCCGTCATAGCCCAGCTTCGGGTCCTCACCCTTGGCGCGATGGCGAGCTTCGATTTCCTCCGGAGTTGAATAAGACTCGTAGGCATATCCCGCTTCAAGGAGCTTAGCCGCAACGTCACGGTAAATATCCATACGTTCGGACTGACGGTAAGGGCCGTGCGGTCCTCCCTTGTTCACGCCCTCATCCCAGTCGAGCCCCAGCCAGCCCAGGGAATCGATGATTTGGTCGAAGGATTCCTGGGAGTCGCGTGCGGCATCTGTGTCTTCGATCCGAAAGACGAACGTGCCTCCGGTGTGCCGGGCGTAGGCCCAGTTAAACAGGCAGGTGCGAACCATGCCGACGTGGGGGGTTCCGGTGGGCGAAGGGCAGAAGCGGACGCGCACGTCGGCTCCGGTGGCAGTCGTTTCACTCATAATGAAGCCGATTCTACTCTGTTCTTCCCCGTGCTTGCGATGGGCGGTGACGCTGGTCATTGCCCCGACTCATCATCGCCCCACATGACGCCACCGCAACAAGTGCGAGCGCGGCGGCACAACACACATCGCGCCGATCCCTCCCCGAACGCCGCCCTGATCCCAAAGTCGTTGCATTCTCCCAACGATTGATCTCCCCCGTCTTTTTCTCATCCGCGACAATAGGCTAGACACAGCGGATTCACGGTTCTAGCGAAAGGGACAACAATGAGCGTCCAGACCTTTACTCCCCAGCAGCTACGCGACACCGGTTCCCTCAAGTGGACGGGAATCACCCGGTCAAACGGCGATCCAACAATTGGCGCATGGGTTGCAGAAATGGATTTCGGCACCGCGCCGGAGGTCTCGAAGGTCATGAAGGACGCGATTGACAATGGGCTCCTGGGATATCAGCCTCCCTGGCTTGAAGGCGCAATTCAGGAAGCAACAGCATCGTTCCAGGCGCAACGTTTCGGCTGGGATATCGCCCCCTCGGACGTGCGTCTGGTCGCCTCGGTTTTGCCCGCGCTCAAAGAAACAATCAGACGCTGTGTGCGCCCAGGAGCGCCCATCATCGTTCCCACTCCCGCATACATGCCTTTCCTGACGATCCCCGGGGCTTTGGATCATCCCGTCATTGAGGTTCCTTCCCTGCGCACCCCCTCAATCTCTACTTCGGGGGACGAGGACGAGGCGACCCTCCCCTACGCAGCGTCTGTTTCTCCCAAAGAGTGGATTCTTGACCTCGACGGGATCCGACGCGGCCTCGAAGCCGGAGCCGGACTGGTGATCCTGTGCAACCCGTGGAACCCGACGGGTCGTGTGCTGTCCAGGGATGAACTTGAAGCTCTGGGCCACCTCGTCAGTCAGTACGATGCGCTCGTTTTTTCCGACGAAATCCACTCTCCTCTCATCATCGATCCCACGGTGACATTCACGTCCTACGCACGTCTTAGCCCGACATTTGCCGCCCACACGGTCACGGCAACAGCCGCCTCAAAAGGGTGGAACATCGCGGGACTCCCCTCCGCGCAGGTCATCTTGCCCGACGCAGCGCTGCGGGAGAAGTGGGATACATTCGGGTCCGAAGTTGCCCACGGTGCGAATGTCATCGGCACTCTCGGAGCGATTGCGGCCTACACCTCGGCAGATGCCTGGCAACGAGAGGTGATTGACATCATCCGCTCGAATGCCGACGACGCCGAGAAAGCAACTGCGGGAACACCAATCGATTATGTTCGTCCCCAGGGCACATACCTCACGTGGTGGGGTTTCGACGGCGTTGACTTAGGTGGGCTTTCTCCGGCGAAGGCACTGCGAGAGGGCCCGGGGATCGGTGTCAATGCCGGCCTGTCCTTGGGTGCCGACTACGCGCAGTGGGCACGGATCAATCTGGCGTGCTCCCCCGATGTTGCACGCACGATCATCGACGGGGCGCTCTCTTTGCTGTGAGCTCCGCGCCACCAAACGGGAGCTCTCAGCGTGCGGCGAGACCGTGTCCGTCCTCGTTCCTGACGACGCTTTCGCGCCGCAAGTTTAAGGAACGAGGACGAGCGGGCCGCTGAGAGTTCTGAGCCGATCGAGAGTTTACGAGGCGTTGACAACGGGGTTGGACAAGGTGCCGATACCTTCGATCTCCACCTCAACTCGCTGCCCGGCGTCGATCGGGCCGATTCCGGCGGGCGTCCCCGTGATGATGATGTCACCTGGGAGCAGGGTGAAGATCGTCGATACGTACGCAACGAGTTCTTTGACCGGGGTGATCATTGAGGCAGTGGAATCCGATTGTTTGATTTCACCGTTGACGCGTGTCTCGATGTGCAGGTTGTTGACGTCGAGTTCGGGGTCAACAATGATCCACGGCCCAAGGGGGCACGATGTGTCGAATCCCTTCGCGCGTGTCCACTGACCGTCGTTGCGCTGCGCGTCGCGTGCGGTCACGTCGTTGGCGCACGTGTATCCCAAGATGACATCGTCCACGCGGTCAAGCGGAACGTCTTTGGCCAGCGACTTGATGATTACCGCGAGCTCGCCCTCGTAATGAACCTCCGATGACCAGCTCGGACGCGCAATCGGATCGTCTGGGCCGATGACCGACGTGTTGGGTTTGAGGAAGATGACGGGGCGAGCCGGGGCTTCCCCACCCATTTCACGCGCGTGGTCAGCGTAGTTCTTGCCGATACCCACAACTTTCGACCGGGGAATCACCGGGGACAGCAGGCGCACTTCATCGAGTTCGACGATGCGACCATCTGGTTCGACAGGGTTGAACAGCGGATCACCTTTGAGAACGACGATTCGGTTCGAGTCGTCATCCAGGGCACCGTAGCGAGGAGTATCTCCATCGGAAAAGCGAACAATTCTCATAGTCCAAGAGTATTGCTTCCCACCTGCATTTGGTGCACGTCCACTATTCCCGGTGGTCGTCGGCTGAATGCTTCGCCCACACGTCGCCGGGAACATCTCCGGGAAGGAAGGCGTTGTCTTGACCAACAAAGACCGGTTCCTCAATGCCATCACGTCGCTGAGCGACGTAGTCACGCAGCGCCCCGATTCCCCATTTCGAGAGCCACACGAGGGCGACGAGGTTCGTCACTGTCATGACGGCCATCGCAATATCGACGGCGTTCCACACGAGATCGAGGGAGAGGACGGCACCGGCCGTTGCAGAAAGGACCGAGAGCACGCGGATTGACCACGTTGACCAGGTCTTTTGCCCCGTGAGGAACGTCATATTCGTATCGGAGTACACATACGCTGCGATGATCGACGAGAACGCCAGAACGAAGATGAGGATTGCCATAGGAACAACGGTCCACGTCCCCAACTCATGTGCCACGGCAAGCGTTGTCAGGTTCGCAGGGTTGACGTCCTCGCCACCCCAAACTTCCGGACCGGCAATCAGGATGACGAAAGCCGTTGTCGTGCACACGATGATCGTGTCAACGAAGACACCGAGGGATTGAATGAAACCTTGGCTCACGGGGTGAGCAACCGTGGCAGTGGCCGCAGCGTTCGGGGCTGTTCCCTGACCGGCCTCGTTGGAGAAGAGGCCGCGTTTCGTTCCGTTGATGACGGCGGCGAGAATGCCGCCGCCTAGGCCACCAACCAGGGGCTGCGGGGCGAAGGCTGAAGAGAAGATTTGACCGACGACTTCACCGAAACGTCCTGCGTTGAGGACGCAGATGATGAACACCATGACGACATAGATGATCGCCATGATCGGAGCCATCCATTCGGTGACGCGGGCGACCTGGCGGATTCCGCCAAAAATCACCATCGCAGTGAACACGAAGATCAGACCGGCAACCGTCAGGTCGGCAGCGGAAATCTCACCGAAGCCGGGGATCGGTTGGTTAGCTGCTTCGCCGAAGACCGACGTGAGCGTGGACGCCACCGCGTTTGACTGAACAGAGGTGATGACGAAACCACAGGTGACAACGGTGATCACGGCGAAGACCTTCGCCATGACGCGGCTCTTCATTCCACGGGCAATGTAAAAGGCCGGGCCTCCGCGGAAAGTTCCGTCGTTGGCGCGGACCTTGAAAACCTGCGCCAAAGTGGCCTCGAAGAACGCCGTTGCCATTCCGACGAGGGCAACGACCCACATCCAGAACACAGCGCCAGGTCCACCCATGAGGAGAGCTGCGGCAACGCCGAAAACGTTGCCGATTCCCACGCGTGCGGCTAGGGAGATCGCGAAAGCTTGGAAGGAGGAGATCCCGCCCTCGGCTCCCTTGCGCGACGACAAAACCGTTTTGACCATGCGGGGGAAGAAGCGAATCTGGACGGCTCCAGAGCAGATCGTCAGATAGAGGCCTGCGCCGAGGAGAACCCAGACAGTGATATGGAGGGTCACCCAGTCTGCTACTTGGAGGATGCCATCGGCGAGCGCTTCCACTGTTCTTATTCCCTTCATGTGGTGATGTGACCGACTCAGCATGCCATATGTCATCTCCGTTGTGTCTGACCTATCCACCACGTGACGGGCTTCAAGAAATCACCAGCTCAGGCGAGGGTGTACGCCCTTATAAAATTGGGCCTCGGCCTCGTGACACTAGGTCACCAGCCCAGTCACGATGATTGAGGTCAGCAGACCTCGTGCTCGGTCGAAACTGCCCGTCCGACTGACGGATGGTGACCGAGGACGCAGTTGCCGGTTGCCCGTGAAACAATGACTGTATGAGTGCTCCACTGAATGAACTCCTCGACGATCTCGAAGATTCGGGCGTCCTCGATAATGAGGACGCCCTGTATGAGGCGTTCACTTCGTGGGCACGCGAGGCTGGGAAACCCCTCTATCCCCATCAGGACGAGGCTCTGCTTGAAATCCTTGCGGGAAACCACGTCATCGCTGCAACACCAACGGGGTCGGGCAAGTCAATGATCGCGCTGGCCGCACACTTTGTGTCGATGGCGCATGGCGGGCGGTCTTTCTACACCGCGCCTCTGAAGGCGTTGGTGTCGGAAAAGTTCTTCGATCTGGTTTCCCTATTTGGCGCTGACAACGTCGGCATGGTCACCGGGGATGTCTCGCTGAACGCGGACGCGCCGATCATCTGCTGCACAGCGGAGATCCTCGCCAACCAGTCGCTGCGTGACGGACCCACTCTTGACACCGACATGGTGATCATTGACGAATTCCATTTTTATGGGGATCCGCAGCGCGGCTGGGCCTGGCAGGTTCCGCTTCTTGAACTGACGAAACCCCAGTTCATCGCCATGTCGGCAACCCTTGGTGACACCTCCCGTTTTCAGGCTCAGTGGAAGCAGCGCACCGGTCGCGATGTCGCTCTTGTTGACAATGCCGAGCGTCCGGTTCCCCTTGAATTTGAGTACGTTGTTGACCGAGCTGATGACACGGTTGAGCGACTGCTTGCTGAGGAACGCTGGCCGATCTATATCGTGCATTTTGCTCAACGAGACGCGGTTGAAACCGCACATTCTTTTGATCGGCGCACGCTGATCACAGCGCAGCAGAAGGAAACAATCGCCCAGGAGCTCAAGACCGTGAGCTTTGGGAAAGGCTTCGGACAGCAGCTACGCCACCTCTTGTCCCAGGGGATCGGTGTTCACCATGCGGGGATGTTGCCGAGGTATCGTCGCCTCGTTGAGAGACTGACGCAGCAGGGGCTTCTTCCCATCGTCTGTGGGACCGACACTTTGGGTGTCGGCATCAATGTCCCGATCCGTACCGTGCTCATCACGTCACTCGTGAAGTTTGACGGAGACAAGATGCGCCATATCAGCGCGCGTGAGTTCCATCAGATTGCCGGCCGAGCGGGACGGGCCGGATTCGATACTGTCGGTTTCGTTCGTGTTCTTGCCCCGCCACACGAGGTCGAGGCTTCACGTGAACGCGCTCGACTCACCGCCGCGCAGGAGCAGGCACGTGACGAGCGGGAGCTGAAGCGATTGAAGAAAAAGGGTGCGAAGAAACGTAAGAGTTCACCGGATGGGAAGATCTCGTGGACGCGCTCTACCTTTGATCGACTCGTCGGCGCTGCTCCCGAACAGTTGGACTCTCAGTTCTCTCTCACTCACTCGATGGTGCTTAACGTTTTGGCTGGCGCCCAAGAAGCCGGACGCGACCCCGGTGCCCACCTTGTTGATCTTGCAACAATGAACGACGATCCACCTAAGCCAGCAAACCCCCATCTGCGCAGGCTCGGAGAGATCTACTCATCGATGCGGCGCGCCGGCGTCGTCGAACACGTGTCGCAGGCACGTGCGGCAGCCGATGGCCTCCCACGCCTGAGAGCGGCAACAGATCTTCCTGATGACTTCGCCCTCAACCAACCACTCTCCCCATTCGCTTTGGCGGCGTTGGAGCTCCTTGACCCCCAGTCCCCAGACTTCAGCCTCGATGTTGTTTCCGTTGTCGAATCTGTGATCGAAGCCCCCAGACCTCTGCTCTTTGCCCAGCAGAATGCGGCCCGCGGTGAAGCCATTGCCTCAATGAAAGCTGAAGGCATGGACTACGACGAACGCATGGAGGCCTTGGAGTCTGTGACGTGGCCAATGCCCCTGGCTGACCTCCTGGAATCGGCGTTTTCAACCTATACGCAATCGAATCCGTGGGCGATGGACCTGGAGATTTCCCCTAAATCCGTCGTTCGCGAAATGATCGAGAACGCCATGACCTTTACCGAACTGGTTTCCCGCTACGACGTTGGCCGTTCCGAAGGTGTGATTCTGCGCTATCTGACAGACACCTACCGGGCGCTGCGTCAAATCCTCCCCGACTCGGTGATGACCGATGAGGTCACGGCGATCATTGAGTGGCTTGCCGCGCTGATTCGTTCCGTGGACTCGTCGCTGCTGGATGAATGGGAAGCACTCGCGCAAGGACGTGCCCTCACTGAGCCCACCGACGCAACGGGGGACGAACGTGCCTTTGGCGCCGATGAGGAAGGAAACGTCGCTTTCAGCGCGAATCGTCATGCTTTCCGCACGGCGATCCGCAATTCGATGTTCCGTCGAATCGAACTCATGAGCCGTGACGATGTCGAAGGCCTCGCACGGATCGACAACGGATCTGAGTGGACGCTGGACCGCTGGGATCATACGCTCGCGCGTTTCTGGGCGGAACATGAATGGATCCGAACGGACCAGGAAGCACGTTCCGCACGCTATGTGAGCATCAACGAACATCCAAGCCGTGAGGATGTCCTCCTCGAAGGGGCAGACACCGGTCAGGCGGACGTCGTCGACGAGGCTCCCGAGGGGTCATACTGGCTGGTCACCCAGACAATTGTTGATTCCGATGACGCCCTCGACTGGCGCATGAGCGCACTCGTGGATGTCGCTGCATCGAACGACCGTCACGCCGCGGTGATCCAGATGCTCACGGTTGCTCCCCGGTAGATTCATCAACGGAAGAAAAGAGACGATCATGCGTACGCTGCTCAACATCATCTGGTTGCTTTTCGGTGGAATTTGGCTGTGGTTGGCCTACATGATTGTCGGTCTCTTTGCCTGCATTTTCATCATCACGATTCCTGCCGCAGTTGCCTGCTGGCGAATCGCCGGATATGTCCTGTGGCCATTTGGCCGTCGGGTCGTTGACATGCCCGGCGCCGGTGCGGGTTCCTGCCTGATGAATCTCGTGTGGTTCTTTGTGGCCGGATTGTGGCTCGCAATCAGCCACGTCACCACCGCTTTCTTCCAGGCGATCACGATTATTGGGATTCCTTTGGCCATCGCGAACCTCAAACTTATTCCCGTGACCTGTTTCCCCTTCGGAAAGAGCGTAATCAGCGATTCGCAAGCACCGATCATCTGACAGGTGATCCTGTGAGAATCAGGCGGGAGCTTGCCGAAACACGAAAGGACGCACATGAAGAAAGGGGCCGGTCCAACCCGGGCAATCGAAGCACTGACGTCGGCGAATATCCCATTCACTGTCTATGAATACGAACACTCGCCCAGGGCACGGACCTTCGGAGAAGAAACCGTTGAAAAACTGGGTGTTGATCCGGCAATGGCATTTAAGACGCTGCTTGTACGTCTCAACTCGGGCGAATACGTGGTCGGTATTGTCCCCGTGTCCTCGCATCTGTCACTCAAACTCATCGCGAAAGCTGCCGGAGCAAAAAGCGCGGACATGGCGGACCCGCGCGTGGCGGAGCGTCGGACCGGCTATGTTGTTGGCGGGATCTCACCGTTGGGCCAGACAACCGAGCATCGGGTTTTCATTGACGAATCCTGTCTCGATCACGAGACGATGCTCGTCTCTGGCGGAAGGCGAGGGCTTTCGGTCGAACTTTCTCCCCTCGACCTCGTTGAGGCCACCAACGCCCACGTCGTCGATATTCAAGCCCTGAACTAGGCACGAACACCCCAATTTACCCCGCCCCCGTCATGGTCGATATTCAGGCCCTGAACTAGGCGCGAATACCCCAGGCATTTCGGTGCGGGTAGAGTTTTCATATGACAATCTCGCAGGCCATCGCGCAGGCTTATGAACGCATAGACGGGGCTGTCCAGGCGGCTGGACGCCGTGATCACGTGTCTATGGAGATCGCCGTCAAAACCCGCACCGGCGACGAATGTTTCCAAGCAGCAGCTGCCCTTGAGTCCTTCGGGCAGCCCGTTCTCCTCGGGCACAACAGAGTCCAAGAAGCCCGGGGCACTGCCGAGGATATCCGCCGTGTTCCCGGTGCCCGCATCCACCTCATTGGCCCACTCCAGACAAATAAAATTAACCAGGCTCTCAGATGCATTGATCTCATCGAATCGGTGGATTCGTTGAAACTTGTTGCTGCACTTGATCAGCGCACTCCCAAGCCTCTGCCCGTCTATGTGGAGGTCAACGTCTCTGGCGAAGACACGAAGCACGGATGTTTCCCAGGCGAGGTCGACGCGATTGTCGACGCCGTGATGTCGTGCGTAAATCTCACCCTCGCGGGTTTCATGACGGTCGGCCTGAATTCACCGGACGAAAAACCCGTGCGAGAGGCCTACACTCACTTGCGCAAGATCCGCGAGGCAACGTCGGTGCGCCTCGACATTCCCGTCTCCGACCTGGAACTGTCAATGGGGATGTCACGCGACCTTGAGTGGGCAATTGCCGAGGGCGCAACGATCGTTCGCTTAGGTACCGCAATTTTTGGTTCCCGACCGGCGCAGTAGGACGCAATCAGAAAGTACAGGTCCCGAACTTTAACCTCGAACAAGCATTGATCAGGACCGCCAGCCCCAATCAGATTCCTCGCCCTATTTTCCTAAGCCGCTGGGATCGCACCTCAGGGGATTCGGTAGATCCATTCCTTCGTCGCGAACTTCGTTTCGCACCGTTCGCGGGCAATCTCGAGGTCGCGTTCGGTGATCTCACCGGGTGTCGCGCGATATTTCTCCTTGAAGTAGTTATAGAAAGTCTCGATGACGGCTGCTCGAGGCAAACCGGTCTGCGAACGCATCGGATCAACTCTTTTCACCGCGCTGCGCGTCCCCTTGTCCCGGATCTTCTCCATGCCAATACGCAGGACCTCGTTCATCTTCTCAGCGTCAATGTCATACGCCATCGTCACGTGATGCACCATATAGCCGTTAGCCCAACGTTTTTGAGCGGCTCCGCCGATCTTCCCTTTCTCTGAGGCAATGTCGTTGAGGGGGACGTACCTTGCTTTGATCCCGAGCTTTTCCAGAACCTCCATCACCCACTGATCAAGGAATGGATAGGACTGCTCAAAGCTCATCCCTTCGACGAGCGCAGTCGGAATCACCAAGGAGTACGTCACGCAGTTCCCAGATTCCATGAACATCGCTCCACCACCGGTGACGCGACGCGAAACGGTAATGCCGTGGCGATCCACCCCATCCTGTTGGATTTCGTTGTCGTAGGACTGGAAAGAACCGATAACAACCTGCGGGCCTTCCCATTCCCACAGACGCATAAAGGGTTTGCGACGCCCAGCTGCGACTTCCTCAACAAGGGTCTCATCAAGAGCAACATTAATAATCGGCGCAACCGTTGGCCCGTGGATCACCTCGAAATCAATGTCCGACCAGTCGAGGGCCACACCAAGGGCACGGCGAACCGCAATCCCCACCGCGTCCGGGGTGATCCCCAGGAGTTCATCGTCAGGCGCTAACGCGTTGCGTACACGTGCGGCAAGTTCCTTGGAATTCGCCGAAACCGGTGCCCCCTCAATCGCGCCGTTAATCCGGTCAAGCGCGGAGTCGGGGTTTAGGAAGAAGTCTCCAGAGACCTTAACCTCGGTGAGAACGTCCGCATCGACTTCCAGGTCAACGACGACGAGCTTTCCACCGGGGACTTTGTATTCACCATGCATGGTCTCATTCTTCCACGCGCACGTCCCAATAAGCACCCCAGACCTTGGCAGATACCGTCAGGGAGCCGGACACGCCGGAAACATTGTCACCAGGCACCCCAGACCTTGTGGATATTGCTCGCCGAATAGATGCTGCGGCCACCTCGTCCTCGTGACCCGTGGGCACGAACTCACTCATGGGTCAGGTGATTGAGAAGGAGGCACCTCGTCCTCGTTAGGCTTGAGGCAGCGCCATATCTCCGGGCTTGATCCACCCCTGTTTGCGCATAAATTCGCTGATCCCCAGGGTGAGCAGCGCAGGAGCAACGAAGTGAAAGAGCAGGATCGTCACCGCGAGCTGAAGGTGCGGTGTTGTTGCCCCCATGACGTTCCACGTCATGATCTGCCCGACAAGTCCCGCCGACCCCATGCCAGATCCCACGGCATTGGATTCCATGTGGAGAAGAACGGAGGACACCGGACCAAGAATCGCCGAGGCAAGCGTTGGTGGAATCCAAATCAGCGGATGGCGCACAATGTTGGGAACTTGAAGCATTGACGTTCCCAGCCCTTGAGCGAGCACCCCGGACCAGCGGTTCTCACGAAATGACGCGGCGGCGAAACCGACCATCTGTGTCACGCAGCCGATGGTCGCTGCCCCCGCCGCCAGACCTGAGAGCCCGAGGATGATCCCCAGGGCAGCCGAAGAAATCGGGAGAGTCAGGACGATTCCCATGATGACGGCAACGATGATTCCCATGACGAAGGGCTGACGTTCAGTCCCCCAGTTGACAACGTTACCTAACGCACGCATGGTGCTGGAGATGGGAGGGCCAACAAGCAGCCCCACTCCACCACCGGCAATGATCGTGGTCAGGGGCGTAACGAGAATGTCGACGGGAGTTTTCCCGCTGACCACTCGTCCAACTTCGATGGCCACGTAAGCGGCGATGAACGCACCGAGGGGTTCTCCGGGGCCCGTGAGCTGAAGCGCCGTTCCGGAGTCGGTGGACACCAGAGTTGTTCCGGCGAGGAGCCCGGCGGCGAGCGCCCCAATCTGGCCGGCAACTCCCGCTGAGATCAGAACGAAAGTTGAAGATTTAAGTCGATACGCTGCACCGATTCCAATCCCAGCCCCCGTGATTGACTGCGCGACTTTCCCCAGCATGATGACGGTTTCTCCGACTCCACCGGGAATGAAAGTCCCGATCTGCACGAGAATCGTCCCGATGATGAGGGTTGCGAAAAGGCCGTGGGCCATCCCCGTCAGCCCCTCGATAAAGATTCGTTGCGCAAGGATCCTCATCGTTGTTCTCAGGCGGGATTTCGGTTCCATGAACGAGGACGAGACCTCACCTGTGCTCAGTTTCTCGCCGTTGCTCGACGTGTGAGCGAGCGCGGTGTCTGTCATGTTGTCTCCTCGGTGTGGCAACCAATTCCAGGTGTCTTGACACATAACCGTAGCCCCTATGTGTCTTGACACCTAGAAAAGGGGCCCATGTCACATCGATGTCGCGGACAACCACAACTCACCGGATCACGCTCATGAAGAGTCCACCACCTGAGCGTTCACGGACAGGACAGGTCCGCACTCGTACCCTTGAATTCAGAGCACATCAGAAGGGGTATTCATGAGCATTCAGCTTCGCTCGGCGACATCAACCCAGGGCCGTAACATGGCCGGCGCGCGCGCACTCTGGCGCGCCACCGGGATGGGAGACTCAGACTTCGGGAAGCCGATTATCGCTGTTGTCAACTCCTTCACTGAGTTTGTTCCCGGTCATGTTCACCTGCGTGATGTTGGCAAGATCGTTGCCGACGCCATTGTTGAAGCCGGCGGCGTTGCCAAAGAAATGAATACCATCGCCGTGGACGACGGCATCGCGATGGGGCACTCAGGCATGCTGTATTCACTGCCGTCGCGCGAGGTCATTGCCGATTCGGTTGAGTACATGGTCAACGCACACTGCGCGGACGCAATGGTGTGCATTTCCAATTGCGACAAGATCACTCCGGGGATGCTCAATGCTGCTCTTCGTCTCAACATCCCCGCGGTGTTTGTCTCCGGTGGCCCGATGGAGGCCGGGAAGAACATTGATCCGTCGCTGATCATTGGCCCGTCCACAGACGGACACGGAAACCTCATCACCGTGATGAATGCAACGGCAAACGATGACATTTCCGACGCTGATCTTTTGGCAACGGAAAAACTTGCGTGCCCGACCTGCGGTTCCTGCTCGGGTATGTTCACGGCGAATTCGATGAACTGTCTGACAGAGGCTCTCGGCCTGTCCCTACCAGGCAACGGGTCAACACTTGCCACCCAGGTTGCTCGCCGAGGCCTGTTCGAGCGCGCAGGTTCCCTCATCGTTGACCTGTGCCAGCGTTACTACGGCAACGAGGACGACTCCGTTCTCCCCCGGTCTATTGCAACGAAGGATGCTTTCTGGAACGCAATGACCCTTGACATGGCGATGGGCGGCTCCTCAAACACCGTGCTCCATCTTCTTGCCGCCGCATACGAAGGCAACGTCGACTTCGCTCTGTCCGACATTGCAACGCTCGGACAGAGCGTTCCATGCCTGTCGAAACTTGCTCCAAACCACAACGACTACCACATGGAGGACTTCCATCGTGCCGGCGGAATCCCCCGGATCCTCGGTGAACTTGATCGTGGCGGTTTTCTTCGCCACAGCGTGCACACCGTCCATTCCTCCTCGGTGAACGAATGGTTGTCGAGCTGGGATCCCCGCAGCGAGAACGTGAGTGACGAGGCGCTCGCACTCTGGCATGCGGCTCCCGGCAATGTGCGGACCACCGAAGCGTTCTCAACGTCGAACCAGTGGGAAACCCTTGACCTTGATCCGGTCAACGGCTGCATCCGCGATATTGAGCACGCCTACACGGCAAACGGTGGCCTCACCGTGCTCTTTGGAAACCTTGCTCCCGAGGGAGCAATCATCAAGGCCGCCGGTATTGATCCGTCACTGTTCCACTTCGAGGGGCGCGCCCGCGTGATGGAATCTCAGGAGGAAGCTATCGATCGGATCCTCGACAAAACCGTTGAGACCGGAGATGTCGTTGTGATCCGCTACGAGGGGCCTGCGGGCGGTCCGGGTATGCAGGAAATGCTTTACCCGACCTCGTTCATTAAGGGCCGCGGTCTGGGAAAGGCGTGCGCACTCATCACCGACGGCCGCTTCTCCGGCGGTACGTCTGGTATTTCCGTTGGACACATCTCCCCCGAGGCTGCCGATGGAGGGCTCATCGGACTTGTCGAGGACGGAGACCGCATCATCATTGACGTCAACGAAGGATTACTCCACCTTGACGTCCCCGCAGATGAACTTGAGCGTCGACGCGCCGCGCAAGAGGCTCGTGAGCACCCGTGGACTCCGCGTGACCGCGACCGCCAGGTGTCGAACGCCCTCAAGCTGTACGCCGCCACTGCAATGTCTGCTTCTAAGGGCGCGGCACGTGACGTGTCACGCGTCCTGCGTTAGACCGTGCACATATCCGTGGAATCGAGGAACATCATGAAGGACCATGTTGCGGTTTATGACACGACCCTGCGTGACGGTGCTCAGCAGGAGGGGATTTCCCTGTCCGTTGCTGACAAGCTCGCGGCCCTTCCCATTCTTGACGAACTCGGAGTGGACTACATCGAGGGCGGATGGCCGGGCGCCATCCCAAAGGACACGGTGTTCTTTGAGAAAGCCTCGGCAATGAGTCTCCGGCACGCGCGGCTCGTCGCTTTCGGAGCAACAACGAAGGCCGGCTGTCCAGCCCGCGAGGATGCTCAGCTTCGCGGGCTTGTGGATTCGGGGGCACGAATCATCACTGTCGTTGCCAAATCTGACCCTCGGCATGTGACGCGCGCACTCCGCACCGATCTCGACGAGAACCTGCGGATGGTCCGCGACACCGTCGATTTCCTCACCTCCGAGGGTGTGGAAGTCATGGTTGATCTTGAGCATTTCTTCGACGGTCTCTCCTTCGATCCCGACTACGGGCTGCGGGTCATGTGCGAGGCCGCTCACGCCGGTGCACGCACGGTTATCCCGTGCGATACGAACGGCGGTAATCTTCCCTCCCAGATTTTCCAGGTCACCCAGCGTGCCCGTCAGACCTTAGACGAGGCCGGCTGCCCCGACGTCATCCTCGGCATTCATACGCACAACGACACGGGGTGCGCGGTTGCCAATACGATTGCCGCCGTCGAGGCCGGAGCACGTCATATCCAGGGAACGGTCAACGGATACGGTGAACGCACCGGCAACGCCAATCTCTTAACTTGCGCAGCAAATCTTCAGCTCAAGCTCGGCTACGATGTTCTCCCCGAGGACGGGCTTCACTCCTTGGACTCCGTGTCTCACCGCATCTCGGAGCTGGTGAACATCGCACCTTTCGCTCGTGAACCCTACGTCGGTCAGTCAGCCTTCGCCCACAAAGCGGGGTTGCATGCTTCAGCGATCCGCATTGATCCCGACCTCTATCAGCACATTGACCCCTCCCTCGTGGGTAATGGAATGCGCATGCTGGTGTCGGAGATGGCAGGAAAGTCATCAATTGAGCTCAAAGCCGAGGAACTGGGGATTGATCTGAGCGGAGTTCCCGATGCTGCACGCCGCCTCGCGTCCAGAGTCAAGGAACGTGAAGCTCAGGGATACACCTACGATGCCGCCGACGCATCCTTCGAGCTGCTTGCCCTTGAAGAACTTGGGCGACTTCCCCGTTTTGTCCGCGTCGAATCGTGGAAAGTGACCTCCGAGGAGATCGCCGAGGTTCAGGGCGAACCCTTTACTCAGTCAGAAGCGACCGTCAAGATTCACACGGATCGTCGTCACATTCGTACAGCTGAGGGTAACGGTCCTGTCCACGCCCTCGACCGGGCGCTTCGCCACGTGATGACCCGCGACTACCCTGTCTGCGCGAATTTCGAGTTGACGGACTTCAAGGTCCGCATCATTGACGAGGAGCGCGCAGGCACGGACGCGACGATCCGCGTCCTCATTGAGATGTCCAACGGAAAACGCACCTGGTCAACCGTGGGTATCGGCACCGACGTCATCGAAGCCTCGTGGGAGGCTCTTTTCGAGGCATACTGGTGGGGCCTCCTCCATTCCGGAGCCAAACCACTTCTCCAGGAATAACAGCAAAGCAGGAGAATCTTCCCCAGCACATCTTCGAGCGATACCGGTGACGATTGGAGTCATGATGGATGCGGCTCAGCGTAGGGAACTCATCGTTCGCACGCTCAACGAGACAACCCCTGTTTCGGCGACGTCCTTAGGGGAACAGCTCGGTGTCTCCCGACAGATCATCGTTGGGGATGTGGCTTTGCTTCGTGCGAGTGGACATCCGATTCGGGCAACGAATCGCGGCTACGTCCTCGCAGGCACTCCCCGCGGGGCGCGCCGATCCTTTTTTGTTCGGCATACAAGGGACGAGGTCGCCAAGGAACTTCAGATCATTCTCAATGCCGGCGGCGCGATCCTTGATGTGTCCGTGGATCATCGTCTCTACGGTCAACTCACGGCTGACCTCGACATTCGATCCGCGGAAAACCTCAGCGCCTATCTTTCTCGCTTAACGGATTCCTCCGCGCTGTCCGAACTGACAAATGGCTGGCATTTCCACACGGTTGAGGCCCAGGACGAGGAGACCCTTGACCGCGTGGAGTCGGCGTTAGCTAACGAAGGATTCCTGCGTGACCCAAACGTCGACGTCGACGATGTTGAGGCCGACTGACTCACTATTTTGGCCAGCCCAGCCATACGGCGGTAGCGATACCCACCAAGCCGATGGCGACTGATACTATCCACCGCTCATCGTTTTTTACCCGCATACCGCCGAGAATCAGAAGGATCAAGCCGAGGATCCCCGATCCTCCCATCGCAAAGAATCCCATTGATTCACCCCTATCGTGTCAATTCCAGAATTCTGTCGTGCAGGTGAGCGATAGACGCATCATGCGTGACCGTGATGATGGTGACACCAAAGTCTCGGTTGAGATCAAAAAGAAGCCGAAGAATTCGTTGACGATTCTCGGCATCCAATGACGCGGTTGGCTCATCTGCCAAGATGATCTGAGGACGGAGTATCACTGCGCGGGCGAATGCTGCCCTTGCCTTTTCTCCACCCGAGCATTCACGTGGTTTTTTGTTGACGATCCCGCTGATTCCAAGGGACTCCACAAGCGTATCGAAACGTTCACGCCAGTCGCGAATTCTCGGCCGCGAATATAGGAATGGAAGAGTGATATTGTCTGCAATACTCAGCGAGTTGATAAGTGCAGACTCTTGGAGCACAAACCCCAATGATCGATTGCGCCACGCAGCCAGCTCAGATCCCGATAGCTCGTCAACATTCCGCCCTAACAGGTAATACCTGCCGGAGAACTTCCGATCGATGAGTCCCAGAATGTTGAGCACAGTACTTTTACCAACACCTGATTCGCCTACGAGAGCAACCTTTTCACCTGCTGAGACCTCGAGTGAGAGGTTTTCGAGTGCTGACAATGGGGCAGAGCGTCTCCCGTAGGATTTCCGCTGAATCTCAAGTTGAATCACTTTTTCTGTCACTGTAGTACCCCTATTGAAATTGGAACTCGCTTGATTCGCCATACGATTGACTGAACCACAATGGCAACCAACAGGACATTGGCTAGGAACGCAGCAAGTAGGGCAATCCAGTCCATCTGTATCAATCCTCCAGCAGGACCATATGTTATATGGAATGCAACTTTAGTACTCCAACTATCATGCCTCGAATAAGAAACCATCGCAAAAAGTGCTGACAGCGCAAACAGAGAAAGCAACGCATAGTATGCCACGAGCAGACGCTGGAATTTTTCGTAGCTCAATCCGACAAGGAGATTAATGGTGAAATCTGGCAGCATGACTCTCACGGCGGCCAATGATCCCCAGACTGCCAGAAATATGATCACGATAACTAGTATGAGAGAAACTCCCATGAGAAAAACCATAGAGGAATAAAAATATTCATGATAGAAGTCGATATTATCCTGTTGACTGGAGAAGTTAAATTTTAGATTAATCTTTTCTTCGATATAGGCTCCGAGCTCGCTCGCTCCAGGACGAGAAGTATCCAACAGCATCAGATCCATCAATCCGTTAATCTTAAATGCGCCATGCGCCTGTTGAATAAATTGTTCAGTGACTGGAACGATGATCGAAAAATTGTAGTACTGTTTGGAATCAAGCACATACAGATGAGAATGAGAAGAATTCTGCGTAAGAATGCCTGTTACTACATAAGTTACCTCTCTATTCAATCCTGGATCCACTACCGAGAATTTAGTGTTTAACGGATAGTCATCCGCAAGACCTTTTCCCACCAGCACGGGAATCGTGTTCGACTTATCGAGATCATAGTCGAAGCTGATCCCCGTTCCTTCTGCAACTGTGAATCCATTAATCTCGCTATAGGTCTGATTCATATATGCAACCGGAACATCAACACCTTGCCTGTTTTTTACATCGGCGATATATCCGTCCGTAAATAGACCAAAAGTATGTTTCTCTTGGATACGGTCATACACATCTTGAAGAGATTTCTCCGACATTTGTCCAGGGTTAAATGGGGAATCGGGATCCAGATTCGCTATGTATATACCAGGAAGGTTGAAGTGCTGAACTTCCTCAAGCCCCTCAGATGTCGAGGCCAGTGTCCGTGTCACCATGAATGCAATATAGTCAGTAGCCAAAATGAGCACAAGGACCACGACGGCTAACACGGGTTTTCGCAGAAATATTCGAGTCACAAAAAAGCGAAAAGTCTTCATTTTCTCCTCACTTTTCCTAGTATGAGAGAACTAGCGCAGATGTAGACGAAAAATATGCTAAAAAGGTTGAGAAAATTGTTTATTTTCAGATCAAGCAGGATGTGAATGATGAGCATGATGAGGAAACAACTGGCAAGTATCACAAAACATCCAAGTCCGTACCGAAAACGAATTGATCCAAGTCGATCACCGACGATGATTCGGCATGCGATCTCAGTCTCTGCTTTGACTATTCCCTGGTAGTGGTACACAATAACCAGCGTCGACAGGGCGAATATCAATGCCGTTTGATGTTCGACGATAAACTTTAGGTAGCGCTCCAATACATAGGATTCTGTGGAGCTTCGCTCAATATATGCAAGGAAGCCAGCGAGAAGAAAAGAGCCGAAATATAGGCATGCTAACTCAATAAGGCCACTTAGCCTGATTGGACATTTCCCGAGCAGATACTTCATCCGCCTTCACCTCTAAACCCTGCAACTTTCTGGGTGAGGAGCATAGCCCCTGCACCTCAAAGCCAATGTAACGGATCACATTTTGTACCGTCAAGAGATTTGTCATCGAAATTCCCAAGGGTTTCTTACGAAAGTGAGAACCGCAAGGAACATCGCCATGTTCGAGCACTTCATCAGGATTAGAGGATCCTGCGGTATTTGATCGTCACACCTTGCACGCGAGAGAGCGCCGGATATCCGCTCGCCTGCGAGAGGCTACCCACTGCTCTTCGCCTGCACGAGAGATCCCCCGTGGCTCAGGCTGCGTCGCCCGTGCTTTCTGAGGACGAGGCTGCGCCCGCGTGACCGTGGCGCTGTTGTCGACGTCGACGCACAATCATCCTGACGATCCAGAGGCCCATAGCTGCAAGGAACAGCCCAAGAACAACACCTTGATAGTGCGAGATCCATTCCCCAACGAGGGTCCAGTTTTCCCCGAGGAAGAATCCCGCACCCACGAGAAGGCTATTCCACAGCGCTGATCCCACCGTCGTATAGGCAAGAAACACGGGAATCGGCATGCGCTCCACTCCCGCGGGGATCGAAATAAATGATCGAATCACGGGGATCAGGCGCCCGATGAACACGGCTTTGGGCCCGTGTCGCTCAAACCAATTCTCGGTGCGAGCGACATCGTCCTCGTCAATGAACGGGAGCCGGATGATCAGGCGACTCATGCGCTCGTGTCCGATGAGTGCCCCGATTGCGTAGAGAACGCACGCGCCGATGACCGAACCAGCTGTTGCCCACACAATTGCGCTGAACAGTCCATATGTTCCCCGGGAAGCGGCGAATCCCGCAGCGGGAAGAATGATTTCGGAGGGAATCGGAGGGAAAACATTTTCCAAGGCCACGGCGATTCCGACACCGGGAGCGCCCAGGAGGGACATGAGGTGAACGACCCAGGAGACGATGAGGTCAAGAAAGCGTGTCACGACGAGGGGAATGGCCTTTCGTTGATGGAGAAGTCACAGGTCAGGGGCAGTATTTCACTGTGAGAATATGGGAGTCCGCACGTGGGCGCGACACGTGGAGACATGACATGCATCATGTCCGCGTTCATCGACACCTCGTTACAAAAATTCAGTAACCGGACCCCGATGTTGCACCTGATCACGGCCTCTAATCTGAATGTCGTTATCAATCAATTTCTTCGACCAGCGAGGTAATCATGACGATTCGTACAACCCACGTCGGCTCTCTGCCGCGCACCGAGGCTCTCATCGAAGCTAACCGTGCTCACCGCGAAGGAACGCTCAATGACGAGGCGTTTTCTTCTCTCCTCCAAAAGGAAGTCAACGGCATTGTTCAGCGACAAGATGAGATCGGCCTGAGCATTGTCAACGACGGCGAGTACGGCCATGCGATGCTTGACGTTGTCGACTACGGGGCATGGTGGACATATTCGTTCTCCCGTCTGGGCGGCTTGTCATTTGAGGACACGCAGCGTTTCGACATTCGTCCTCCCGCGGGTCGGGAGGGTCGCCTCTCCTTCTCTTCCTTCGCCGAGCGCCGCGACTGGCAGCGTTTCGCCGACGCATACGCTGATCCCGAATCGGGAATCCACATTGCGAATAAGAACCCCGTTCGCTTCCCCACGATCACCAGTGAACTCACCTACATTGGCGCCGAGGCCGTTGATCGTGACATCGCTGGGATCACCCAGGCACTCACAGCCGCAGGCAAACCCCTTTCTGATGGCTTCGTTGCCGCGATTTCTCCGGGAAGCGCCGCTCGCGTGGCGAATGCATTCTACGAGGACGACGAGGCCGTGGTCTGGGCATGCGCCGATGTGCTGCGTGAGGAATACCTGCGCATCACCAATGCGGGACTCACTGTTCAGATCGATGCACCGGATATTGCTGAAGGGTGGGACCAGTTCGCCACCGAACCCTCCGTTGACGACTACCGGGCGTTCTCACGTGTGAGGATTGAAGCCCTTAACCATGCGTTGCGGGGAATTGATCCGGAGCTGGTCCGTTTCCATGTCTGTTGGGGCTCATGGCACGGCCCGCACACAACGGACATCCCCTTCAAGGACATCGTTGACCTGGCGCTTGCGGTCAATGCCAATGGCTTGACCTTTGAGGCTGCGAACGCTCGCCACGCCCACGAGTGGACGATCTGGAAAGACGTCACTCTGCCCGATGGGAAGTATCTGATCCCCGGCGTTGTTTCCCACTCAACCAACGTTGTTGAGCACCCGGAGTTGGTTGCTCAGCGAATTCGCCAGTTCGCCGACATCGTCGGAGACGAACGTGTTGTCGCTTCAACTGACTGCGGCCTCGGTGGACGTGTGTATCCGTCGATCGCCTGGGCGAAACTCGAAGCACTCACAGAGGGCGCGCGCCTCGCCTCGCAGTGAGCTCTTCGCCGTGAGTGCTTCACCGTGAGCGCTTGACGTGAATACGTCGGCTCTCGATACACCTGTGGGGGCGACCCGATGGTCGCCCCCACAGGTTCGTCCTCGTTAATGAGAGAAAAGACGCGCTCAGACGAGCCGGTACATCCAGTGGAAAGGATCTTCAGCGCGCCCCCACTGAATATC